>NZ_JBFUEN010000011.1:0-159759 GCF_056403915.1 Terrabacter sp. P2_E3
CACCGGGACGCGGGGCGCCGCCGGGAGCACCCGGACGACCGCCTGCGGCGGGGGCACCGGGACGCGGGGCGCCGCCGGGAGCACCCGGACGCTGGCCACCCTGGCCACCCTGACCGCCCTGGCGCTGCTGCGGACGCGGCATGCCCTGGCTCGGGCTGAACGGGTTGTTGCCCGGACGCGGCGCGGTGTCGCCACCGGGACGCGGGGCGCGGGACTGGCCCATGCCCTGGCTCGGGGCGAACGGGTTGTTGCCCGGACGCGGCTGACCCGGACGGGGCGCCGGACGCGGGGAGGCCGGGACGCCGGAGGTCTGCTGACCACCGTCACGGCTGGACTGCACCCGAGCCGGAGCCGACGCCGCAGGAGCGGCGGGGGCCGGAGCAGCCGGGGCCGGAGCCTTCGGTGCCGGGGCGGCGGGTGCGGGAGCTGCCTTGGCGGGGGCCGGAGCGGCCTCGCGGGCAGCAGGTGCTGCGGGAGCAGCCGGGGCGGGAGCCGCCGGTGCTGCGGCTGCGGGAGCGGCCGGCGCGGGGGCCGACGGCGCCGGAGCAGCCTTCTGGGGCGCGGCGGGGGCCGCGCTCGTGGGGGCGGCCTTGGGGGCCGCCGGCTTCTTGTCGCCGCTGGACGAGCCTTCCCGGGGGAAGGTCTCGATGATCTTGCGGACGACGGGGGGCTCGATGGTCGACGATGCCGACCGGACGAACTCTCCCTGGCTCTTCAAGTGTGCGAGCAGTGTCTTGCTCTCGACTCCGAGCTCCTTTGCGAGCTCGTAGACCCGGACCTTAGCCACATCTCTCCTGTTCCTGGTCCGGCCTGAACAGGAAGTGGCCGAACCGTGGGTTATTGCTGGGGCTTGCTCATCGCTGAGTACTCATCGGGTGCTCATAGCGTTTTCAACCCGCCTTGGTTCGTTGACTGATCTCTGACTGATCGGTGCGACCCGTGTGGGGCACCGGAGCGTTGCTGCGCGTCCTGGACTCCGAGATGTCGTGCCACCGCGCTGACGTCGAGGGCGACCTGCAGGCGCAGGGCACGTCCAAACGCCTTGCGGCGCACTGCCAGCTCGAAACAGTCGGGCGTCGGGTGCAGCCATGCACCACGTCCCGGCATCCGGTGTCTCGGGTCGGGACGGAGCGTGACCGGGGAGGTGTCCCCGGCATCTCTGTCCGTCGCCGCGACCACTCGCAGCAGAGCCGACCAGCTATCCATTCCTCGACATCCCACACAGGTGCGGGACGGCTCAGCACGGAGTCCAGTCCGGTCGGCCACAGGTAAGTCTACCGCGCCACGGCGCGAGACCGCGCATCGGGCATCCTCCCCCGCCTGGAAGAGGGGCCGAACCCGTGCTGCCCTGCCATCGTATGCGTGGTGTGCGGACGCGGCGCACGATCCGTGCTCGTCCTTCGTCGCGCGACTCCGCCCGGGTCGCTCTCAGCCTGGGCGCGTACCGCTCCCTGGTCGCAGGGGTAGGGAGACCTCCACCAGAAGGCCGCCCAGGTCGGAGCGGGCCAGGGCGACCGAGCCACCGGCGGCCTCCGCGACCCGACGGGTGATGTCGAGCCCGAGACCCGTCGACCCACTGCCGCTGCGGCCCCGGTCGAGGGCGGACTCGGCGGCGCCCGGCCCGCCGTCGGCCACGGTGAGGTGGGCCCGGCCCTCGTCGACGCGCACGGCGACCTCGACGCCCGCCCCTTCGGGCGTGTGCGCGAAGACGTTGTCGAGCAGCACGTCCACGACGTCGCTCACGTCCTCCTCCGGGACGTCGACGGCACACGGACCGTCGGGGCCCGTCACGGCGAAGGCCCGTTCCTGGTCCTGCGCGAGGGGCTCCCAGAAGGCGGCTCGTCGGCGGACGACGACCCCGAGGTCACACCCGCTCGGCATCGCACGGCGCAACGGGCGGCGGGCCTCGTGGACGATGGCGTCGACGCTGCGCTGGAGCTCGTCGACATGGTGGCGCAGCCGCCTGGAGACCTCCGGGTCCGTCACGAGGTCGCTGTCGAGCCGCAGGGCGGTGACCGGTGTGCGCAGTCGGTGACCGAGGTCGGCGACGGCCGCACGCTCGGACGTCACGAGCACGTCGATGCGGTCGGCGAGCTGGTTGAGCGCCCCCGCGAGCTCGACCGTCTCGGGTGGCCCTTCGGGGACGGCACGGGTGCCGAGCTCGCCCTCGCGGATGCGGTGGGCGACCGCCGCCAGCCGGGTCACGGGCACGCTCACGCGGCGGCCCAGACGGAGGGCGATCACGGCCGCCACCCCGACGAGGAGCAGCCCGAGACCGATGATCGTGGCCCAGGCGGCCGCGACCCCCTGACGCAGCTCGTCGTTGCTCACGGTGGACTCGACGACCGTGACCCCGCTCTCGGTCTGCACCGGGATGATGACGTCGAGACCCGTGTCGGTGCGATGGGTGAACGCCGTGCGGGTCGACTTCGCCTGGGCGACCTCGGCGTCGTCGTCTCCCACCGACGTGTCACGACCGATGACCCGGCCGGACGGCGTGTGCACGGCAACGACCATGCCCTGCGCCGTGAAGAGCCCGACGGCCTCGGAGAGCACCTGCTCGCTGTCGACGCTGGCGACGACGGTGGCGACGCTGTGCGCCTGTTGACGGGCCCGGTTCACGGCACGGTCCTCGGCGACGTTCGACACGAGCAGGCAGAGGGGGATGATGAAGGCGACGACGACCGCAGACGTCGTCGCGGCCACGAGCCACGTGATCTGACGACGCATCAGGGCACGTCCTCCGGGGCCGCCAGCCGAACCCCCACCCCTCGGACGCTGTGGAGGTACCGCGGATGAGCCGCCGACTCGCCGAGCTTGCGACGCAGCCACGACAGGTGCACGTCCACGGTGCGCTCGCCGCCTCCGTAGACCTGCTGCCACACCTCCACGATGATCTCGCGCTTGGTCACGACCTCACCGACGCGACCGGCGAGCATGAGGAGGAGGTCGAACTCACGTCGCGAGAGGTCCACGGGCACGTCGTCGAGGGTCACGCCCCTGCGGGACGGGTCGATGACGAGACCACCGACGGTGATCCGCTCGTCGGCGTGGGCCGGTTCGCTGCGCCGCAGCACCGCCCGCATCCGGGCCTCGAGCTGGTCGAGGGTGAAGGGCTTCGGCACGTAGTCGTCGGCCCCCGAGTCGAGGGCGCGGACGATCGAGCCGTCGTCGTCACGCGCCGTGACGACGATGACCGGGGTCGCGGTGACCGAGCGCAGCATGGTCAGCACCGTGTGGCCGTCGACGTCGGGCAGGCCCAGGTCGAGCAGGACGACGTCCGGGTGCTCGTTGAGCACCTGCTCGAGCCCGCCGAGCCCGCTGGCGGCGCTCGACACGGCGTGCCCACGGCCGGTCAGGGCCCGTACGAGCGATCCCCGGATCGCGGGGTCGTCCTCGATGACGAGCACGTGGGTCACACGCCTCACGGTACGCCCGGGCCGACCTGCGCAGACCCGGTCGTGACGCATCCGCCGGGCCCGCGGGACGGGGGTCCGCGATGACGTCGGGACGCGCGGGTCCGCTGCGCCTCGCGCTCGGCTGGCTGACCGTCGTGGCGGTCACCGCCACGGTGACGACGACCGTCGTGACGCGCGTGGGTCAGGACGTCGCGGGCGAGCTCGAGCAGCCACTCCCCTCCGCGACGGCGACCCTGCCGAGCACCACCGTCACGTCCACGGCCGGCGGCACGCTCGTGCCGGGCCCCACGACCACGGGGCCGTCGCCGGACCCCGCCCTGCTCCCGCCTGCGGAGCCGGGAGGCACCCAGACCCAGGCACCCCACGAGGCGTCCACCCGCAGCGCGGACACCGTCGCGCCGATCGGCCCGGTCGTCGCCGGCCGGACCGACAGTCCACCCGTCGACGGGGACACCTCCGCCGCGGCGCCGGGACCCGAGGGTCCGTCGTCCACCTCGGACGCACCCGCCGGGTCCCGCACCACCGCCCAGCCTGACGGGAGGGCTTCCACGAGTCCCACCGCAAGCTTCTCGACGACGGGCGGCTCCCTGACGGCCCGTTGCGGGGACGGTCAGGTGCAGCTGCGCTCGGTCACCCCGAGCAACGGCTACCGCTATGAGGTGGAGCGCGAGGACGGCGGCATACGGGCGACGTTCAAGAGCGACTCGCGCGAGGACCGCCTCCTCGTGACCTGCCGCTCCGGCCAGCCGGTCCTCGTCCTCAAGGACTCCTGAGCCCGTCGGCGCGAGCCGACCTCAGGAGCCGTCGGTCGTCCCGCGCTCTGCTGCCGCGTCGGCGGCCTCGGTGTCGGGACGGATGTCGATGCGCCATCCGGTGAGCTTGGCGGCGAGGCGGGCGTTCTGGCCCTCCTTGCCGATCGCGAGGCTCAGCTGGTAGTCGGGCACGACGACCCGCGCGGCGCGGGCCGCGGCGTCGACGATCTCGACGGACTGCACCCGGGCGGGCGACAGGGCGGCCGCGACGAAGGTGGCGGGGTCGTCGGCATAGTCGACGATGTCGATCTTCTCGCCGCGCAGCTCGGTCATGACGGCACGGACGCGGGCGCCCATCGGGCCGATGCACGCGCCCTTGGCGTTGACGCCGGCGACCCGGCTGTGGACCGCGATCTTCGTGCGGTGTCCGGCCTCGCGGGCCAGGGCGGCGATCTCGACGGTGCCGTCGGCGATCTCGGGCACCTCGAACTTGAAGAGCGTGCGCACGAGGTTGGGGTGGGTGCGGCTCAGGCCCACCTGGGGGCCCTTGGGCCCACGCTTGACGCTGACGACGAAGCAGCGCAGGCGCTCGCCGTGGACGTAGCGCTCGCCCGGCACCTGCTCGGCCAGCGGCAGGATGCCCTCGACCGTGCCGAAGTCGACGAGGACGTTCCGGGGGTCCTGGCTCTGCTGGATGATGCCGGAGATGACGTCACCCTCGCGGCCCTTGAAGTCGCCGAGGATCGCCTCGTCCTCGAGGTCGCGCAGGCGCTGGACGATGACCTGCCGCGCCGTCGAGGCGGCGATGCGGCCGAAGCCGACCGGGGTGTCGTCGAACTCGGGTCCGGGCTCGCCGCGCTGCGGACGCTCGCCCTCCTCGGTGACCGGGAGCAGGTCACCCTCCTCACGGGCCCAGACGATGACGTGGCCGGTCTTGCGGTCCAGCTCGACCCGCGCGATGCGCTGGCTGCCGTCGGTGCGGTGGTAGGCGACGAGGAGCGCCTGCTCGATGGCGGGGATGAGCACGTCGAGGCTGATGTCGCGCTCCCGTTCCAAGGCGCGCAGGGCTGCGAGGTCGATGTCCATCAGTGGTCCCCTTCCAGGGCGGACGTCTCGTCCGGGTCGTGGGTGTCGTCGTGCGCGTCGTCGGAGGCGTCGTCCCCCGCGTCGTCGACGGCGGCGTCGTTCGTGGTCTCGGCGCGGGTGAACTCGACCTGCACGGTGCCGCGCTGGACGGTGTCGAGGTCGAGGGTCATGTGGCGCGCCGGAGTCTTCTTCGTGGCCTGGACCTCGAGGGTGAGCGAGTCCGTGCCGACCTCGGTGAGCCGCCCGGTGTCGGTGCCGTCCTGGTGGACGACCTCGACGAGCCGCCCCACCTGACGCCGGAGCTGGTCGCGGGAGGCGAGCGGCCGGCCGACCCCGGGTGAGGACACCTCGAGGACGTAGGGGGCCTGACCCATCACGTCGCTCGCGTCCAGCTCGTCGCTCACGGCACGAGTCGCCTCGGCGACGGCGTCGAGCGAGAGCGGCGGGACGGCACTCGTCGTGTCGGCTGCGTCGAGACCGGCGATGTCGGCGTCGACGAGCACGCGAACCAGCCGCCGCTTGCCGGCGGGAGACACGGAGACGTCCTC
Source organism: Terrabacter sp. P2_E3 (assembly GCF_056403915.1). NCBI lineage: Bacteria > Bacillati > Actinomycetota > Actinomycetes > Micrococcales > Intrasporangiaceae > Terrabacter > Terrabacter sp. P2_E3. Next base: position 5,806 of record NZ_JBFUEN010000011.1, read on the forward strand.
GACGACGAGCCCGAGGGGCGCGAGCACCGGCTCGAGCGTCGCTCTGATCTCCTGGGCCGTGCTCATCAGTCGACGCCTCCTGCTCTTCTCGAATGTCCGGCGCCGACGCCCCGAAGGACGCGACGGGCACCGCGTGCCCACCACTCTATCGGCGCCGGGGGGTCGTCGCAGACCGCCGCCCGCGTGCGAAGATCTCGGCATGGACGGCGACACCCGTGGGCTCGGGTCACGGGTGATGGACGGTCTCGGCCGTCCCCCGCGCCGCCTTCTCGTGCTCGGCGGCGGTGCCGCCGCCCTCGCGCTGCTCGTCGACCGCGGCCTCCGCCTCGACGTGCCGCCGCCTCCCCCGCCGGTGCCCACCCGCCGTCCGGCCCCGGACGAGGCCCTCCTGCTCTCGGCCGTGGCCGACCTCGAACACATCGTGGCGGCCGAGACGTCGGTCCTCGCGGGCGACGAGGGTGGCGGCCTGGTCCGTCGGCTCCGCACCGTCAACCGGGAGCAGCTGCGCGTCCTGCGCGGCCGGCTCACGAACGCCGGCGTGCCGACGGCCGTGATCGACGCCGCCGTGGCCGCCGGGCCGGCGCCGTCGTCGCGGACCGGCTCCACGGGCACCCCCACACCCTCGGCCGCCCCGCCGACGAGCCAGCGGCCGGTCCGCACCCGCCGGGAGCTCGCCGCCCTGCTCGACTCGCTCGGGCCCGAGGACTGGTCCGCGCTCACGACGGCGACCGTCGACACCCGAGAGCTGCTCGCGGCCGCCTACGGACAACGCCTCGCCGGCGCGGTGCTCCTCGGACGGGACGTCGCCACGTCGCCGCCCAGCCCCGTGCGACCCGAAATCGTCTCCCGGACCTCCCCCCTCGTGTACGCCTTCGAGGTCGTCGCGGCCCAGAGCTCTGGCGACCAGCGGTCGCGGGCCGAGGACACGCTCGCCGCCCTGGTGCGCCTCGACATCGCCGTGTCCGGCGCGAGCTCGACGACGCCTGCCGGGTGGGCGCTGCCCTACCCCGTCACGACACCCGAGGCGGCCGGACGCCTCGCGACCGAGACCCTGTCGTCCGCCGTGGACGCGGGCACCGAGGTGGCCGGCCCGAGCCCGAGCGCCGCCTCCCTCGAGGACGTCGCGCGCTGGAGCGCCGACCTCCAGGCACTCGCAGTCGACTGGGACGTGCCCCTGACCGCCTTCCCGGGAGCCACCGCGTGAGCTACGACCCGATGTACGACCTCATCCCCGCCCTGTTCGCCCACGAGGTGAGCGGCTACGAGCCCGACGGCTACGTCTCCGGCGAGGACTGGATCGACGCACTGCCGGGGCTCATCACCGACCTGCTCGCCGACTGGGAGCTCGAGCCCATCGGGCGAGCCACCAACGGCGTGTGCGCGGTGGCCATCCCGGTGCGCCTGCTGGGCTCGGGCCGCGACGTCGTCGGGGTGAGCGGCGAGGGCATCCTCAAGATCACCTGGCCGCACCCTGAGGCCGCGACCGAGCACCTCGCGCTCCAGACGTGGAACGGGCACGGTGCGGCGCGCCTCGTGCGGGCCGACCCCGCGCGCTTCGCCCTGCTCCTCGAGCGGCTGCACACCCGCGACCTGACCCGCGTCGACATCGACGAGGCGTGCGGCGTCATCGGCGACCTGCTCCGGGTGCTGCGACGGCCCCCGCACCCGCGCGTGCCCAGCCTCACGGCATACGCCCTCCGTCAGGCCGAGGAGCTGGCGGCCGCACCCGCGGTGCTGCCGCGGCGCTACCTCGACCAGGCGTCGACGCTGGCCCGCGAGCTCGTCGAGCGGGCCCCCGCCGAGGACCGGCTGCTGCACACCGACCTGCACTACACCAACGTGCTCGCCGCCTACCGCTCCCCGTGGCTCGCCATCGACCCCAAGCCGATGGCCGGCGACCCGGCGTTCGAGGTGGCCCCCGCCCTGTGGAACCGGGCCGACGAGCTCGGGACCGGGTCCGAGGTCCGGTGGTCGCTGCGCCGGCGGCTCGAGATCATCTGCGAGCGCGCCGGCCTCGACGAGGGGCGGGCCCGTGCGTGGACGATCGTCCGGGAGGCCGACAACGCCCTCGACGCCGCCGAGGCGCTGGCGAAGGGCCCCGCCGACGACGCCTGGGCACACGACCGGATCAGCCTCGCGGTGACGATCATCAAGGCGATGAACGACTGAGCCGGCGGGCTCTCGAGCGCTGACTCGACACGCTCGTGACAGCCTCAGCACCGTCGACGACACGCGCTCGACGTCGTCGATCAAATCGTTTCGACTCCGGGGTGCTTGAAGCCTTAACCTTGTCGCGCTCCCCCACCTTCGTTGTCGAAAGGCACTCGCATGCCTCGCCTCGCCATGCCCACCTCCCGCGACCAGCGCTCGGCCACGCCGACCCCTGCTCGCGAGATCGCGCGCATCGCCGTGCCGGTGAGCATGGAGTTCGTCCTCATGCTCGTGCTCAACTTCGTCAACCAGATCGTCGTCGGGAGCCTCGGGGCCACGGCGATCGCCGCGGTGGGCTTCTCCAACAGCCTCACCTTCATCCTCGCGGTGACGCTCGGCTGTCTCGGCACGTCGGTGAGCATCCTCGTGGCGCGGGCGCACGGCGCCGGTCGCCGGGACGCCCTCGACCACACGGTCACGGCGGCGCTTCTCGTCGCCGTCGGGCTCGGCGTCGTCGTCTCGCTCGTGCCGTGGTTCTTCGCCGACCACCTCATGTCGCTCGTCGGGGCCTCCCCGTCGGTGGCGGCGGCGGGCACCGACTACTTCCGCCTCACCGTCCTCGCGACGCTGCCGGTCATGCTCAGCGCGATCCTCTCGGGTGTCCTCCGCTCGGCCGGCCGACCGACGAGCCCGATGATCGCGACGATGGTCACCGTCGTCGCGAACTCGGCAATCGCGTACTCCCTCGTCGTCGGGCTCGGCCCGCTGCCCTCGCTCGGCGTCGCCGGCGCCGGCTGGGCCACGCTCGTGACCGCCGTCGTCAAGGCGCTCATCCTGCTGTGGATGGCCTACGGCCGGCGCGCCGTCGTCGGCTGGAGCCTGCCCGACAGCGTCCGGCAGTGGCGTGCCGTCATCGTGCCCCTCTTCGTCCTCGCGCTCCCCCTCGGCGTCACCGAGCTCTTCTGGACCGTCGGGACCTTCCTCTACAACGTCGTGTTCCAGCAGCTCGGCGACGAGGCGCTGGCCGCCGCGCAGATCGTCACGACGCTGGAGGGCGTCTTCGTCGTCGGCAGCATCGGGCTGATGAGCGCCACGACCACCCTCGTGGGCCGCTCCGTCGGTCGCGGGGACGTCCACGACGCGATGGCCTGGGTGCGGCGGCTGACCCGCGCGGGCGTCGGGACCGCCGCCGTCTTCGGGGTCCTCTTCGCCGCCTCGGTGCTGCTGCTCGACGTCCTCTTCGGGGAGGCCGGTCGAGACGTGCGCACCATGGCCGGCGTCGGCATCCTCATCAACGCGGCGTTCCAGGTGGTCAAGGTGCGCAACATGATCGTCGGGGCGGGCGTGCTGCCCAGCGCCAACGACGTGCGCGGGGTCATCATGGGCGACGTCGCCGGTGCCTTCCTGATCGGGCTGCCGCTCGCCGTCCTCCTCGGCCTGCACACGCCGCTCGGCTACGTCGGCATCTTCGTGGCCCGCATCCTCGAGGAGCTGGCCAAGCTCGCCATCTTCACGTGGCGTGCGCGTCGGATCCGCTGGGAGCGCCTCGTCGCGCCGCGCGAGGCCGTCGCCGCCTGACGGCCCGGCCGGTCGCCCCCGGCCTCAGCCGGTGACGACGAGCCCCTGGCGCATCCCGTCGGCGTAGTGGTTCTCGAGGTTGCAGACGAGCTCGTAGTGGCCCGGCGCCAGGGTCACCGTCACCCAGCCGACGGCGCCGGAGACGATGCCGTCACCGTGGCCCGCGGCGCAGGACGCCGAAGCCTCCCCGAGGCTGCCCGACTCGTCGACCGTGCCGTCCCGGCCCGGCACGCGCTGTCCGGCGACGGCGTCGGCGACGAGCGGCAGGACGACGAGCTCGTGGGTGCGCCACCCGGAGTTCTCCACGACGACGCTCACCGGTCCGGAGTGGACGGTCGCGGGCCGCGCGACGAGCAGCATCCGGGCCCCCGTCGGGGCGACGCCGCCCATCATCCGCGACATGCCCATGTCGACGAGGCTGACGGTCACCCGCGACCCGGGAAGGTCGGTCGGGGCCGCACACGCCAGCGGCGCCGCCATCGGGACGCCGCTGCTCGACCCGGCGCGCACGCCACCCATGGCGCCACCCATCGGGGCCGTCGCCGCGGGCGCTGCCGAACAGCCCGCGAGCACCAGGGCGGCAGCTGCGAACGCAGCCCCGCCCGTGCACGAGCGACGGATGCTCCAGCCTCTGGCCATATCTCGACACTAACCCCGGGGGGTATGCGTGGACGGGGTGTGTGACGCACCAGTCCCCGGCCGGCGCCCGGCGTGCGCGAGAGTGGAGCCATGCCCAACCGCCTCGACCGAGCGACGAGCCCCTACCTGCTCCAGCACCGCGACAACCCGGTGCACTGGCAGGAGTGGGGCGAGGCCGCGTTCGCCGAGGCGCGCGAGCGCAACGTCCCGGTGCTCCTGTCGGTCGGCTACGCGGCCTGCCACTGGTGCCACGTCATGGCCCACGAGTCGTTCGAGGACGAGGCCGTCGCCGCCGCGCTCAACGCCCGCTTCGTCCCGGTCAAGGTCGACCGCGAGGAGCGACCCGACATCGACGCCGTCTACATGTCGGCGGTCACGGCGACGACCGGCCACGGCGGCTGGCCGATGACGGTCTTCCTCACCCCCGAGGGCGAGCCGTTCTTCTGCGGCACCTACTTCCCGCGCGACCACTTCCTCCGCGTCCTGGCGGCCCTCGACGAGGCCTGGCGCACCCGCGAGGACGAGGTGCGCGCGTCGGGCTCGCACATCGCCACCAGCCTCGCCGAGGCCCTCCAGCCGCCGACGCCGTATGCCGTCGAGCCGGCAGCGCTGTCGTCCGCGGTCGGGCTGCTGGCCCGCCAGTTCGACCACGTGGCAGGCGGTTTCGGCGGCGCACCGAAGTTCCCGCCGTCGATGGTGCTCGAGTTCCTGCTGCGCCACCACGCCCGGACCGGGGACCGGGACGCCCTCGCGATGGCGTCCCGCACGCTCGAGGCGATGGCGCGCAGCGGCCTCTACGACCAGCTCGCCGGTGGCTTCGCGCGCTACGCCGTCGACGCCGGCTGGGTCGTGCCGCACTTCGAGAAGATGCTCTACGACAACGCCCTGCTGCTGCGCGCCTACACGACGTGGTGGAAGGTGACCCGCGACCCGCTGGCAGAGCGCATCGTCCGTGAGACGGCCGACTTCGTCGTGCGCGACCTCGGCACCGAGACGGGAGGCCTCGCGTCGTCGCTCGACGCCGACGCTGCCGGCGTCGAGGGGCTGACGTACGCGTGGACACCGGAGCAGCTGCGAGAGGTCCTCGGGGACGACGACGGCCCCGTCGCGGCCGAGCTGCTCGGCGTGACGACCGAGGGCACGTTCGAGCACGGCGCCTCGACGTTGCAGCTGCCGTCAGAGCCGGGTGACCGCGACTGGTTCGACGACGTGAGAGCACGACTGCTGGCAGCCCGCGCCGGGCGACCTCAGCCCGGTCGTGACGACAAGGTCGTGACGTCGTGGAACGGGCTCGCGATCGCCGCGCTCGCGGATGCCGGCGCCGCGCTCGAGCGGCCGGACTGGGTGGCCGCCGCGACCCGGTGCGCCGCGCACGTCCTCGACGTCCACGTCGTCGACGGGGAGCTGCGGCGTGCGTCACGAGTCGGCACGGTCGGGACGGCTCGTGCCGTCGCGGACGACCACGGCAACCTCGCGGACGGCCTGCTCGTGCTGCACCAGGTGTCGGGTGAGCCACGCTGGCTGGAGGCCGCCCGACAGGTCCTGGACGCCGCGAGCGACTTCGCGGCCGACGACGGCGGGTTCCACGACACCGCCTCGGACGCCGAGCCGCTCTACCTGCGCCCTCGCAGCGCCGCGGACAACGCCGAGCCGGCGGGGCAGTCCGCTCTGGCGGGAGCGCTCGTCACCCTCGGCGCGGTGACCGGTGACCCGGCCGCTCTCGCGGCGGGCGCCACCTCCACCGCTGCGGGGATGGGGCTCGCCGTCCGCGAGCCGCGGTTCGGCGGGTGGTCGCTCGCGGTCGCCGAGTCCCTCGTCAGCGGACCGCTGCAGGTCGCCGTCGTCGGGTCCGGTCGCGACGCCGACGCGCTCGAGGTGGTGGCGCGCCGGTCCCCGAGCCCCGGACTCGTCGTCGTGCGCGGCGAGCCGGACGCGCCCGGCGTCCCGCTGCTGGCCGACCGCCCGCTCGTCGGCGGACGCGCTGCGGCCTACGTCTGCCGCGGGATGGTCTGCGAGCTGCCGACGACCGACCCCGAGCAGCTGGCTGCGCAGCTCGGTGCGGTGGCTGGCGAGGGGCTCGGTGGAGTGGTCGGCTGAGGCGACGAACCGCCCGACATTCGCATCTGGCGGGCCAAACCCCCGCATTCTGCAACAATCACCGCATGATGGGCTCAGCGCGCACCGCGGTCGTCGTCGAGGACGACGACGACATCCGTGAGCTCATCACGCACAGCCTGACCATGCAGGGCTTCGAGGTCTCGGCGGCGTCCTCGGGACAGGCGGGCCTCGAGCTCGTCGTCGCGACCGACCCCGACCTCGTCACCCTCGACCTGGGCCTACCCGACCTCGACGGGATCGAGGTGTGCCGCCGGGTGCGCGACGTGAGCCAGGCCTACGTCGTCATGATCAGCGCGCGCACCGACGAGATCGACCGCCTCATGGGCCTCGAGATCGGCGCCGACGACTACCTCACCAAGCCGTTCAGCCCTCGCGAGCTGCAGGCCCGCGTCAACGCGATGTTCCGGCGGCCGCGCACCGGCGGACCCAACGGCTCCGACGACGCGACGGGTCCGGCCGGCACCGTCTCGGCCGTCTCGGCGGGCGGGCCGCCCGCCGACGGCGCGACACCGGACGAGCCGGCACCCGAGCTCGTGCGTCACGGCCGCATCGCCGTCGACCCGGAAGGCCGCGTCGCCACGGTCGACGACCACGAGGTCGACCTGACCCGCACCGAGTTCGACCTGCTCTCGACCCTGATCAGCGCACCGCGCCGCGTGTGGTCGCGCGCCGTCCTCCTCGACAGCCTGTGGGGCCCCGGTTGGTCCGAGGAGCACCTCGTCGAGGTGCACGTGGGCAACCTCCGCCGCAAGCTGAGCCGTCTGGGCCCCGACGGCACGCGTGCCCCGATCCGGACCGTGCGGGGCGTCGGCTACCGCATGGAGGAGCCCGACGCGTTCTGACGCCGACGGCGCTGTGGCTGGGGCCGCTGGGCCGCCCGCACGTGTCGACGCGTTCGGAGGTCAGGCGACGACGGGCGGTGCCGAGCGGTCGAGGTGCGACCGCAGCGCGACGCGCGCACCCGGGGCCACGCCGAGCATCGACGTCCCGCGTTCGCGGGCCAGCTCGGTCTCACCGCGACTGACCGCGTCGATGACGCAGAGCACGGCCGACTCGAGCCGGACGAGTCCGACGGTGGCCGACGAGACGCGCAGGCTGAGCAGGACGTCCATCGCCGCGACCTCGTCGCGGCGGTCGAGCGCGGACGCGGCGCGGGCCAGCCGGGCATCGAGCATCCGCAGGTAGGTCTGGGCGATGGAGCGGGCGAGGTCGTCGCTCTCGAGCTCCGATGCGAGACGGGTCAGGGCCCTCGGGTCGAGCTCGTCGACCGTGAGTCCGGGACAGGCCGGGCTCACGACCTGCTCAGCGGCCACGGCCGGCGCCGAAGGCGTCCCGGGCCAGAGCCGTCCCGGGGCGCCGCGGACGTCGGGCGATGTCCCGGGTCGGGACGGGCCGGCCTCCCACCGGCTGGCCCGTCCCGCTCCGGTCCACTCCCCCCACCGAAAGCTCCGAGTGGGCCCGCCGACCGGGGAGGGCGCCGCGACCGCGCACCGTCACTGCAGGGTCAGTGTCGGTGCTGATGGTCATGGCGCTCTCCTCCCCGGATCGGCGGGCACTCGCCCGAAGGTCTCTGAGTCAGCGAGCCGGTCCCCCGACCGTTGCTGCTGATGAAGACGACTCTTCCGCGCCAACTGCAAGGTGCGAACCCCGGGGCACGCATGGTTTCCGCAAGAAAGCCTCAAGGCCTTCCCGGTTCGGGCAGCCGCGCGCCTTTTGTCCTTGCGGAGCATCCCGCCGGGCGGCCGAGCGGCCGGCGCCCGGGCGCGCCAGGTCGGGTCAGAGGGCCGTCGAGAGGTAGTCCGTCGCGTTCGCGGCGAAGGCCTCGCTCGTGCGCTCCGAGCCGACGAAGAGTGCCGTGGCCCAGATGTCGGCCCAGAGCAGGGTCGGTCCGGTCACCGTCACCGATCCGGGACGTCCGACGAGCTCACCGGACGCCGGGTCGTAGAGGTGGGCACCCCGGGCGGCGGTCCCCGAGGTCGCCACGGCCCCGCGCGTCAGCGTCAGCGTGTTCGCGATCCGCTGCCGGTCGAGAGGGTCCTCCACGCCGATCCGCCAGGCGATGGACTCGGGTCCGTCGGCGGGCATGTCGGCGTGGGCGCCGATCAGGATGTCGCCACCGGCGTTGATGCAGAAGGAGATCCGTTCCAGGCCGGACAGGGGCACGGACGCACGGTCGACGGCCCACCCCTTGACGAGGCCGGTCGGGTCGAACGCGAGGTCACCGTCGCCCGTGGGCAGCAGGGTCGTGAAGGCCCCCCGGGTGAGCACCTCGGCCTCCTGCCCGATTCGCAGCGCCTCCTCCACGAGGGGACTGCACTGCGAGACCTGGACCTCCTCGCGGCGCAGTCGCATGAGGTCGGAGTCCTCGCGGTAGGTCGAGAAGATCGAGTCCATCTCAAGCAGGATCCGGAAGGCCGACGCCACCGCCTCGTGGGCGGCGAGACCGTCGACGTCGGCGCCCCGCAGGTGGATGGAGATCGGCATGCCCATGATCTGCTCGACCCACGCGCGCCGTGCCGGGGCCGGGGCGGGGTCGGGGACGCCGGGCTGGCGCGGTCGGGTGACGGGTCGGCTCATGGTTCGCTCCTTGGTCGCCTGTCTCAAGAGTGCCTCAGAGATTGGCCTGGTCGATGGCGGACTGCAGGGACTGCGTGTAGCCGTCCCACGTGTACGTGGCACCGGACACGACGTCGATCTGCGCCGACTGGGCGCTGACGGCCTCCTGGTTGTAGACCGGGACGGCGGCCGAGTTGATCATCTGGTCGTGCCGGTCGTTCCAGGGGACCTGGAGCACCTCGGCGGCCGTGATCTTGCCGCTCTTGACGGTGATCTGGACCTGGACGTTGCCGTAGCGGGTCATGACGGCGTCACCGGCATACGTCTTGGCCGCGGACGAGGTGCCCGTCGAGCCGGACGAGCCCGAGGACGAGCCCGAGGACGAGCCCGACGAGCTCGAGCCCGAGCCGGACGAGGTCGTGCCCGAGGTGGTCGTGTCGTCGGTGGCGGTGTCGTCGGCCGGCTCCTGGCCGGAGGAGTCGGTCGAGGGCGCGGACGACGACCCGGACGTGGAGCCGGTGCTGTCGGACGTCTTGCTGCTCGCCGTCACCGGCCGGGTCTCGGCGGCCACGACGGCGGACGAGCTGCGGGACGTGCTGTAGCTGAAGAGGAGGACGAGCACGGTCAGGGTGCTCATGGCCCAGAGGACGATGCGACGCATTGGGGGGCTCGATTCGGTTCGGTTCGGGTCGGTGCAGGTCACGGAGTCGGGCGCGATGGCTGCGAGGTCTCAGTAGGCGAAGCGCTCGTGGTGGACGGCGTCCTGGGGTACGCCGGCCTCGTGGGCGGCGGTGATGACCGTGTCCATCCAGGCGGGGTTGCCGCACACGTAGACGTCGCGTTCGGCGATGTCGGGGACGATCCGGGTCAGGGCCTCGACGTCGCTCAGGTGACGTGAGTCGACGGGGAGCCAGCTGTCGCGCTCGCGGTTGCGGTGGCCCACGACGGCGACGACGCGGCCGCCCTTGGCGCGGGCGAGGTCGAGCAGCTCGTCGCCGAGGACGATGTCGGACTGGCTTCCGACGCGATAGATGACGACGACACCGTCCGGCGACGCGGGCAGCTCCTCGAGGATGGCGCGCAGCGGCGTGATGCCGATGCCGGCTCCGATGAGCACGGCCTTCTCGCTCGTGCGGACCCCGACGTGCAGGCGGCCGTACGGACCCTCGACGAGGACCTTGGTGCCCGGGCGGAGGGTCGCGAGGCGTGCGCTCGAGCCACCGACGGCCTCGGCCGTGATCCGGAGCGAGCGGCCGTCGGGCGCGGCGGACAGCGAGTAGGGGTTGCCTCGGGTCCAGCCCGCGCCGTCGAGGAAGCGCCACTGGAAGAACTGGCCGGCACGGACGGGCAGACGGTCGAGGCGGCGGCCCGTCATGACGACCGAGGTCACGGTCGGGGACTCGGCGACGACCGCGGAGACGACCAGACGGTGGCGGCGCGAGCGGATGAGCGGCAGCCCCACCCGGTAGACGAGGACGGCGACCAGTGCGAAGGCGTACAGACCCCACCAGAACACCGTCGCGGTGACGTTCGCGTTGAAGTCCGCCCCCGTCCAGAGCTGGTGCGGCAGTGCGAGGCCGGCCCCGAGGTAGGCGTAGAGGTGCAGCAGGTGCCACGACTCGTAGCGCAGCCTGGCCCGAGCCTTCTTCACGGAGGTCACGACGACCATGACGAGCGCGATCGTGCCGGCGAGGGCGAGCAGCATGCCCGGGGAGTGCAGGACCTGGTCGACGAAGGTGGCGACGACGCCGAGGTCGGTGCCGGCGCTGTAGCCGACGGTGACGAGGGCGATGTGGGCGATCATGAGGTTGAACGAGGTGAAGCCGACGAGCCGGTGCACGCGGGCGAGCTCGTCCTGTCCCCAGGCCTGCTCGACGAGCGGGATGCGCGCCATGAGCAGCACCTGCAGGAGCATCAGCACCGAGGCGATGAGCCCGGCGAGGCGGCCGATGTTGGTGAGGCTCTCACCGAGCGAGCCGAAAGCGATCAGCCCTCCGCCCGCGACCCAGAGGGCCACGACGAAGAGCGTGACCCCCCAGGCGAAGACGGCGGAGGCGTCGCGCCACCAGCGGGGCGTCGGGGCAAGGGCCTGGCGTCGTGACGCGGCCGGCACCGAGAGGTCGCGGCTCTCGGGGAGGGCGAGTGAGGTCATGTCACACACATTTGTGGCGGACCCTGTGCGTGCGCTGTGTCGCCGGGGTGTCAGTCGTATGAGTCGCCGTCCCCGTGGCCCGTGCGCTCGTGGCGCCATCGGGACAGGTCTGTCGCAGCGGGCAGGACGCCGAGCTGCTCGCGCAGCCTGGTCGTGTCGAAGACGCGGGTGACCGCGAGGTGCGAGACGGCGTATGCCGTGAGCAGCGGAGGCGTGGACGCCCGGGTCAGCCGGGCGGTGGCCTCCAGGGCCAGCGCCGCGGCCCAGGCGACGCCCGCTCCGGTGAGAAGTGGGCGCTCGGGCCATCCGTTGGCCTTGGCGACACCGGCCGCGACCACGGCGAGCGGCAGAGCGTGATCATCGGCGACGTTGAGCACCGATGTGCCGCAAGCGGATTCGCTGGCGGCGACGGCGGCATCTGCCACCAGACGCACGTCCGTGAGGTGGACGAGCGTGTCAGCGCTGCCGGGGCACAGCAGCCGGCCGCGGCGTCGGGCGCGCTCGAGCCGCGGGAGCAGGGTCGGGTCGCCGGGACCGTGGACGGCGTGGGGTCGCAGCACGACGCTGCCCGCGCGCCCGAGGACGAGCCGCTCCTGGTCGGCCTTGGCGCGCGAGTAGGAGGACAGGTGGTGCGTCGTCACCGGCACGTCCTCGGTGAAGACGTGCCCGGAGCCGGCGGGGGGCCGAAGGGGATAGACGCTGCACGACGAGACGAGGACGACCCGGGCCCGCGGCCACGTCGCGAGGACCGCCCGCGTGCCGCCCACGGTGACGGCGTCGTGGACGGCCCGGGGTGCCCACTCGTCGACGTGCGCGGCGGCATGGACGACGACGTCGACGGGCGACGGGTCGGGCAGGACACCGGTCGTGAGGTCCCACGGACGGTGCACGAGCCCGGGGCGCGCCCGAACCGGTCGCCGGGACAGGGCGAGCACCTCGTGGCCACGCTCGAGCAGCCGGTCGACGACGGCGGCGCCGACGAAGCCGCTGGCTCCGGTCACGGCGACCCTCATCAGACCGCCCCCGACCGGTCGTGCGAGACGACGGCCCGCAGCGCATCGAGGTCGACCACGCCGGAGCGGCCCCGCCGCGGCAGCGCGTCGACGAGGACGACCTCGTCGGGTCGCCAGGTCTCGTCGGCGAGCGCCGCCCATGCGCCGTGGACGAGACGGCTCACCCGTGACGCCGTCGCCGGGCGGGCCCTGCCGAGCTCGCCGACCGGGACGACGGCGAGGATGACGTGCTCGTCGCCCGTGACCGCGTCGGGCAGCCCGACGAGGGCGCAGTCCCGGACGACGTCGCCGAGCCGGTCGAGGAGGAGCGGCTCGACGAGCTCCGGGTAGATGTTGGCCTGTCCGCGGATGATCATGTTCTTGGCTCGACCGGCGAGCAGGAGCGTACCGTCGGCGGCCAGCTCGCCGAGGTCGCCGGTACGCACCTCCTGACTCGGCGGCTCCCCCGCGAGACGGTGCCGCGCCTGCGCCGCCCGCACGACGACCTCGCCCACCCCGTCGGGCCCCGGCTCGTCGATGCGCACCGCGACGCCGGGTAGTGGCCGCCCGAGGCTCGTGCGCCCGGAGGGTGACGCCAGCACGTCGGCCCCGGTGGCGACGGCGACCGGCAGCGCTTCGGTGAGTCCGTAAACGGCGCGCACGTCCACGCCGGGGGCCAGCAACTCGAGACGTCGCACCGTGGCCGGCAGCACGGGAGCCCCGCCCATGGCGACGTGCCGCACGGTCGGTGGCAGTCCTCGGGTGGCCGCTGCGAGCACCTTGGCCGGGACGGCGTACGCGTGGGTCGCTGACTCGCGTGCCGCCTGACGCAGCCACGCGTCCGGTGACGCCGTGACCGGCGGCAGCGACCAGACCGCGCCGGCCACGAGGGTCGGCAGGCCGATCATCAGCTGGTCGGTGTGCATGGTGTCGTCGGTGTCGAGGCCGAGTGCCGAGACGGCGGCGCCGACCCCCGCCGAGAGCGACGCGAGGGTGTGCACGACCGCCCGGGGCGCGGCGGTCGAGCCCGACGTGAAGACGACGAGTGCGTCGCGCGAGGGATCCCCGACGACGGGCGCCGACAGCGGCGCCGGCAGGCGTTCCCACCGGGTCGCGGTGCGCGGCACCCCGGGGAGCCGTGGACCGGTGACGACGTGGACGAGCCCGGCCGCCGACAGGTCGGGCAGCTGCAGGCCCGAGGTGGCCGGCAGCCGCGCGAGCAGTGACGAGAGCGGCCGCTGACCGGCGGCGTGCACGAGGGTGTCCGCGACCGCCGCGTGCACGGGCACGACGCGACGCCGCACGTCGAGCAGCGCCTGCCCCGCGCCGGGGTCGGCCACGACGACGACACCCCCGGCCAGCACGACACCGAGCGCAGCCGCCACGGCGCGCGGCGAGGGCCGGACGGCGAGCAGCACCCCGTCACCCGGGACGACCCCGTGGGCGGTGAGGTGGGCCGCCACGGCACGGACGTCGCTGCCGAGCTCGCCGTAGGTGACTGACCGGGCCCGGTGGTCCCGGATCGCCACCCGGTGCGGCTCGGTGGCCGCCCGGGCGAGGAGCGCCGTGACGAGGTCGGCCCCGCCGGTCATGCCGCTCGGCCCGCGCTCCTGGCGCCGGTCGCGCCCGCCCCCGAGCTCCCCCTCGCCCTCGCCCTCGCCCTCGCCCTCGCACGGTTGGCGTCCGGGCAGCGGACCGTGAGCTCGGCGTATCTCGGCACGAGAACGCGTCGGGCGGCCCGACGCGACGTCACGACGAGCCCGCGCTCTCCCGCGACCTCCAGGAGCATGCCGGTCATGGCCTGCAGCTCGGCGAGCGCGAGGGGGGCGCCGAGGCAGAAGTGCGAGCCGGCTCCGAACCACAGGTGGCGCAGGTCGCCCGTGGCGGGTCGTCCCGGCTCGAAGCCCCCGTCGCGTCGCGTCGCCCACCACAGGAGCACGACGACGCGCTCGTCGGCGCGAAGCCGGACCCCGTCGATCTCGGTCGGGCGAACGACCCGTCGCACGGTCGCGAGGCTCGGCGTCGTCATGCGCAGACCCTCGGCGACCACGTCGTCGAGCCGGCACCCCTTCGCCGCGTGCGGCTCGAGCAGGCCCGCATCGGCCAGCTGGCCGACGATCCGCGGCAACGCACTGCTGACCGTGCCCGTGCCGGTGAGGAAGAGCGCGGCGGCCAGGGACCGCGCGTCGTCGAGCGATGCGTCCTGCTGCGCCAGCCGACCCATGACCGTGTCCGACGAGCCCGCAGCATGGGCGGACTCGGCGGCGTCCTGCACCACGGCGAGCGCCGCGCGCGCCCGCTGTGCCGCAGCGTCGTCGAAGGTGCGGGTGCGCCACGTGACCATCGACTCGATGGCGTCGCTGGCCTCGAGGAGCACCGACGGCGGGGTCTCGGGGTCGAGCCCGACGACCGCCCCGATCACGGCAGCGGACACCTCACGGGCGAGCCGGACGACGTCGACCTCCTCCCCCTCCCGCAGCCGCGCCGCGGCCCCCGCGACGATGGGATGGGCCGCCGCGTCGCAGACCTCGCGCACGACCCGGGGCGAGAAGAGGTCGGCGAGGGTGTGCCTCAGGCCGCGGTGGTCGTCGCCCTCCATGTTGAGCAGCACCCGGTCGCCGAGCACCGGGGTCCAGAGTGCTCCGGACGACCCCGGGCCGTTCTTGGCGAAGGCCTCGGTGTCGGTGAGCACCCGTCGTGCCGACCGCGGGTCTGCCACGAGCACGCCGACGCCGGGCACGCGTACGACTCCGCGTCGCGACACGGCCGCGTCGACGACGCGGGCCACGACGGGGTGTGCCGAGCGGATCAGCCGTGACTCCCAGCGGCTCCCCGGGTCGGTGCGCGCGAGCGCCCTCACGCGACGCCTCGGACGTCGACGACGTCGGGGCGGTGGCCGTGGTCGAGGTACCACCGGAGGGTGTTGCGCAGGCCGTAGGCCCGGAGGCGTCGCACCGACGCGTGCACGACGAGGCCACGGTGGTACTCGATCCGGGAGCTGACCCGGCGCACCCGGTTGACGAGCTCCCGGTCCTCGTGGACCTCCTCGATGGCGGTGCGCGGGAAGCCACCGCTCGCCTCGTAGGCCGCGGCGCTGATGCCGATGTTGCAACCGGGGCTCATCCGGTAGGGACCGTGCAGCTCGGGAGACCTGTTGCTCGGACGGAAGCGGCCGAACGTCTGGCACAGGCCGATGACCCCGGGCAGCACGACCCGCTCCCACGGCTGCAGGCGCACCTCGTCGGTGCGTGCCCGCATCGGCCCGGTCACGAGGTCGGCGCCGCCGGCGAAGGCACGCCGACCGACGGCGGTCCACTCGCGGACCGGCAACGTGTCGGCGTCGGTGCGCAGCACGTGCGTTGCTCCGTGCGCGATGGCGTGGCGTACACCCGTGTCGGAGGCAGCGCCCGTGCCCTTGCGCGGCTCGGTGACGATCGAGACTCCGAGATCGTAGGCCGCACAGACCCTTTCGACCTCGTCCGCGGTCCCGTCCGTGCTGGCGTTGTCGACGACGACGAGCGTGAAGTCGCGGTCACGCTGCGCTGCGATCGCGGCGATGGTCCGCCCGATGCCCTCCTGCTCGTTGAAGGCCGGCACGATGACCCAGAGGCGGACTCCCCCGGCACCCAGGGGCGCCGGAGCGTTCACCACCGCACCGCCATCGTGCCCACGCTGATGCCTCCGGCCAGGCCCACGAGCAGGACGGGCTCACCCCGGCCGGCCAGATCGAGCCGCTCGATCTGCTGCCACTGGAGGGGCAGGGTGGCGGAGGCGCAGTTGCCGTGGTCGGGCAGCGTCTCGACGACGACGTCGCGACGCAGGCCGAGGCGTGCGGCGAAGACGTCGAGGTAGGGCATCGCGACCTGGTGGACGGCGACCGCCGCGAAGTCCTCGACCCCGAGACCGTCGGCCTTGAGGGCTCGGTGGATCTCCTCCACGTCGACGCTGTCGAAGGCCTGGCGCAGGCGCGCGCCGTCCATGACGAAGTAGCCCTTGTCGACGTCGCGGGGATGGCGGGTGCCGCCGGCGGGGAGCTGGCCCACGGACCAGTGCCGCGACTCCGCAGTGAACCAGCGGTGCAGGATCTCTCCGCGCGCGCCGGGAGAGGCTCGCTCGACGAGCGCTGCGGCCCCCGCGTCACTCATCGTGTAGCCGGGCACCGACTCGACGAACTGCCGGGCGTCGCGCACGCTCCAGCGCGCGGCGCGCGACGGCATCTCACCGGTGACGACGAGGACGCGTTCGTACTGCCCCATGGCGATGAGGGCCTCGGCGACCTGGACGCCGTTCAGCCAGGAGTTGCACGCGTTCTTGACGTCCATGACGGGGCACCGGGCACCGAGCAGGTCGGCCACGATGTGCGCGGTGGCGGGCTCGACGAGGTCCTGCGACGCCGAGGCGAAGACGAGGAGGTCGACGTCGGCGACGGCGAGGCCCAGCGACGCCAGCGACGTGCGCGCCGCCTGTGCGGCCAGGTCGGACGCCTGCGTGTCGGGACCGGCGTGGTGGATGCGCCGCACTCCGGTGAGGCGTCCGAGGACCCCGGTCGGAGGCACGAACCCGTCGCTCGCGCCGACGACGCGGGCCTCGACCTCCTCGATGGTGAGGACGTGCTCGGCAACGTGCGCGCTGACCCCGACGATCCGGCTGGACGGGCGACTGGACATGCGAACGCGGCCCTCCCTGACTCGGCGTCGTGGCCCCCTCCGGAGCCGTGCGGGCAGTTTACGGTGAGCGCATGCCACCCGCGCAGAGCCGACGTACTCAGGCCCGGGGCGTCGGCTCCGCCCGCGAGCCGGCTCGTCGGGTGCTCGTCCCCACCTACCGCCGCCTCGTCGTGACCGGGCCTGAGACCCGACCCGACCGGTCCGACTCGACCGGTCCGACCCGTCAGGGCCACCAGCCGAGCAGGCTCCCGCCGATCTTGACGATGAAGGCGCTGACGACGAGGACGAAGACGACGCGCACGAAGCCGCTCCCCTTCGCCACGGCCGTGCGCGCCCCGACGTAGCCGCCGAGCAGGTTGGCCCCGGCGATGACGACCCCGACCTTGAAGATCACGAGACCCATCGGCAGGAAGACGGTCAGCGCACCGAGGTTCGTCGCGAAGTTCGCGATCTTGGCCTTGGCGCTCGCCTCGAGGAAGTTGTAGCCGAGCAGGCCCACGAGGGCGAAGACGAGGAAGCTGCCGGTGCCCGGACCCAGCGCGCCGTCGTAGACCCCGATGCTGAAGCCGGTCAGCATCGCGAGCACGGTGTGCTTGGCGCCGTGGTAGCGGCGGATCGACTCCGAGCCGAGGTCCGGCTTGAAGAGCGTGTACGCGCCGACGAGGACGAGGAGCACGAGGATGATCGGGTTGAAGGCCGACTTGGGGATGTGCAGCCCGATGAGCGCCCCGCCGATCGACCCGACGTAGGCGACGGCCGCCATCGGCAGCGCCGTGCGCAGGTCGGGGCGCACGCGACGGTAGAAGGTGACCGAGCTCGTCGCCGTGCCGAAGATCGACCCGAACTTGTTCGTCGCGAGCAGCTGCGCCGGCGACGCGCCGGGGAGGCCGATGAGCAGCGCCGGCAGCTGCACGAGGCCGCCGCCACCGACGACGGCGTCGATCCAGCCCGCGACGAACGCCGCGGCCGCGAGGAACGCGAGGGTCGTGAGGGTCGGGTCGCTCACGCGTCCGCACCGTCGGCGCGGGCGTTCCAGGACTCGACGATCGTCAGCACGTCGGTGATCTCGTGCGCCACGGCGTCGGGCGTCGCGTCCTGCGAGACCTGCTGGTCGAGCGGGATGCTCGAGTGCGGCACCCAGATGGCGCGCATGCCGACCTGCTGCGGACCGTGCACGTCCTCGTAGGACCGGTCACCGACGTAGGCGCACTCGGCGGGCTCGACACCGGCCGCACGGGCGGCGTGGGCGAAGATCTCGGGCTGCGGCTTCACCCACGGGGTCTCGCTGGAGTAGACGTCGACGTCGACGAGGTCGAGCACGCCGTCGCGCTCGAAGAGCGACCGGTGGTAGTCGCGGTCCCACAGCGTGTTGGACAGCACGCCGACACGGATCCCCTTCTCGCGCAGGCTTTCCCACAGGGGGCGGATCTCCGGCGCCGTGATCGTGTGCGGCTCCCACAAGGCGCGGTATGCCGTGAGCGCCTCCTCGGCGCCCGGGTGGCCGTTTGTGACGCCGACCGACTCGAGCAGCTCGTGCAGGCGTGCGCTGCCGCCGCCGCTGCGCCCGCGGCGCCACGCGGCGTCCTCGGCGGCGCAGATGGCCGCGACGAACGCGGCGTGCGCGTCGCCCGTGTGACCGAGCCCGGCGGCATACGCCCCCCACGTCGCGTGGAAGTCCACCTCGTGCCAGGGCGTGATGGTGCCGCCCCAGTCGAAGAGGACGGCCCGCACGGGCGGGACGGCCGCCGTCACGAGCGCTCGACCTCCGCGGTGACCTCGGCGGTCAGGGCGGCGACGGCGTCGTCGACGGCGACCTCCCGGCGCTCGCCCGTGCGACGGTCCTTGATCTCGACCGTCCCGTCGGCGAGGCCGCGGCCGATGACGAGGATCGTCGGGATGCCGACGAGCTCGGAGTCCTTGAACTTCACGCCGGGGCTGACGCCCTTGCGGTCGTCGACGAGGACGGTGAGGCCCTGGATCTCGAGCTCGCGGGCGATCTCCTCGGCCTTGACGAAGAGGGCCTCGTCCTTGCCGGCCACGACGACGTGGACGTCGGCGGGTGCGAGCTCGCGCGGCCAGATGATCCCCGACTCGTCGTGGTTGCCCTCGACGACGCACGCCACGGCGCGCGAGACACCGACCCCGTAGGAGCCCATGACGACCGTGACGAGCTTGCCGTTCTGGTCGAGCACCTTGAGGTCGAGCGCCTCGGCGTACTTCGTGCCGAGCTGGAAGACGTGGCCCATCTCGATGCCGCGGGCCGTCGAGAGCGTGTGGTCGCAGTTCGGGCAGGCGTCACCGGCGCGGACCTCGGCGGCCTCGATGGTGCCGTCGGCCGCGAAGTCGCGACCGGCGACGAGGTCGATGACGTGCTGGCCGGCGACGTTGGCGCCGGTGACCCAGCGGCTGCCCTCGGCGATCCGGGGGTCGAGGAGGTAGCGGATGCCGGTCGTGCCCTCGAGCCCGAGCGCACCCGGACCGATGTAGCCCTTGACGAGCGCCGGGTTGGCCGCGAAGTCGGCCTCGGTGAAGGCCTCCACCTCCGCCGGCTCGACCTGCGCGCCGAGGCGCTTCTCGTCGACCTCGCGGTCACCGGGGACGCCGATGGCGAGCGGCTCGCGGGTGCCGTCGGGCTGCACGAGCGTCACGACGACGTTCTTCAACGTGTCGCCGGCGGCCCACGGGCGGTCCTCGCGCGGGAAGCGCTCGTTGAGGTGTGCGACCAGCGTGTCGATGGTCGGGGTGTCGGGGGTGTCCTCGGCGTGCGCCGCGGGCACGCCGTCCCAGCCGACGGGGTCCGGGGTGGGCACGCGCACGGCCTCGACGTTGGCGGCATACCCGCAGCTCGTGCACCGCACGTAGGTGTCCTCGCCGACCTCGGCCGTCGCGAGGAACTCCTCGCTCTTGCTGCCACCCATGGCGCCCGCCATCGCCTCGACGATGACGTAGTGGAAGCCGAGGCGGTCGAAGATGCGGACGTAGGCCTCGCGGTGCAGCTGGTAGCTCTTGTCGAGACCGGCGACGTCGACGTCGAAGGAGTAGCTGTCCTTCATGACGAACTCGCGGCCGCGCAGCACGCCGGCCCGCGGACGTGCCTCGTCGCGGTACTTCGTCTGGATCTGGTAGATCGAGAGCGGCAGGTCCTTGTAGGAGCTGTAGAGGTCCTTGACCGTGAGGGTGAACATCTCCTCGTGGGTCGGGCCGAGGAGGTGGTCGGCGCCCTTGCGGTCCTGGAGGCGGAAGATGTTGTCGCCGTACTCGGTCCAGCGACCGGTGGCCTCGAAGGGCTCCTTGGGCAGCAGCGCCGGGAAGAGCAGCTCCTGGGCGCCGATGGCGTCCATCTCCTCGCGGACGATCTTCTCGACGTTGCGCAGGACGCGCAGGCCGAGGGGCAGCCACGTGTAGACACCGGGGCTGACCCGGCGCACGTAGCCGGCGCGGACGAGCAGCCGGTGGCTCGGGACCTCTGCGTCCGCCGGGTCCTCGCGAAGGGTGCGCAGGAACAGGGACGACATGTGCAGGGCCACCGGGACTCCTCGAGAGGTGCAGGGTGCACGGCGCGGCGTGACTCGTGCGCGCGGGTGCGGAACCCCGGCAGGATATCGGCCGCCCGGGATGCCCCGTTGGCCCGTGTCCTGTCCACTTCCCGTCCTGACCGGACAGGAACCGGTCACGGGCTTGACCGGCGAGTAGCCCCGCGTGTTCAGTGAGCCTGCCGGATCGGCAGGTGCGGTCGAACTCGTCCAGACATCGTGACGTCCTTGTGACAACACGACGGGGTGTTCGGCCACGCACGGGTGAACGGTGAGCAACAATCGGGGAGGGCGTTCGCGCCTCACGAAACACCACAAAGGAGTGTTGACGACCAGATGAGCGACCCCTCCATCCCGGCTCCTGGATCCTCGGGTGCGGACAGCACCGGCGCCGCGGCCCCTGCCGCGAACCCGCCCGGCAGCGTCATCCTCGAGATGCGGGACATCACCAAGGAGTTCCCCGGCGTCAAGGCGCTCTCGAACGTCTCCATGGCCGTGCGCCGCGGAGAGGTCCACGCGATCTGCGGGGAGAACGGCGCCGGCAAGTCCACCCTCATGAAGGTGCTCTCCGGGGTGCACCCCGCGGGCACCTACGACGGCGAGATCCACTTCGAGGGTCAGCTGTGCGAGTTCAACAACATCCGCGACAGCGAGCACGCCGGCATCGTCATCATCCACCAGGAGCTCGCGCTCATCCCGGAGATGTCGATCGCCGAGAACATCTTCCTCGGCAACGAGACGGCCAAGAGCGGCGTCATCAACTGGCTCTCGACCCGCGTCAAGGCGCGCGAGCTGCTCGCCCGCGTCGGCCTCGAGGAGGAGCCCGACACCAAGATCCGCGACATCGGCGTCGGCAAGCAGCAGCTCGTCGAGATCGCCAAGGCGCTCTCCAAGGACGTCAAGCTGCTCATCCTCGACGAGCCGACCGCCGCGCTCAACGAGGGCGACTCCCAGCACCTGCTCGACCTCATCGCGGGGCTGCGCTCCAAGGGCGTCACCTGCATCATGATCAGCCACAAGCTCAACGAGATCGAGCAGATCGCCGACTCCATCACCATCATCCGCGACGGCAAGTCGATCGAGACCCTCCGCGTCAAGGAGGACGGCGTCGACGAGAACCGCATCATCCGCGGCATGGTCGGTCGTGACCTCGAGTCGCGCTTCCCCGACCACACCCCCGACATCGGCGAGGTCTTCTTCGAGGTGCGCAACTGGACGGTGCGTCACCCGAGCGTCGCCGACCGGCTCGTGGCCAAGCACAGCGACTTCTTCGTCCGCCGCGGCGAGATCGTCGGCTTCGCCGGCCTCATGGGCGCCGGGCGCACCGAGCTCATGCGCAGCCTCTTCGGCCGCTCCTACGGCACCTACGTCGAGGGCACCATCCTCAAGGACGGCAAGGAGGTGCGGCTGCGGTCCGTCTCCGATGCCATCGACGCCGGCCTCGCCTACGTCACCGAGGACCGCAAGACGTTGGGTCTCAACCTCCTCGACGACATCAAGCGCACCACGGTGTCGGCGCGGCTCTCGCGCATCACCCACGGCTTCGTCGTCGACGAGCGCGAGGAGTACAACTTCGCCGAGTCCTATCGGAAGTCCCTGCGCACCAAGGCTCCCAACGTCGACGAGGGGGTCTCGAAGCTCTCCGGCGGCAACCAGCAGAAGGTCGTCCTCGCGAAGTGGCTCTTCACCGAGCCGGACCTGCTCATCCTCGACGAGCCCACGCGCGGCATCGACGTCGGCGCCAAGTTCGAGATCTACGGGATCATCCAGAGGATGGCCTCGGAGGGCAAGGGCGTCATCCTCGTCTCGTCCGAGCTCCCCGAGCTGATCGGCCTGTCCGACCGCATCTACACGATCGCCGAGGGCGCGGTCACCGGCGTGCTGTCCCGTGAGGAGGCCGACCAGGAGTCCCTGATGCGACTCATGACCCGGCGCACCCACGGCGGCTCGCAGGCGACCACGCGCGAGAGCGCGTGACCGGCGCCGAGACGCCGGACCCGACACCTCCCCCATCCACACCCGACACAGCCAGGACTGCACCCATGGACAAGGTCAAGAAGATCTTCGGTGGCGACACCCGTCAGCTCGGCATGATCTTCGCCCTCGTGGCGCTGATCATCTTCTTCCAGATCTGGACCGGCGGGCTGACGCTCACGCCGGACAACGTCATCAACATCTTCCAGCAGAACTCCTACATCCTCGTGCTCGCCATCGGCATGGTGCTCGTCATCATCGCCGGCCACATCGACCTCTCCGTCGGCTCCGTCGCGGCGTTCGTCGGCATCTGCGTGGCCATCGCGATGCGTGACTGGAACCTCAGCTGGTGGATGGGCATCCTCCTCGGCCTCGCGATCGGCGCCCTCGTCGGGGCGTGGCAGGGGATGTGGACCGCCTACGTCGGCATCCCGGCGTTCATCGTGACGCTCTCGGGCATGCTCCTCTTCCGCGGCGCGAACCAGTACGTCGGCAAGTCCAACTCGGTGCCGGTCTCCGAGGACTTCCAGGTCATCGGCGGCGGCTACCTCCCCGAGGTCGGGCCCGACACCGGCTACAACAACCTCACCGTCCTCATCGGGCTGCTGCTCGCCGTCGGGATCGTCGTCGGCAGCCTCCGCAGCCGTCGCGCCCTCGTCAAGCTCGGTGCCGACGTCGAGGAGGCGTGGGTCATGTGGGTGCGGCTCGGCCTCATCTGCGCCGCCATCATCGGTGCGACGCTGCTCTTCGGCTCCGGCCGCCCCGGCACGTCGTTCCCCATCGCCGGGCTGATCCTCGCGGTCCTCGTCCTGCTCTACGGCTTCATCTCCAACCGCACCGTCATCGGCCGCCACATCTACGCCGTCGGCGGCAACCGTCACGCAGCCGAGCTGTCCGGTGTGAAGAGCAAGAAGGTCAACTTCCTCGTCATGATGAACATGTCGATCCTGGCGGCACTCGCCGGCATGATCTTCGTGGCGCGCTCGACCGCCTCAGGCCCGTCCGACGGTGTCGGCTGGGAGCTCGACGCCATCGCGGCCGTCTTCATCGGTGGCGCCGCCGTCACCGGCGGTGTCGGCACCGTCGTCGGCTCCATCGTCGGAGGCCTCGTCATGGCCGTGCTCAACAACGGCCTGCAGCTCAAGGGGATCGGCGCCGACGCGACGCAGATGATCAAGGGCCTGGTGCTCCTCGTCGCCGTCGCCTTCGACGTCTACAACAAGTCACAGGGGCGCGTGTCACTCCTCGGCATGCTGACCCGCAACTTCCGACGCGGGGGGAGCGACGACGACTCGGCCGCCCCGCCGCCGCCGTCTGCGGCCACCGAGACGACTCCCGTCTCCGAGACCATCCGCCAGTCCAGCTGAGCCCCGGCTCGGCCCGACGAAAACCCCCCAAACCCACCCAAGAACCACCAGAGACCCGGTCAGGGCGCCCGCCCGCGACCGAGAGGGATCCGCGCTCCGCCCGGACGCGATGAGAGGAAAGAGAGCACATGCGTACCTTTACCAAGGTGCTGGGCGTCACGGCTGTGGCCGCCCTTGTTCTGACCGGTTGCGGTCGGAGCAGCGACACCGGCACGACGCCGGGCGCATCGAACGGCGGCTCCGCCGCGGCGGGCTTCCCCGCCAACTCCGTCATCGGCATCGCGCTGCCCCAGAAGACGTCGGAGAACTGGGTGCTCGCCGAGCAGCTGTTCAAGGACGGCCTGTCGGCCGCCGGCTTCCAGGGCGACGTCCAGTTCGCCAACAGCGGCGTGTCGGAGCAGCAGAACCAGATCCAGGCCATGGTCACCAAGGGCGCCAAGGTCATCGTCGTCGGCGCCATCGACGGCTCGCAGCTGGGCACCCAGCTCAAGGCCGCCAAGGACGCCGGCGCCACGGTCATCGCGTACGACCGTCTCGTGAAGAACACTCCTGCGGTCGACTACTACGTCGCCTACGACAACTTCAAGGTCGGCGAGCTCCAGGGCCAGGCCCTCCTCGACGGCATGGCCAAGAAGAAGCCGAACGGCCCGTACAACATCGAGCTCTTCGCCGGCTCGCCCGACGACGCCAACGCGCAGGTCTTCTTCGACGGCGCCATGAAGGTGCTCCAGCCGAAGATCGACGACGGCACGCTGAAGGTCGTCTCCGGCCAGAAGGACTTCAACCAGGTCGTCACCCAGGCGTGGAAGTCCGAGAACGCCCAGAAGCGCATGGACACGCTCCTCGCGGCCAACTACACGAGCACGGATCTCGACGGCGTCCTGTCGCCCAACGACACGCTGGCCCGCGCGATCATCACATCGGTCAAGGCGGCCGGCAAGCCCGTGCCGATCGTGACCGGCCAGGACTCCGAGGTCGAGTCGGTCAAGTCGATCATGGCGGGTGAGCAGTACTCCACGATCAACAAGGACACCCGCAACCTCGTCAAGGAGACCATCGCCATGGTCACCGCCCTCCAGAAGGGCCAGGCCCCGACGGTCAACGACACCAAGTCCTACAACAACGGTGTCAAGGTCGTCCCGGCCAACCTGCTCCCCCCGGTCATCGTGACCAAGGAGAACGCAGCCGAGGCCTACGCGAACGACCCGACGCTGGCCCCGCTCACCAAGTGAGCTGAGACCACCCGGTCACCGCACTCGGTGGAGGCCCGCCCCGTTCCAGGGGCGGGCCTTCGTCGTGCGTGGACGGCCCCACCGCGTGCCGCGGACGAGGCTTAGCGTCGCGCCATGGCGGACGTCTACCTCCACGGGCACCACCCGAGCGTCCTCGCGTCGCACGGCGCGCGGACCGCCGCAGACTCGGCGGCCTACCTGCTCCCCCACCTGCACGACGGCCTGCAGGTCCTCGACGTCGGCTGCGGGCCCGGCACGATCACCCTCGACCTCGCCGCGGCCGTCGGCCCCTCGGGCGTCGTGGTCGGGGTCGAGAACGTCGACGGCCCCCTCGAGCAGGCCCGCAGCCACGCCGCCGCGCGAGGTGACGAGCGCACCCGCTTCGAGCGCGCCGACGTCATGGCCCTTCCGTATGCCGCCGGGTCCTTCGACGTCGTCCACGCCCACCAGGTGCTCCAGCACCTCACCGACCCCGTGGGAGCCCTGCGCGAGATGACGCGGGTCACGCGCCCGGGC
The DNA here is from genome assembly GCF_056403915.1 of Terrabacter sp. P2_E3. Lineage (NCBI taxonomy): Bacteria > Bacillati > Actinomycetota > Actinomycetes > Micrococcales > Intrasporangiaceae > Terrabacter > Terrabacter sp. P2_E3. The sequence continues at coordinate 31,281 of NZ_JBFUEN010000011.1, forward strand.
GGCATCGTCGCGGTGCGCGACGTCGACTACGCCTCGATGGTGTGGCACCCGGCGTCGCAGGAGATGACCCGCTGGCTCGAGCTCTACCACCGCCTCGCGCGCCTCAACCACGCCGAGCCGGACGCTGGCCGCCACCTCGTCGCCTGGGCGCACGCGGCCGGTCTCTCCCGGCTCACGCCGTCGGCCTCGCTGTGGACGTACGCGACGCCCGAGCAGTGCGCGTGGTGGGGCGGCACATGGGCGCGGCGCACGCTCGAGTCGACCTTCGCGACGCAGGCGCTCGAGCGCGGTCTCGTCACGGCCGACGAGCTCGCGGAGATCAGCGCCGCGTGGCAGGACTGGTCGAGGCACCCCGACGCGTGGTTCGCGATGACCCACGCCGAGGTCGTCGCCCACGTCTGACCCGGTCACCGGTCGGCTGCCCGTCAAACGGCTCGCGACGCGTCCGCGTCCTTTGCGAGAGTTGCCGTATGTCGCGCTCCTCCAGCACGTTCACGCTCGTCACCGACGCCGCCGAGGCACAGGCTCGGTTCGCGGGCCTCGTGGCGCGCAAGCCGGAGGCACTGAGCGTCGTCGCGAGCGTGACGGACGGTCTCGTCGTCGACCGCAGCCGCTACGTCGGGGCCCGGTGGTGGGCCGCCACCGACGCGTCGGGTGAGGTCGTCGGCGCGTTCATGCACACGCCGCCCCATCCGCTGCACATCGCGCTCGCCAGCGCCGACGAGGCCCGCGACCTCGCGGCCCTGCTCGCGGACCAGTGCGACGTGCTGCCCGGCGTCGGCGGCCAGCGCAGACCGGCCGAGGCCTTCGCCACGGAGTGGGTCGCGCGCACGGGAGTGACGTCGAGGGTCGCCATGGAGGTGGGCCGCTTCGACCTCCCGACCCCGCCGCACGTGCCCTTCGAGGTGAGCGGCTCCTTCCGGCTCGCGACGGACGCCGACACGGCGCTCGTCGACGGCTGGCACCAGCAGTTCGTCGACGCGATCGAGGGCGAGGGCCGGGTCGTCCCGTCGCTCGACCGGCACGTCGCCGACGGACGGGTGGGCCTCTGGGAGGACGCCGGGCGCACCGTGTCGATGGCCTACGCCTCCCCCGCCAGCGGCGGCGTCACCCGCATCTCAGGGGTGTGGACCCCACCGGAGCTGCGCGGACACGGCTACGCCAGCGGTGTCGTCGCCGCCCTCAGCAGCGCCCGCCTCGACGCGGGCGAGGCCTGCATGCTCTACACCGACCTCGCCAACCCGACGTCGAACGCCATCTACACGGCGATGGGCTACCGCCGTGTCGGTGACAGCATCAGCATCGCGTTCGGCGAGCAGGCCTGACGCCTCAGCGCATCACTCCCCCGGCGCGCAGCGCCGTGCGGATCATCGGCCACTGGAGCGGCAGCCGCGCGACGGTCGCGGCGAGGTAGCCCTGCCGCTTCGCGTCGTCCGGCTTCCGGTCGAGGCGACGCTTGGCGTGGCCCGTCATCGTGACGTTCGCCGGGAAGACCGCGACGAGAAGGGCCGCCGACGCGAGACCGGCCACGCGACGCGTGCGAGGGACGAACAGCCCCACGGCGCAGGCGATCTCGAGCGCGCCGGAGGCATACACGAGGGCGCGACGAGACGGCAGCTGCTTCGGCACCATCGCCTCGAAGGGCTCGGGCTTGACGAAGTGCATCGTGCCCGAGGTGAGGAAGAGGCCGGCCAGGGCGATGGCGTCCTTGCCGAGCGGGGCATTCGTCGCGGTCTTCATGAGCCCACCCTAGGCCGGGCTCCCGAGGACTCTAGAGCAGCACCGTCGTGAACGAGCCGACCTCGCGGAAACCGCACCGCTCGTAGGTCGCCCGGGCCGCGACGTTGAAGTCGTTGACGTAGAGCGACACCTCGTCGGCCAGGCCCGACAGGACCTGCTCGACGACGCTCGCCATGGCCGGCACCGAGAGACCCTGTCCGCGCAGCCGAGGGTGCAGCCAGACCCCCTGGACCTGGGCGCAGCCGAGGGCGAGCGAGCCGACGTCGGCCTTGAAGACGACCTCGCCGTCCTCGATCTTGACGAAGGTGTGGCCGGCGCGGATCAGCGCGGCGATGCTCGCCCGGTAGCCGCGGTCGGAGCCGAAGTAGGGCGGGTAGCCGATCTCCTCGGTGAACATGTGCGCCGCAGCGGGCAGCACGAGGTCGACCTCGTCCATCCGCGCCGGGCGCACACCGGCGTCGAGGCTCAGGCCGAGAGCCGACGGGCGCGTGCGCGTCGTCAGCAGCGGCTGCTGGGTGCGGATCGCGCGAACAGGGCCCCACGTCGGGCCGAGCCGGTCCCACAGACCGCCGACCTGCCCGCTCGGGCCGAAGATCGAGGCGCACTGACGGCGCATCCTGCTGATCCGCGACGCGACGGCCGCGACGCCGTCGTCGTCGAGCTCCACCGGCACGACGTTGGCGCTGACCCAGGCGAGGCCGCGCAACTCACCGTCCCCCCAGTGCCCGAGGAGCGCGCCCGGGGACGTGCGCAGCGATCCCTCGACGATGCGGGCGGCGACGAAGGCGTTGGCCACCCGGTCACGCGCGCACACCTCGAGCGCGGCGTCGTGGTCGACCACCGACAGCGGTCGCACGGGGAGGCGTTGGCGGAGCACCACCCAAGAGTGCCTGTCCGCGGGCCGGGTGTCACCCCGGCGCGCCTCACGAACCCGTCACGACCACCGTGCAGGCATCTGCCGGAAAGCCGCCGGGCAGCTGCCGGGGTGGGTCTCAGCGCGGCGCGACGAGGACGGGCCGCTCGAGGTCGGTGTTGTCGAGCACCCACGTCGCACGGGCCCGCGGGTCGGCGGCCGCGAGGTAGAGCCGCTGGCCCTGGACGTAGCGGTGGTTCGCCTCCGCCGCCGGGTCAGGGTCGTGGCCGTCCCCGAAGCGGGCGTTGCCCCGGGGCACCGAGACACTGAAGGGGACGTCGACCCAGACGGCGGCGTCCCAGACCTCGGTGAGCTCGGGGCGCTGGAGGAAGATCCCGTCGACGAGCAGCACCGTGTCGGGCCCGACGGCGACCGGGGCGGGCCGCACCGGCTCGTCGGCCTCGACGTCGTTGACGGCGGGGGTGACCGGCTCGCCCCGACGGAAGGGCTCGACGACGGCGCGCCGGAACGCGTCGTAGTCGTAGGAGTCCTCGTAGAAGGTCTCCGGCCCGCGACCCCGCGCGATGCGCTGGGCCCTGGGCCGGTGGAAGCCGTCGATGGTGACGCGCAGCACGTCACGCGCGGCGTCGAGACCGCCGATCACCTCGGCCAGCTGGTCGGCGAGGACCGTCTTGCCGGCGCCGTCGAACCCGTCGACCGCCACGGCCACGCGCTCACCCGGCCGGAGCGCGACGACACGCTCGGCGAGGTCGCGCAGGACGGCATACCGCTCGGTCGAGCGGACGGGGGCACGCACCTCAGCTGACGGAGACGCTCGGGGCCCCGGCCGACTCCTCGTCGACCGGCTCGCCCATCTCCTCGGCGAGACGCATCGCCTCCTCGATGAGCGTCTCGACGATCTGCGCCTCGGGGACGGTCTTGATGACCTCGCCCTTGACGAAGATCTGGCCCTTGCCGTTGCCGGACGCGACGCCGAGGTCGGCCTCGCGGGCCTCCCCCGGGCCGTTGACGACGCAGCCCATGACGGCGACGCGCAACGGGACCGTCATGCCCTCGAGGCCGGCGGTGACCTGGTCGGCGAGCGTGTAGACGTCGACCTGGGCGCGGCCGCACGAGGGGCACGAGACGATCTCGAGCTTGCGCGGGCGCAGGTTGAGGCTCTGGAGGATCTGGATGCCGACCTTGACCTCCTCGACCGGCGGGGCCGAGAGGGAGACGCGGATCGTGTCGCCGATGCCGCGCGAGAGGAGGGCGCCGAAGGCCGTCGCCGACTTGATGGTGCCCTGGAAGGCGGGGCCGGCCTCGGTGACACCGAGGTGGAGTGGCCAGTCGCCGCGCTCGGCGAGCAGCTCGTAGGCGCGCACCATGATGACCGGGTCGTTGTGCTTGACCGAGATCTTGAAGTCGTGGAAGTCGTGCTCCTCGAAGAGGCCCGCCTCCCAGACCGCCGACTCGACGAGCGCCTCGGGCGTCGCCTTGCCGTACTTCTCCATGATCCGCTTGTCGAGGCTGCCGGCGTTGACGCCGATGCGGATGGAGACGCCGGCGTCCTTGGCCGCCTTGGCGATCTCCTTGACCTGGTCGTCGAACTGGCGGATGTTGCCCGGGTTGACGCGCACGGCTGCGCAGCCGGCGTCGATGGCCGCATAGACGTACTTCGGCTGGAAGTGGATGTCGGCGATGACCGGGATCTGGCTCTTGCGCGCGATCGCCGGCAGGGCGTCGGCGTCGTCCTGGCTCGGGCAGGCCACGCGCACGATGTCGCAGCCGGAGGCCGTCAGCTCGGCGATCTGCTGGAGCGTCGCGTTGATGTCGGTCGTGGGCGTCGTCGTCATCGACTGCACCGAGACCGGGAAGTCGCTCCCGACACCGACCTTGCCGACCTGGATCTGGCGGGTCTGTCGCCGCGGGGCGAGGACCGGCGGGGGCAGGGGCGGCATACCGAGGGAGACGCTCATGCCGCCATTATGTCGCGCCCCGCCGAAGCGGGAGCCGGGGAGGTGGGATGGCCGTCTCAGCCTGCTCAGCCGAAGAGCTTGATCGGCTTGACGATGTCGGCGTAGATGAGCAGCACCGACATGGTGATGAGGACGAGGCTCATGCCGTAGGCGATGGGCAGCCCCTTGGCGACGTCGACGAAGCCGGGGTCGGGACGGTGGCGCAGTCGCGCCCAGCCCCGCTTGACGGCCTCCCAGAGGGCTCCTGCGACGTGACCGCCGTCGAGCGGGAGCAGCGGGATGAGGTTGAAGACGAAGAGGGCGAGGTTGAGGGAGGCGATGAGCAGGATGAGCTGGGCGAGCTTGACCCAGTTGCCACCCTCGTCGGCCGGGATGTCGAGCGCCGCGACCTCGCCGCCGATGCGACCGACGCCGACGACGGAGATGGGGCCGTTGGGGTCTCGGGCCTCGGACCCGAACGCGGCCTGGACGACGCCGGTCATCTTCTCGGGGATCTTGACGATGATCGAGGCGGTGTCGACGATCCGGTCCCAGACGAAGCCGGGCGCCTGCGCGATGGGGGTGCGGACGAGCTCCTGGCCGGGCGTGATGCCCGCGAAGCCCATCGAGGCGAGGACGGGCTTGCCGTCCTTGGCGACGGGGTTGCCCTGGTCGTCGTACGTGGCGCGCTCGAGGACGGCGGGCGTGATCGCGATCGTGACCTGCTGACCGCCGCGCTCGACGACCCACGCCATCGTGGCGCCCTTGCTGTCGCGGATGGCCGCGGTGACCTGGTCCCACGTGCTGACCGGCTTGCCGTCGACGGAGAGGATGCGGTCGCGCTCCTGCAGGCCCGCGGCCTTGGCCGGCGCGACGGGATCGCCGGGCTTGCAGGCGGGCTGCGGCACCTGCAGCGTCGGGGCCGTCGTCGGCACGCACGCCGAGAGGAGTCCGACCTTGGGGGCCACCTGCGGCAGGCCGTAGAGCGTGATGACGCCCGTGATGAGGACGAACGCGATGATGAGGTTCATGACCGGCCCGCCGAGCATGATGACGATCTTCTTGCCGGGACTCAGCTTGTAGAAGACGCGGTCCTCGTCGCCGGGCTTGACCTCCTCCATCGAGTCGGCCCGGGCCTGGTCGACCATCTGGCTGAAGCGGCCGGTCGAGAGGGTGCGCAGCTCGCCGGGCTTGTCACCGGGTCGGGGCGGGAGCATCCCGATCATCCGGACGTAGCCGCCGAGCGGGATCGCCTTGATGCCGTACTCGGTCTCGCCACGCTTGCGCGACCAGACCGTCGGGCCGAAGCCGACCATGTACTGGGTCACCTTGACCCCGAACTTCTTGGCCGGCACGAGGTGGCCGATCTCGTGCAGCGCGATGCTGAGCGCCACACCGACGACGACGACCAGGACCCCTAGGAAGAACAGCACCCCTCCATTGTCACATCGACTTCCTGTGATTCCCGCGTCGATGTGTTCCACGGCCACCGGTGACCGTGGAACACCTCGAACCGTGGCCTACCCGGCGATGGTGCTCCGGGCGGCGTGGCGGGCCCAGGCGTCGGCAGCGAGGACGTCGTCGAGCGTGAGGTCGGTGACCCCTGAGGCCGGCTCGGCGGCATACGCGTCGACGACGTGCGCGACGGTGTCGACGATGTCGACGAAGCCGATGCGGCCCTCGTGGAAGGCGTCGACGGCGACCTCGTTGGCGGCGTTGTAGACGGCCGGCCACGTGCCACCGGCCTCCCCCACCCGACGGGCGAGAGAGACCGCCGGGAACGCGTCGTCGTCGAGCGGCTCGAACTCCCACGACTGCGCCCGGGTCCAGTCGACGGGCACGTCGGCGTCGGCGATGCGCTCGGGCCAGGACATCCCGAGAGCGATCGGCACGAGCATCCGCGGCGGACCTGCCTGGGCGATCGTCGAGCCGTCGACGAACTCGACCATCGAGTGGATCATCTGCTGCGGGTGCACGACGACATCGATGCGCTCGAAGGGGATGTCGAAGAGCAGGTGCGCCTCGATGACCTCGAGGCCCTTGTTGACGAGGGTCGCTGAGTTCGTCGTGATGACGCGGCCCATCGCGAAGTTGGGGTGCGCGAGGGCCTGCTCGGGAGTGACGTCGGCGAGCTCGTCACGCGACCGACCGCGGAACGGGCCACCACTCGCCGTGACGACGAGCCGGCGCACCTCCTCGGCGCGGCCGCCGCGCAGGCACTGGGCGATCGCCGAGTGCTCGCTGTCGACGGGCACGATCTGGCCGGGGGCCGCGAGCGCCTTGACGAGGGGGCCGCCGATGATGAGCGACTCCTTGTTGGCGAGCGCGAGCGTCGTGCCGGCGCGCAGCGCGGCGAGGGTGGGCTCGAGGCCGATGGCCCCGGTGATGCCGTTGACGACGACGTCAGCCTCCCGCGCGGCGATCGTCGTGCTCGCCTCGGGGCCGACGAGCAGCTCGGGGTCGTATGCCGTCACGCCGGCCGCGTCGGACGCGCGCGCGAGCGCTGCGGCGAGGTCGTCCGGCGTCCCGCTCGCGACGGCCACGACGGGGGTGCGGAGCGCGACGGCCTGTTCGGCGACGAGGTCGAGGTTGGAGCCGGCGGAGAGCCCGACGACCTCGAAGCGGTCGCGGTTGCGCTGGACGAGGTCGATGGCCTGCGTGCCGATCGAGCCGGTCGAGCCGAGCAGGACGATGCGGCGGGGGCGCGCCGAGGTGTCAGTCACCCCGGCATTCTCCCGCAGGCCACGGCACTGCGGTCAGGCGGTCACTCCCCTCGACCGGAGCAGCTCGTCGCGTTTGAAGGCGTAGGCGACGGCCCAGGTCATGCGCAGGCGGTACATCCGGATGTCGTCGGCCCAGGACCACGGGCTGCTGCCGTAGTGGGCGGTCCAGTGGGCCTCGACCTCGTCGCGCTCCGGTCCCGGGGGCATGAGGTCGGCGTACCCGTGGCTGAACAGGGCGAGGTCCTCGCCGTCGACGTGCGCGACGCTCACCGCGGGCCGCGTCTCGAGGTGCTTGGCCTTGGCCGACGTGCCGGCCGTGCTGAACGTCCACGTGCCGTGGAGGAAGTGGCCGTCGAGGGCGCTGATGCGCGGCTCGCCCGCCGCGGTGACGGTGGCCACGGAGAGCACCTTCATGCCGGTGAGCAGCGCGACGAGCTGCTCGGCGGTCAGGGTGCGGTCGTCGTCGATGATGCTCCGCAGGTGGCCCGACGCCTTGGCGTGCGAGGCGTCGAGCAGGGCCTGGAGGGCGGCTGTCTCGTCAGGTGTCTCGAGCATCCTCCGACGCTAGCGCCGAGCACCGACGACGGACCTGATCGTCCTTGCTGACCTGGGCGGGCCCTCACCACCACATGGCCTCGCTCGCGGCATAGAAGCCGTCGTCGGTCCACATCCGCCACGGCCCGACGTCGTAGCCGGCCGCAGGTGCCGCGACGTGCGGCGGCGGGAGCAGGACGCTCGACGGGACGGACGGGCGGGCGCCGACGGCGTGGGCGGCGTGGGCGGCGCCCGGTGCGGACGGAGCGGAGGCCACCGGCGGCAGTGGCGCCCCGCTCGTCGGCGGGCCCGACGGGGGCGGCAGGTCCGACACCTGGCCGGGCGGCAGGAAGCCGGTGCTCGGGTCACGCTGCGGGACGACACCGGCCTCGGCGAGGTTCTTGACGACGGCGAGACGGGTGGCCATGAGCGCGGCGATCCCGGAGCCGTCGACGACGCGACCGGGCCCGGCGGGGAGCCAGCCGGTGAAGGTCTCGGTGAGGCGGGCGCCGACCGCGCACGGCTCGACCGTCGTGACGACGTCGGCCTCGTGGGAGGAGGTGAGGTCCCGCTCGACGGTCCGCCCGGGCTCCGACGCCGGGGTGAGGAGCGAGACCGAGGCGGCCCGGCGCCCGTCGTCGTGGCGGTGCACCGCGAGCACGTGCTCGCGTCCGGGCTCGTCGGCGAGCTCGAGGCGCACGAGCTGCTCGAGAGACGGCTTGAGCAGCTGCTCGGACGACGGCTGCTCGAGCAGCTCGCGGAGCCGGTAGGGGGCGACGGCGACCTCGATCGAGGCCGTCTCGTGCACGGGCAGGACCCCGGGGCCGCCGGCCGTGGCGACACCGTGTCCGACGAAGCCGCTCGCCATCGCCTCCTCGACCGGTCCGTCGGCCGTCTGGTCCGCCGTCCGGCTGCGCGGGTTCCCCTCGACGTCCGCCTTGAGCCCGAGCAGCGCCCGCGCCATCCAGGCCCGGGCGAACTCCGCCACGGGGTCTGAGGGTGCGAGGCCGTCGAGCCGCTGGGCGACGACGCAGCCGCCGTCGAGCGGCTCCACCGTCGTCGTCAGGGTGAGCGCCGTCGCACCGTCGGCCGACCGGGACACGACCTGGACCCCGTGCTCGACCGCGACGACGGTGCTGAGCCCGACCCAGAGCCGACCGTTCGACCGCCGCCAGACCCCGGCGAACTCAGGCAGTCCCGCCGGGCCCGCAGCCGGCAGGGCGAGCACCCGCACGCAGTCGACACCGAGCTCGGCCCCCGGCCCGGGGGCGACGAGGTGTGGCCAGACCTGCTCGGGAGGGCGCTCGACGAAGACCCGGTGACCGACGTCGCGCGCCACGACCGCGGGTGCCGGCTCGTCACGCCGGCCGCCCCGCTCCCCGAAGAGGCCGCGTAGAAGGCTCACGTGCCGCAGTCTCCCCCAGCGGCGCGGCGCCGTCAGAGGATTCGGACCATTGCCTCCTCGGGCATGATGACGACGTGAAGACGCTCGGCTCGCGCCAGGTCCTCCTCGGCGTGCTCGCCGTGGCCCTCGTCGTGCTGGCCTGGGTCGTCGTGCGCGCCGCACAGGGTCCGTCGTCCCCGGCCGCGTCCTCGGCCCGCGGCACCTCGGCCAGTGGTCCGGCCGCCAGCGGCACCCCTGCGACCGGCGACACCGACCCCGTCTCGGGCCTGCCGTGGGTCGCCGAGTCGGCCCTGCCCGCGCAGGCCCGCGAGACGATGGCCCTGATCCGGGCCGGCGGCCCGTTCCCCTACCCCCGCAGCGACAACCGCACCTTCGACAACCGCGAGCGCATCCTGCCGCCGCACACGAGCGGCTACTACCGCGAGTTCACCGTCGTGACACCGGGATCCGCCGACCGTGGGGCCCGGCGCATCATCACCGGCAGCAGCGGCGAGCGATACTGGACGGACGACCACTACGCATCGTTCAGCCGGATCAGGGAGGGCACGTGACGACGTTCCTGGGCCGGCACAGCGAGGCCGACGACCACATCGCCCAGCTCGCCTGGCTCGGCCACGACGTGCGCGTCGTCTCGGGCGGGAACGACAAGGCCGGCGTGCTCGACGCGTTCGCATCCGGACTCGAGCTGCCCGACTGGTTCGGGCACAACTGGGACGCCCTGCTCGACGCGCTGCGCGACCTCGACGGCGCCCGGGGCGTGCCCCTCGAGCTCGTCTGGGACCACGCGGCCACCCTGCGCGAGCACGACCGCGGGGCCTACGACACCGTCCTCGAGATCCTCGAGCAGGTCGCCGACGAGCGCGACGACCTCCACGTCACCGTCATCACCCGCTAGCCGGCGAGACGGCCGGGACCGCGTATGCCGTCACGGCACCCGCGCGCGACGGCGCGGGCGCGCGGACGCGACGGGACGGCACACGCCACGGGACGGCATACGCGATCGGGTGGGACGGCTCAGGAGACGAAGACCCGGTCGTCGATGAGCCGCTCGGTGACCTCCTGGCCCTCCGTGTGGAAGCGGCCGTGCTCGAAGTCCTTGGCGAACTCGAGCTCGACGTGGGCCTTGCCGTGGCGGTTCTTCTCGACGCTGACGACCGACCAGCCGCGGAAACGCTGGATGTTGCCGAGGTTGTAGACGAGGTGCTCTCGCGAGACGACATCGACCTTGTCGTTGACGATGAGCACGACGTCGGCCTCGAAGGCGAGCGCCGAGGAGCCGCGCAGGTCGTGCGTGCGCATCCGGTGTCCCGCGGCGAGCGCCTCCTTGTCGGCGGCCGAGATGGCGACGACGGGCACGCGGGCGGAGAGGGCCAGGTCCTTGAGCCCCTCGGCGACGGCGGTGATGCGATCGTCCTCCTCGCCCCGGTCGGCGGGCACCTTCTGGATGTAGTCGAGCAGCACGAAGGGCGCCTGGCCCGTCGCCTCCGTGACGCGGTCGACGGTCGCGCGGATCGTGTCGAGGGTCGTCGTCGCGCCGGACGACTCGTGGATCTGGAGCCGGTCGTCGTAGCTGCCGAGCGCCGCGAGGGCGCGTCGGCCGCCGGGCAGGCTGCCCAGCACGGTGTCGAGCGAGCCGCCGTGGTCGGCCGTCTCGAGCGCGCGCCGCACGTCGATGACCCCGGCCACCTCGCCGGGGTCGCCTTCGGCGGCCTCCATCGAGATGAGCCGTTCGAGCAGCGTGTGACTCTCGTGCTCGTAGGACAGGACGAGGGCGGTGGCGCCCGCGGCGACGACGTTGCGGGCGAGCTGGAGGCCGATCGTCGTCTTGCCGTGGCCGGCCGGCCCGCCGAGCAGGACGAGCTCACCGGAGCGCAGGCCACCGGTCAGGACGGCGTCGAGCGCCGGGAAGCCGGTCGACCACACGCGCGCACCGGCCGGCGACCCGCGTCGCAGCACGTCGTCGGTCTCGCTGAGCAGGGCGCCGAGCGGGCGCAGGGACCCCGCGTCGCGGGAGCCGGCTGGTGTCACCATGCGCAGATTGCACCACAGGGCGGCAGCGTGCCGGGCGGGTTCGGTGAATGTCCCGAAAGCGCGTGGGCTGCCGGCCCAGCCGTCGTCAGAGGGCGATGCCGACGTACTTCGTCTCGAGGTACTCGTCGATGCCCTCGAAGCCGCCCTCACGCCCGACGCCGGACGCCTTGACGCCGCCGAAGGGGGCGGCCGGGTTGGAGACGATGCCCTGGTTGACGCCGACCATGCCGTACTCGAGCGCCTCGCTCATCGTGATGGCCCGCGAGAGGTCCTGGGTGAAGAGGTAGGCGACGAGGCCGTACTCGGTGTCGTTGGCCAGGCGGATGGCCTCGGCGTCGGTGCGGAAGGTCGTGACGGGCGCGACCGGTCCGAAGATCTCCTCGCGGGCCATGTCGGCGTCGGTCGGCACGTCCGCGAGCACGGTCGGCTCGTAGAACCAGCCGGCACCCTTCGGGGCCGAGCCGCCGACGAGGACCTTCGCGCCCTTGGCGACGGCGTCGTCGACGAGGGCCGACACCTTGTCGCGGGCCTTCTCGTCGACGAGGGGGCCGACGTCGACGCCCTTCTTCGTGCCCTTGCCGAGCGTCAGCGCACCCATCCGGCGGGCCAGCTTGGCGCTGAACTCGTCGGCGAGCGACTCGTGGACGTAGAAGCGGTTGGCGGCGGTGCACGCCTCGCCCATGTTGCGCATCTTGGCGAGCATCGCGCCGTCGACGGCCCGGTCGACGTCGGCGTCCTCGAAGACGAGGAACGGGGCGTTGCCGCCGAGCTCCATCGAGACCCGCAGGATGCCCTGCGAGGCCTGCTCCATGAGCGAGCGGCCCACGGGCGTCGAGCCGGTGAAGGTCAGCTTGCGCAGGCGCGGGTCGCGGATGAGCGGCTCCATGACGTCGCCCGTCGTCGCGTGCGTCGTCATGACGACGTTGAGCACGCCGTCGGGCAGCCCGCACTCGCGGAGCAGCTCGGCCAGCGCGAGCATCGTCAGCGGCGTCTGGCTGGCCGGCTTGACGACCATCGTGCAGCCGGCCGCGATGGCCGGGCCGATCTTGCGGGTGCCCATCGCGAGCGGGAAGTTCCACGGCGTGATCATCAGCGTCGGGCCGACGGGCTGCTTCATCGTCATGAGCCGGGTCGCCCCGTTGGGAGCCGTCGACCAACGCCCCGAGATGCGTACGGCCTCCTCGGAGAACCAGCGGAAGAACTCCGCACCGTAGGCGACCTCACCACGGCTCTCGGCGAGCGTCTTGCCCATCTCGAGCGTCATGAGCATCGCGAACTCCTCCGCGCGCTCGGTGATCTTCTCGTAGGCCGACCGCAGCAGCTCGCCGCGGTCGCGCGGCGCCGTACGGGCCCAGTCGGCCTGCGCCGCCACGGCGGCGTCGAGGGCGGCCCGGCCGTCGGCGACCGACGCCGCCGCGACGTGGGTCAGCACCCGGCCGCTCGACGGGTCGTCGACCGCGATGGTCTGCCCGTCGCTGCCGTCGCGCCACTGCCCGCCGATGAGCAGGCCCTTGGGCACCGAGTCGATCACTGACTTCTGCGTCACCGCTGCCATGCCTGGAACCCTATTCCTGTCGTCGTGTCCACCGTCGGCCCCCTGTCCCTGCGAGTGCAGCTCAGCGTTCGTCGATGCCCCACGGGGAGCCGTAGCCCTCGGGCTTGGGTGCCGCGAGCAGGTCGAGGAACGGGACGGCGTCGAACGCCTCGGGACCGAGGACGCCGGCCCCCTTCCACGTGCCCCGGGCCAGCAGCTCGAGGGCGACGACGGGGTTGACCGCCGTCTGCCAGACGACGCACTGCGCATCGTAGGCCGCCATCGTCTCGGCGTTGTCGACGACGTGGTAGAGGTACGTGCGCCTGGGTTGACCGTCCTTGCCGGTGCCGGTCACGAAGAGGCCGGCGCACGTCTTGCCCGTCATCCGGGGCCCGATGGTCGCGGGGTCGGGCAGCGCCGCCGCGACGACGTCGCGGGGCGAGACCTGCACGCCCTTGACGGTGATCGGTTCGGTGCGGTCGAGGCCGAGGGTGTTCAGGACCTTGAGGATGGTGATGAACTCGTCGCCGAGGCCGTACTTGAAGGTGACCCGCCTGGCGTCGACCCAGCGCGGCATGAGGAGCACCTCCTCGTGCTCGACGTTGACGCACTCGACCGGCCCGATGCCCTCCGGGAAGTCGAAGACCTCGGGCTCGCTGAAGGGCGCGGTCGTGAACCATCCGCGATCTCTCTCCCAGACCACGGGCGGGTTGAGGCACTCCTCGATCGTCGTCCACATCGAGAAGCTCGGGGCGAAGACCTCGTTGCCGTCCTCGTCGTGCACGACGAGGTTGGCGCCGTCGCGCGTGCCGAGCTCGTCGATCTCGCTGAAGAGGTGGTCGGCGGCGTAGCGGGCGAAGACGTCGGAGAGCCCCGGCTCGACGCCGATGCCGACGAGCGCGAGGCGACCGTCGGCCTCCCACTCCCCTGCCACGGCGAACTGCTCGTCGCCGAGCATGACGCCGACCTTCTCGTAGGGCTGCTCGGGATGCCGCTGCGACAGGCTCATCGCCATGTCGAGGTAGTCGGCCCCGGCGGCCTTGGCGCCCGTGAAGATCGGCATGTTGAACTTCGGGTCGACGGCGTTGAAGACATGGGTCGCCCCGTGCTCGCGTGCGAGCGCCGTCACCGCCTCGGCCGACGAGGCGTCGACCTGGGCCGAGACGAAACGAGCCTCCCCGGGATGACGGCCGGCCACGGCCGCGACGGTGCGCTCGGCACGCGTCACGTCGTAGTCGGCGACGACCCAGCGCTCGAAGAAGCCACGCTCGGCGGCGATGCGCGCGGCGGCGTCACCGACCCCGCCGGAGCCGATCATGAGGACACGCATGGGCGTTCAGGCCACCTGACGGTTGCGCCGCTTGCCGATGACCTGGCCGGTCACGACGAACAACAGGGCGAGGAGGAACATGACGGTGCCGATGACGTACACCTGCACGGGGACGCCGCGGGCCGTCGCACCCCAGACGAACATGGGGAACGTGATGGAGCTCGGGCTCGCGTTGAAGTTGGTGATGATGTAGTCGTCGAAGCTGAGCGAGAACGCGAGCAGGGTGCCCGCGGCGATGCCCGGGGCCGCGAGCGGCAGGGTGACGCGCAGGAACGTCTGGGTCGGGTTGGCACCGAGGTCGGCGGCCGCCTCCTCGAGCTTCGGGTCGAGCGTGGCGACGCGGGCCTTGACCGCCACGACGACGAACGACACGCAGAACATGATGTGCGCGATGAGGATCGCGCCCTCGCCGGAGGGCACGCCCAGTGCGAGGAAGAGGGTCAGCAGGCTCGAGCCCATGACGACCTCGGGCGTGGCCATCGGCATGAAGATGAGCAGGTTGGTCGCCGAGCGGCCCCGGAACCGGTAGCGCCCGAGCGCGAAGGCGATCATGGAGCCGAGGATCGCCGCCGTGATCGACGCGATGAGCCCGATCTGCAGGCTCAGCCCGAGCGACTCGCAGATACCCTGGGTGCCGCACGGGTTGGTCCACGCCGCAGTCGAGAACTCGTTGAAGCTGTAGTTGAACTTGCCCTTCGGCTCGTTGAACGAGAAGACCGCCACGACGATGTTGGGCACGAGCATGTAGACGAGGACCGCGAGCGCGGCGAAGGCGATGAGGTGCCTCTTGATCCAGGCCATCACAGCAGTTCCTCCGTTCCGGCCTTGCGGACGTAGATGGTCACCATCGTCACGATGGTCAGGAGCATGATGAACGACAGGGCGGCGGCCAGCGGGTAGTCGAGCACCCGGAGGAACTGCGCGTCGATGACCGACCCGAGCATCGTCGTCTGCGTGTTGCCGAGCAGGCGAGCGTTGATGAAGTCACCGGCCGCAGGGATGAAGGTCAGCAGCGTGCCGGCGACGACGCCCGGCAGTGACAGCGGCCAGGTGACCTTGCGGAACGTCTGCCACGGTGACGCGTAGAGGTCTCCGGCCGCCTCGAGCAGCCGAGGGTCGAGCCGCTCGAGCGAGGTGTAGAGCGGCAGGATCATGAAGGGCAGGAAGTTGTAGGTCAGGCCCATGATCACCGCGAACTGCGAGAACAGCAGCGAGTCGTTGCTCGTCAGGCCCACGGCCTGCAGCAGGTCGGTGATGTGCAGCTTGCGCGCCCACTGCGTGATGAACCAGTCGTCGGACAGGATCGTGCGCCAGGCCAGCGTGCGGATGAGGAAGCTCGTGAAGAACGGGGCGACGACGAGCACGAGGACGACGTTCTTCCAGCGTCCGGCCTTCTGCGCGATGAAGTACGCCAACGGGTAGCCGAGCAGCAGCGCGAGCACCGTCGCGGACCCCGCGTAGAGCAGCGACCGGACCATCTGCGGCCAGTACTGCTGGAAGGCGTCGACGTAGATGCCGACGTTGCCCGTGAACACGTAGCCGTCGTCGACGTTCCCCTCCTGCAGGGACTGCGACCCGAGGGTGATCATCGGCAGGACGAAGAACACGACGAGCCACAGCATCCCGGGCAGGAGCAGGGCGTACGGCACCCAGTTGCGCCGCTTGCGCGGCTCGGCCAGGGGTCCGGCCGCCCGTGGCGTGCTCGGCGACGCGCTCGTGGGCGCGGTCGGCAGGACCCCGGACTCAGCCATGCTCGTCCACCAGCTCCGCACCGGCCTCGGCGTCCTGCGACGCGTCGAGGGCGAACCCGTGCGCCGCGGCCCACGACACGGTGACGGTCTCCCCGAGCGTGGCCCGCGCTGTGCCGTCGTTCTGCTGGACGACGGTCAGCTCCTGGCGCCAGGGCATCTCGACGATGTACTGCGTGGCCACGCCGGTGAAGGAGACGTCGCGCACGATGCCGCGCAGCCGGTTGGGACCACCGGCCTCGCCGAGACGCAGCTTCTCCGGGCGCACGCCGAGCCACACGTCGGTCACACCGTCGGGCAGGTGCTCACGGGACACCTCGAGCTCGGTGTCGTGGCTGCGCACGCGGACCACGCCGTCGTCGGACGGCCCCCCGAGCACCTGGGCCCTCAGCAGGTTGGACTGGCCCAGGAAGTTCGCGACGAAGGTCGACCGCGGCATCTCGTAGAGCGTCGCCGGGTCACCGAGCTGCTCCAGCCGCCCGGCGTTCATCACGGCGATCCGGTCGGCCATCGTCATGGCCTCCTCCTGGTCGTGCGTGACGTGGATGAACGTCAGCCCGACCTCCTGCTGGATCCGCTTCAGCTCGATCTGCATCTGGCGTCGCAGCTTGAGGTCGAGCGCCCCGAGCGGCTCGTCGAGCAGGAGCACGTCCGGGCGGTTGACGAGGGCACGCGCGAGCGCGACGCGCTGCTGCATGCCACCGGAGAGCTGGGTCGGACGCTTGTCGCCGACCTGGGCCAGCTGCACCAGCTCGAGCGTCTCCTGCGCCTTGCGCTTGGCGTCCTTGTCGCCCCGGCGCTTCAGGCCGAACATGACGTTGTCGATGACCGTCATGTGCGGGAAGAGCGCGTAGGACTGGAACACGGTGTTGACGTTGCGCTGGTAGGCCTTGGTGTCGGTGATGTCCTTCTCACCGATGCGGATCCGCCCGCTCGTCGGCGCGTCGAGCCCCGCGATCATCCGCAGCGTCGTCGTCTTGCCACAGCCCGACGGGCCGAGCAGGGCGAAGAACGATCCCGCCTCGATGGTGAGGTCGAGCGGCTGCACCGCCGTGAACGACCCGTACGACTTCGTGAGCGCGACCAGCGAGAGGTCGCCCTTGCTCGTGTCCACCGTCAGCCGGCCGTGATCGACGCGTACATCTTGGAGTACTTCGTCTCCTCGGCGGGGCTGAGGCCGCGGAACACCTGGGCCCGGGCCAGCACGTCCGCCGGCGGGACGATGAGCGGGTTGGAGGCCAGTGACTCGTCGATCTTCACCAGCTCCTCCTTGGTCCCCGCGACGGGCGCGATGTAGTTGACGTAGGCCTCGACCTGGGCCATGACGGCGGGGTCGTAGTAGTAGTCGATGAGCTTCTCGGCGTTCTTCTTGTGCTTGGCCAGCGCCGGGATGACGAAGTTGTCGGACCAGAGCGTGAAGCCCTTCTGGGGCAGCGTGTACTGGATGTTGGGGTCGGCGAACTGGAGCTGGACGACGTCGCCGGTCCAGGCCACGCAGGCGGCGATGTCGCCCTTGGCGAGCCCGTCGGTGTACTCGTTGCCGGTGAAGCCCTTGATCTGGCCGGCGTCCTTGGCCTGCTGGATGACGTCGATAGCGGCCTGGAAGTCGGCGTCGGTGAACTTCGAGATGTCCTTGCCCTGCTCCATCATCACGAGGCCGACGGTGTCGCGCATCTCGGTCAGCAACGTCACCTTGCCCTTGAGCGACGGGTCGGTGAGCAGCTGGGTGATCGTCTCGATCTTCTTGCCGCCGGTGGCCTTGAGGTTGTAGCCGATGCCGGCGAAGCCGCTCTGCCAGGGCAGCGAGTAGAGCCGGCCGGGGTCGAACTCGACCTCCTGGAGGGAGGCATCGAGATTCTTGGCGTTCGGGATGTTGGCGAGGTCGAGCTTCTGGACGTAGCCCTGGCGGATGAGGCGGGCGACCATCCAGTCGGTGCTGCACCAGACGTCACGGCCGGTGTCCTTGCCGCCGTCGAGGAGCGGACGCACCTTGGCGTAGAACTCGTCGTTGTCGAGGTAGTCCTCGGAGTAGTTGACCTTGATGCCGGTCTGCTTCGTGAACGCCTCGAGGGTCGGCCGGGACTTGGTCTTGTCGTTGACGTCGATGTACTCGGTCCAGTTCGACCAGTTGATGATCTTCTCGCTGTCGGACATGTCGGTGGCGGCTGCCGCGGTCTTCTTCGCCGCGCCCGTGCCGGCAGCACCCGATGTCGGGTTCTTCCCCGCTGAGCCGCAGGCGGCAAGGAAGGCCGCCGCGCTGACGCCGGCCGCGCCCATCATGGCCGATCGCCGGCTGACGAGACCGCGCATGAGGGCGGCGCGCAGGATCGGGTTGTCCTTGTCGAAGGAGCTCTCGTTCATGGGTTCATCTCCAGGGGTTTCGTGGGGGTCTGGTGGTGGAGGGGATCAACGCTGACCCGAGACAGTGCTGCTGTTGGATACCTTGTGCGACAGACGAGTACGCGCCGTCCGGAACGGACGGCGCGTGAGCTCATGAGTCGATGTTGGCCATGACGTGCTTGATGCGGGTGTAGTCCTCGAGCCCGTACATGGACAGGTCCTTGCCGTAGCCGCTGTGCTTGAAACCCCCGTGCGGCATCTCGGCGACGACCGGGATGTGGGTGTTGATCCAGACGCACCCGAAGTCGAGCCGCTTGCTCATGCGCATGGCCTTGCCGAAGTCGCGCGTCCACACCGACGACGCGAGGCCGTACTGCACGCCGTTGGCCCACGCGAGCGCCTCGGCCTCGTCGCTGAACTGCTGCACCGTGATGACGGGTCCGAAGATCTCGTTCTGGATCTGCTCGTCGTCCTGGCGCAGGCCGGCGAGCACGGTGGGCTCGAAGAAGTAGCCCTCGCCGAGGCCCTCGGCGCGACGGCCGCCGGCCTCGATGCGGGCATGGTCGGGCAGGCGGTCGATCATGCCGCCGACGTGGGCGACCTGGTTCGGGTTGTTGACGGGGCCGAAGAGGGCGTCGGGGTCGTCGGGCATGCCGACCTTGGCCGAGCCCTTGGCGTACTCGGCGAGCGCGGCGACGAAGTCGTCGTGGATGCGGGGGCCGGCGAGGACACGCGTCGCGGCGGTGCAGTCCTGCCCGGCGTTGAAGTAGCCACCGATGGCGATGCCCTCCACGGCGGCCTCGATGTCGGCGTCGTCGAAGACGATGACCGGCGCCTTGCCGCCGAGCTCGAGGTGGACGCGCTTGAGATCGCGCGACGCGCTCTCGGCGACCTGCATGCCGGCACGCACCGAGCCGGTGATGGCGACGAGGGCAGGCGTGCGGTGCTCGACGAGCATGCGGCCGGTCTCGCGGTCGCCGGTGATGACGTTGAAGGTGCCCTCGGGCAGGAACTCCGAGGCGAGCTCGGCGAGGAGCAGGGTCGTCTCGGGGGTCGTGTCGGAGGGCTTGAGGACGATGGTGTTGCCAGCGGCGAGCGCCGGGGCGATCTTCCACATCGCCATCATCATCGGGTAGTTCCACGGCGTCACCTGGCCGACGACGCCGATCGGCTCGCGGCGGACGAAGGACGTGTGGCCCTTCATGTACTCCCCCGCCGACTTGCCCTCGAGCACCCGCGCGGCGCCGGCGAAGAAGCGCAGCTGGTCGAGCATCGGAGGGATCTCCTCGCTCTGCGTCAGCGCGTGCGGCTTGCCGGTGTTCTCACCCTCGAGGCGGATGAAGTCGTCGGCCCGGGCCTCGATGGCGTCGGCGAACTTCAGCAGGGCGGCCTGCCGCTCGCCGGGGGTCGTGTCACCCCACGTCTCGAACGCGGTGGCCGCCGCGGCATACGCCCGGTCGACGTCCGCCTGGGAGCTGACGGGGGCCGTGGCCACGACCTGTGCGGTGGACGGGTCGACGACGTCGGTCGTCGCGTCGCCGTCGGGGTCGACGTACTGGCCACCGATGAAGTTGCGGAGCTGGCGCGGCTGCGAAGTCATGCGGGAATGCTAAACACATACCTTCGCAATCGTGAAGACTTGTCGAGATAAATCTTCGGAATCAGTTGTGCGGGGACTTGCCAACAGCGCGTTCCACAGGTCAGTATCGCCCCATGACGACGATCCGAGGTGTGGCCAACACCGGGGGAAACGGGGCCAAGAAACCCTCGGTCAATCTCGACGACGTGAGCAAGACCATCATCGAGCTCCTCCAGCACGACGGGCGCAAGTCCTACGCATCCATCGCCCAGGAGGTCGGGCTCTCCGAGGCCGCGGTGCGCCAGCGTGTGCAGCGACTCCTCGACGCCGACGTCATGCAGATCGTCGCCGTGACGGACCCGCTGCAGGTCGGCTTCCAGCGCCAGGCGATGGTCGGGCTGCGGGTGTCGGGAGACATGACGTCGGTCGCCGACGCGCTGACCGACATGGAAGAGGTCTCCTACGTCGTCACGACGGCGGGGAGCTTCGACGTCCTGGCCGAGGTCGTCTGCGAGAACGACACCCACCTGCTCGAGCTGCTCACGACCCGCATCCGCCCGCTCCCGGGCGTCACGGCGACCGAGACGTTCGTCTACCTGAAACTCAACAAACAGCTCTACAACTGGGGTACACGATGAGCATCAACCCGAACGAGGTCTGGGAACCCACCTCGGACCACCGCACGCCGATGGGCACCCTCCACTCCGAGGCCGCCCGCGACCACCTGTGGATGCACTTCACGCGCCACTCCGTGTTCGAGGACCGCACCGAGGGCGGCCTCGGCCACACCGTGCCGATCATCACCAAGGGCCAGGGCTGGAAGATCTGGGACGACCGCGGCAACGAGTACATCGACGGACTCGCCGGCCTCTTCGTCGTCCAGGCCGGCCACGGCCGTGAGGAGCTCGCCGAGGCGGCCGCCAAGCAGGCCAAGGAGCTCGCGTTCTTCCCGCTGTGGAGCTACGCGCACCCCAAGGCGATCGAACTCGCCGAGCGGCTCGCGAGCCACGCCCCCGGCGACCTCAACCGGGTCTTCTTCACGACGGGTGGCGGCGAGGCCGTCGAGACCGCCTGGAAGCTCGCGAAGCAGTACTTCAAGCTGACCGGCAAGCCGACGAAGCACAAGGTCATCTCCCGCGCCGTCGCCTACCACGGCACCCCCCAGGGCGCCCTGTCGATCACCGGCATCCCCGCGGCCAAGGAGATGTTCGAGCCGCTCGTGCCCGGTGCGCACAAGGTCCCGAACACCAACCTCTACCGCGCCCCCGAGCACCTGCAGGGTGACGAGAAGGCCTTCGGCCGCTGGGCCGCCGACCGCATCGCCGAGGCCATCGAGTTCGAGGGCCCCGACACCGTGGCAGCCGTCTTCCTCGAGCCGGTGCAGAACTCCGGTGGCTGCTTCCCGCCGCCCGCCGGCTACTTCGAGCGGGTCCGCGAGATCTGCGACGAGTACGACGTGCTCCTCGTCTCCGACGAGGTCATCTGCAGCTTCGGCCGCATCGGCTCGATGTTCGCGTGCGACGACTTCGGCTACGTGCCCGACATCATCACGTGCGCCAAGGGCATGACGAGCGGCTACTCCCCCATCGGCGCGATGATCGCGAGCGACCGGCTCTTCGAGCCGTTCAAGACGGGCACGACCTACTTCCCGCACGGCTACACCTTCGGTGGCCACCCGGTCTCCGCCGCGGTCGCGATGGCCAACCTCGACATCTTCGAGCGCGAGGGCCTCAACGACCGGGTCAAGCAGAACGCCCCGATCTTCAAGGCGACGCTCGACAAGCTGCTCGACCTGCCCCTCGTCGGTGACGTCCGCGGCGCCGGCTACTTCTACGGCATCGAGCTCGTCAAGGACAAGGCCACCCGGGAGACGTTCAACGACGCCGAGTCCGAGCGGCTGCTGCGCGGCTTCCTCTCCAAGGCGCTCTTCGACGCCGGCCTCTACTGCCGCGCCGACGACCGCGGCGACCCCGTCATCCAGCTCGCGCCGCCGCTCATCATGGGCCCCGAGCAGTTCGACGACATCGAGTCGCGGCTGCGCTCGGTGCTCACGGAGGCCGAGAACCACCTCTGACCCCAGCCTTCCCGACTCCGTGCGTATGCCGTGGGGGTGTCGCCGGCCACGAAGCCACCCGTTCGCGGGTGGCTTCGTGCGTGTGTGGGCTCGGACCGTCCGGAACGCTGGTCCGTGCCGTTCGTTGGGGTAGGTATCCGACGAGTGCGACGCCGACGCACCGCCGACGAAGGAGAAGACATGGGATTCCTCGACAAGCTCCTGGGCCGTGAGCCCCTCCAGCAGCAGCAGCGGGCCCAGCAGCCGCCCACGGGAGCGCCGTATGCCGTCCCGCCGCCGCGCGGAGGCGCGTCGTCCGAGGACGAGCGGGCCATCGCCCGCTACAAGTACCTGCTGCGCACCGCGCCGCCGGAGGACATCGAGAGGGTGCACACCGAGGCCTTCGCCAAGCTCTCCCCCGAGCAGCGCCAGATGGTCCTCCAGCGCCTCAACGAGGACCTCCCCGAGGGTGAGCGCCCGCGCAGCGACCAGCCGGCTGACCTCGCCCGCAGCGCGACCCGCGCCGAGATGAGCCGTCCCGGCTACCTCCAGGGCGCCTTCGGCGGGGGCCGAGGCGGCATGGGCGGTGGCATGGGCATGGGCGGCATGATCGCGGGCTCGATGCTCGGCACCATCGCGGGTGTCGTCGTCGGATCAGCGCTCGCCGACATGATGCTCGGGGGCTACGACTCCTCGCCCGAGGCCCAGGAGGCCGGCGACGCGAACGCCGACGCGGGCGACAGCGGCGATGCAGGAGACGCGGGAGGCGACACGGGCGATGCCGGCGGTGACGCGGGCGGCGACGGCGGCGGCTCGGACTTCGGCGACTTCGGTGGCGGGGGCGACTTCGGTGGTGGCGACTTCGGCGGCGGTGGGGACTTCGGGGGTTTCTGACCCACTCCGTAGCCAGGATCGCCGCGCGGCGTTCGGTTCCCGTGGTCCACGACGCGTTCGTGGCCACGGAACCGGGCGCCGCGCGCGTCGGTGCGCCGACACGCCCCCGGTGTCGGGTTCGTCCAAGACGGGGACGGTCGGCACGAGCGATGCTGACCTCTCACCGTCACCGACGAAAGGGATCCCGATGGCCATCGCCGCCCTCAAGATGCTCACCCTCGACAGCTCGGACGCGCGCCGCGACGCCACGTTCTGGTCGACCGTGCTCGGCTGGGAGGTCGCGCACGCGCAGGACGAGTACGCCATGCTCACCGGCCCCGGTGGCGTCGCCCTGGGCCTCGGACTCGTCGACGACCACGAACCGCCGGCGTGGCCGAACGAGCGCGGCACCAAGCAGTTCCACCTCGACCTCGCCGTCGACGACCTCGACGCGGCGGCCGCAGAGCGCGTGGCGGCCGGCGCGACGCTGCCCCACGAGCAGCCGGGCGAGACGTGGCGCGTGCTGCTCGACCCGAGCGGTCACCCCTTCTGCCTCACCCAGGCCGCCAACTGGGGCTGACGCCCCCAACCACTCGAGTGAGCGCTCCGTCCGACACCGGTGGGACGGAGCGCTCGCTGGACGGGGACGGGGGCGGTCAGACGCCGACGAGCCAGTGGAAGAGGGCGGCGATCCCGAGGATCACCGGGACCGATGCGAAGGTGCTGACGAAGATGACGTCACGGGCGAGGTTGACCTCGCGTCGGTAGCGGACGGCATACGTGAAGATGTTCTGCGCCGTCGGGAGGGCCGCCGTCACGACGACGGCGAAGAGCGCCTCGCCCCGTAGCCCCAGCGCCAGGCCGACGCCGAGCGCGATGGCCGGCATGAGGAGGGTCTTGAGGACGACGATCGTCCACACGTGCTCGGCGGTGCGCCCGGTCGCCGGGCGAGGTCCGCGCCGCAGCGAGATGCCGAACGCGACGAGCATCGACGGCACGGCCATCGCGCCGAGCAGGTCGATGGGCGCCGCGATGACGCGTGGGAGGTGGATGTCGAAGACGGCGATGAGCAGGCCCGCCACCGCACCGAGGGTGATCGGGTTGCTGAACATCCGGCGCAGGCTGCGGCCGAGGGTCGGGCGCTCGCCACGGGCGTCGCTGTCGAACAGCGCCATGTAGACCGGTGTGATGATGAGCAGCTGCATGAGCAGCGTCGGCGCCACCCACGCGACGTCGCCGAGGACGTAGAGCGCGATCGGGATGCCGAGGTTGCCCGCGTTGACGTATGCCGCCGAGAGGCTGCCGATGAGCCGTGACCCGAGCGTCCCTCCCGCCCAACGGAACCGGGCGATGAGCAGGTAGAGCCCGACGACGATCGCAAAGCTGATGAGCGACGTGACGAGGTTGGCCGACAGGACGGCGTCGAGCGAGGTGCGCTGCATGACGGTGAGCAGCAGCGCCGGCGAGGCGACGTGGAAGGCGAGGCGCGAGAGGTTGACCTGGGCGGAGTCGTCGAGCACCCGACGGTCGGCGAGGAGCCAGCCGACCGCGACGATGATCGCGATCGTCGCGAATCCCTCGAGCACGCCGACCATGCCGCCGATCCTGTCAGCCGCGGCCGACGCGACGTCGCCCGGGTCCGCTCCTCGGCCACCCGGCCGGGGCAGGATGGGGCGCATGGAGATCGAGACGCTCGACGAGCTGGACGACCACCTCGCCTCCGACGGACCGCTGCGCGGACTGCGGCTCCAGGACCTCGACCTCACCGGCTACGGCGACCGGCTGGCGGCCCGCGGAGACCTGACCGGCCTCGTCGTGCTCGGGGGCACGGTGCCGGTCCGGGTGGCCGAGATGCTGCTGACCCGGGGCGCGATCCTCTTCCCCGGCATCGCCGACGCCCCGGTCGACCCGTGGCGCGGCCTCTACTTCCCGACCGACCTCTACGCCGGTCTCGAGCACGGCTACGCGGCGACGCCCGACGCGAAGGCGTACGCGTGGTTCGTCGACGCGCGGCTGCGCACCGACGCGTACGCCACCCTCGTCCGCGCGATCCACGACGACTCGGTGACGGACGAGCTCGACGAGTTCGTCCAGGGGCGATCGGTCGTCGGGATCATGGGCGGCCATGCCCTGCAACGGGACTCAGCGGCATACGCCGGCGCTGCAGGGCTGGGGCACGCGCTCGCCGAGGAGGGACACCTCGTCGCGACCGGTGGCGGTCCGGGAGCGATGGAGGCCGCCAACCTCGGCGCGCTGTGCCGGAGCGCAGCCGCCGTCGAGGAGGCCGTCGGTCTCATTGCGAGCGTCCCGGGCTTCCGGCCCGACGTGACGGCGTGGGCCACGACAGCGCTCGCCGCACGGCACGACATCGTCGGGGACGAGCTCCAGGCGCCGTCGGAGACGCTGGGCCCGTCGGCCCGGTCGCTCGGCATCCCGACGTGGTTCTACGGTCACGAGCCGCCCAACGTCTTCTGCGACGTCATCGCGAAGTACTTCTCCAACGCGATCCGCGAGGAGGGGCTGCTCGCCCGGTCGAACGGCGGCATCGTCGTGCTCGACGGTGCGGCCGGCACGGTGCAGGAGATCTTCCAGGCCGTGACACCGCTCTACTACGCCCCCGAGGGCGCTCCCCTGCCTCCCCTCGTCCTCGTCGGGCGCGAGCACTGGACCGAGCGCCTGCCCGTCTGGCCGGCCCTGCGCGCCATCGCCGCCGGTCGCCCGATGGAGGCGGCCGTCCACCTCGTCGACTCCGTCGACGAGGTCCTCCCCCTCCTGGAAACCCCCGCTCCCTGACTCCCTAGCCTCGGCTCCCTGACCGAACGCAGCGTTCGGTGCCGAACGCGCTGTTGGAACAGTGAGCTCGAGACCGAACGCTGCGTTCGGTGCAGGAGGGGCCTCAGGACGATGGACCGCGCAGGACGGGGGTCAGGGTCTCGAGGACCGAGGCGTCCTCGATCGTCGCGGGCACGGCCGGCGCCCTGCCGTCGGCCAGCTCACGCATCGTCTTGCGCAGGATCTTGCCCGACCGCGTCTTGGGCAGGCCGGCGACGATGTCGACCTGGTGCAGGGCTGCCACGGCCCCGACCTCTGACCGCACCCGGGCGACGAGCTCGCGCTTGATCCGGTCACCGTCGACCTCGGCGTCGACGCCCGACTTCAGGACGACGAGCGCGCGCGGCACCTGTCCCTTGAGGTCGTCGTGGACGCCGATCACGGCACACTCGGCGACCGCCTCGTGGCCGGCGAGGGCCGCCTCGAGCGAACCGGTCGAGAGGCGGTGGCCGGCGACGTTGAGGACGTCGTCGGTCCGACCCATGACGTAGAGGTAGCCGTCCTCGTCGAGGTATCCGCCGTCTCCGGTGAGGTAGTAGCCGGGATAGGCCGACAGGTAGGAGCTGACGTAGCGGTCGTCGTCGCCCCACAGCGTCGGCAGCGTGCCGGGCGGCATGGGCAGCTTGATGCAGATGGCACCCTCGGTGCCGGCCTCGACCTGCTCGCCCGTCGCGTCGAGCACCCGCACGTCGTAGCCCGGCACGGCGACCGTGGGCGAGCCGGCCTTGACCGGCAGCAGCCCGATCCCCACGGGGTTGCTGGCGATCGGCCACCCAGTCTCGGTCTGCCACCAGTTGTCGATGACCGGCTTGCCGAGCGCGGCGGAGGCCCACTCGTACGTGTCGGGGTCGAGCCGCTCTCCGGCGAGGAAGAGGGCGCGGAAGCGGGAGAGGTCGTGCTCGGCGACCTTGGACGCCGTCGAGTCGTCCTTCTTGATGGCGCGGAAGGCCGTCGGCGCGGTGAACATGCAGACGGCGCCGTACTCCGCGATGACCCTCCAGAACGCACCGGCGTCGGGGGTCCCCACGGGCTTGCCCTCGTAGAGCACCGTCGTGGCGCCCGTCAGCAGGGGCGCGTAGACGATGTAGGAGTGCCCGACGACCCAACCGACGTCGCTCGCGGTGAACATCGTCTCGCCCGGGGCGACGTCGTAGAGGTTGGCCATCGACCACCGCAGGGCCACCGCATAGCCACCGCAGTCGCGGTAGATGCCCTTCGGCTTCCCCGTCGTCCCGGACGTGTAGAGGATGTAGAGCGGGTCGGTGGCTGCGACCGTGACGCACTCGCTGCCCTCGCTGGCCGCGTCGCCGGACTCGAAGTCGGCCCAGTCGATGTCGCGCTCGCCGAGCTCGGCGACGAGCTGCTCGCGCTGGAGCACGACGCAGCGCTCGGGCTGGTGCGCAGAGCGGCGGATGGCCTCGTCGAGGAACGGCTTGTAGGGCACGACGCGGCTCGGCTCGACGCCGCACGACGCCGACAGCACGACCTTCGGCGCGGCGTCGTCGATGCGCGCGGCGAGCTCCTGCGGGGCGAAGCCGCCGAAGACGACGGAGTGGATGGCACCGATGCGGGCGCACGCGAGCATCGCGATGACGGCCTCGGGGACCATCGGCATGTAGATGACGACCCGGTCGCCCTTGCCGACGCCGAGCCCACGCAGCCCACCGGCCACCGCGCGCACCCGCTCGAGCAGGACGGCATACGTCAGCGTGCTCTTCGTGCCCGTCACCGGCGAGTCGTAGTGGACCGCGGGCTGCTCGCCGCGCCCCGCGGCCACGTGGCGGTCGACGGCGTTGAAGCAGACGTTGAGCTCGGCGTCGGGATACCACCGGTAGAACGGCGGTCTCGAGTCGTCGAGGATGCGCGTCGGCGGCGTCACCCAGTCGATGCCCTCCGCGGCCGCACGCCAGAACCCTTCCGGGTCGCGCAGGCTGTCGTCGTGGATGCGGTGGTATGCCGTCGAAGCGCCGTCGCTCATGGCCTCACTGTGCCGCCGGTGGCGCCGCCGCGCCAGAGTCGGTGCGCCGAGGTGACGCATCTGACAGACGAGCGGTCGTGATCGCGACGCACATCACGGCGGCGACGAGGCACAGCGCGCCGGCGACGTACCAGGCGAGGTCGTAGGTGCCGACCTGGTCGCGGACGAGACCCGCCCCGAGGGCCGCTGCGGCGGCCCCGATCTGGTGCGAGGCGAAGACCCAGCCGAAGACGATCGGCGCGCGCTCGCCGTACGCACTGCGACACAGGGCGATCGTCGGGGGCACCGTCGCGACCCAGTCGAGGCCGTAGAAGAGGACGAACGCGAGCATGTTGACGTGCATCGAGTCGCTGAAGAGCGCCGGCAGCAGGAAGAGCGAGCCGCCGCGCAGCGTGTAGTAGGCCGCGAGCAGGATCCGTGGGTCGACCCGGTCGGTGAGCCAGCCGGAGAAGACGGTGCCGACGATGTCGAAGACGCCGACGAGGGCGAGGAGGCCTGCGGCGGTCGTCGTCGGCATGCCGTGGTCGTGGGCGGCCGGGATGAAGTGCGTGCCGACGAGGCCGTTCGTCGAGGCACCGCAGACGGCGAAGCTGCCGGCGAGCAGCCAGAACACCTTGGTGCGCGCCGCGTCACGCAGGGTCGCGAGGGCCAGGTGCGCCGGGTGGCCCGTCGGCCGAGGCGGACGACCGACCGGGGTGCCGGCCGGGGCGCCGTAGGCCGTGATGCCGAGGACGCTCGGGTGGTCGTGCAGCTTCCAGAGCACGAGCGGGACGACGGTCAGGGCGGCGGCCGAGGTGACGATCGCCGCGGTGCGCCAGCCGTGGTTCTCGGCGAGCCACGCGAGGACGGGCAGGAAGATGAGCTGGCCCGTGGCACCCGCAGCCGTGAGCACGCCGGTGACGAGGCCGCGTCGCTCGACGAACCAGCGCCCCGTGACGGTCGCGACGAGGCTCATCGCCATGGCGCCGGTGCCGAGGCCGACGACGATCCCCCAGCACAGGACGAGCTGCCACGAGGCCGTCATCCAGATCGGCAGGAGGGAACCGACGCTGACGAGCACGAGGGCGACGGCGACGACCCGCTGGATGCCGAGGCGCTCCATCAGGGCCGCCGAGAACGGTGCCGCGAGCCCGAAGAGGACGAGGTTGACCGACACGGCGCCACCGATGACGCCCATCGGCCAGCCGAACTCCTCGTGGAGCGGCGTCATGAGCACGCCCGGCGTCGAACGGAAGCCGGCCGCGCCGATGATCGTCAGGAAGGTGACGGCGGCGACCCACCAGGCCGGGTGGATCCGGTGGCCGGATCGGCCCGGAGTGACGGCAGGGTCGGGTGTGGCGTCGTCGGGGACGTCGGCGCGGCGGTCGGTCAGGCTCACGGACCCACTGTGCGGGATCGGAGTCCGTCACGACGAGTGGCCAGAAGGACATGATGTGCAAAGATCTGGCCATGACCGCAGCTCTCCCGCGACCGCACCGCGTGGCCGTCCTCGCCCTCGACGGCGTCGTGGCGTTCGAGCTCGGGCTGCCACACCGCTTCTTCAGCGCGAGCGCCCTCGACCCCGGCTGGCCCGGCCGCCTCACCGGCGCTCCCCCGCCCTACGAGGTGTCGATGTGCACGCTCGACGACGGACCCGTCATGACGTCGGCCGGCTATGCCGCTCTGCCGACCCACCCGAACTCCGTGGTCGCGCAAGCTGACACGGTCGTCGTTCCGGGCATCACGAACACCCCCATCGTCACGCGGGGCGAGCTGCCCGCCGACCTCGTCGCGCTCGCCGGCAGGGCCCGCCCCGACGCGCGGTGGCTCTCGATCTGCACGGGCGCCTTCGTCCTCGCGGGCCTCGGCAAGCTCGACGGCCGCGAGGCGACGACGCACTGGGTCTACGAGGACCTTTTCCGCCGCCACTTCCCCGCCGTCCACCTCGACCCCGACGTGCTCTACGTCGACCACGGCGACGTCCTCACCTCCGCCGGCAACGCCGCGGGCATCGACCTGCTGCTCCACGTGCTGCGCAGCGACCTCGGCACCGAGGCCGCTAACCGGGTCGCCCGTGGCGCCGTCGTCGCGCCCTGGCGGGCGGGCGGGCAGGCCCAGTTCATCGAGCGACCCGTGCCCGACGCGTCCGACGCGGGCACCGGGTCGACACGGACGTGGGCCCTCGAGCACCTCGACGAGCCGATCGGCCTGGCCGACCTGGCCCGGCACGCCGGGACGAGCGTGCGCACGTTCACCCGCCGCTTCCGGGAGGAGACGGGCGAGACGGCGGGCACGTGGCTCGCGCGGGCTCGCGTCGACCGAGCCCGACACCTGCTCGAGACGACCGACCTGCCCGTCGACCGGGTGGCCGCCGCGGCCGGCTTCGGCACGAGCGCCTCGCTGCGCCAGCACCTCGCGGCCGCCGTGGGACTCTCGCCCCTCGCCTACCGTCGCACCTACCGGGCGGAGCCGGCCTGAACGGCCACGCCCGCGCCGGCCGGGCCCGAGCGGGCCGCAGCACCCGGCATACGACGCCTCGTCACGTCGCGAGGGGCAGGTGCGGGTGCTTCGGCGAGCGGCCCTGGAACGACAGGATCGCCGGGTTCTGGATCTCGCCGTCCCGGATCTCGATCGCCCGCCGGACGGTCGAGTTGGCGTCCCAGGCCTCGGGCCCGCCCATGACCGTCGGCAGGAAGGGCAGCAGCGCCTCGCTGATCTCCCACGTGGCGGCGTCCCAGAGGTAGGACGGGCTGTGGTCGACGGCGTAGTAGAGCACGTGGTCGCCGACGAGGAAGGTGGGGTCGGTGAAGGTCGTCGGCTTCGCCCAGCTGAAACCCATGCCCTCGTCGCACGACACGTCGATGACGATGCTGCCCGGCGTCATCCGCTTGAGGTCGTCGTCCGTCATGAACGTGATCGGGGCGTCGGTGTCCTGGAGCACGCAGTTGACGACGATGTCGTGCTCGGCGAGGAACTCCCCGAGGGCCACCGGGCCGTCCTCGGTGACCGCGTGGCTGACGCGCGCCGTCGTGTCGTCGGTGTCGAAGTGCACGATCCGGGCCGAGTGGATCGGCGAGGCGACAGCCGCCTTCTGGCGGTGGGTCAGCACGTCGACGTCACCGATCCCGAGCGCGTTGAGCGCGGTGACCGCCCCGCGGGCCGTGGCGCCGAACCCGATCACGACCGCACGGCGCTGGGGACCGTAGTCACCGGTGATCCCCGCGATCTGGAGGGCGTGGAGCACCGAGCAGTAGCCGGCGAGCTCGTTGTTCTTGTGGAAGACGTGGAGGCTGAACGAGCCGTCCTTGTTCCAGTGGTTCATCGCCTCGAAGGCGATGAGCGTCAGCTTCCGGTCGATGGCGACCTGCGTCAGCTCGGCGTCCTGCACGCAGTGCGGCCAGCCCCAGAGCACCTGCCCGACCCGCAGGGCCGAGATGTCACTGAGCAGGGGCTTCGGCGCGAGGATGACGTCGCACTGCGCGACGAGCTCCTCGCGACTGAGGAACCCGCCGACGTAGCGCTCGAGCTGGTCGTCGGACACGCCGTGTCGCTCGCCGTAGCCGGTCTCGAGGAAGATCCGCCCGCGCAGCTCCTCGGGGATGCGGTCGACGTGCTTGGGGTGCAGTGGCAGCCGGTGCTCGTTCTCCTTGAGGGACCGGGCCATGACGCCGAGGCTGAGCTGGACCATGCGAGGACCTCCTGGTGGGCCGCCCCGTGCTCTGCCCGGCGACTCGTCACCAGTGCCCGAGCCGGGCACGACCCCGCCAGCGTACGCGGGTGAGCCGGTTGACGCGCCGAGCCGGCCGCAGGCCCCGTCACGTCGTCGGGTCGACGGGTCAGGCGGTCGACGCGGCGAGCTGGCCGCAGGCCCCGTCGATGTCCTGGCCACGGGTGTCGCGGATCGTCGTCGGGATGCCGTGGGCACGCAGGCGCTCGACGAAGTTCTGCTCGACGCCGGGCCGGCTCGCGGTCCACTTCGAGCCGGGCGTCGGGTTGAGCGGGATCGGGTTGACGTGCACCCACCCGCGGCCCCGCCGGTTGAGCTTCTCGCCGAGCAGGTCGGCGCGCCAGCCCTGGTCGTTGATGTCGCGGATCAGGGCGTACTCGATGGACACGCGACGGCCGGTCGCCTCGAAGTAGCGGTAGGCGGCGTCGAGCGCCTCGTCGACGGACCACCGGGTGTTGATCGGCACGAGCTCGTTGCGCAGCTCGTCGTCCGGGGCGTGCAGGGAGAGGGCGAGGGTCACCGGGATGCCCTCGGCCGTCAGCTTGTCGATGCCGGGGACGAGCCCGACCGTCGACATCGTGATGCCGCGGGCCGACATGCCGAGGCCGTCGGGCGCGGGGTCGCTGAGCCGGCGGATCGCACCGATGGACGCCTTGTAGTTGGCGAGGGCCTCGCCCATGCCCATGAAGACGACGTTGCTGACGCGCAGCGGCGCCTCGCGGTCGTCGTCACCGCCCCCGGCGAGCTCACCCCGTCGCAGCGCCCGGGCCGCCCAGACGACCTGCTCGACGATCTCGCCGGCGGACATGTTGCGGGTCAGGCCGGCCTGGCCGGTCGCGCAGAACGGGCAGTTCATGCCGCAGCCGGCCTGGCTCGAGATGCAGATGGTGACGCGCTTGGGGTAGCGCATCAGCACGGACTCGACGATCGCGCCGTCGTGCAGCCGCCACGCGTACTTCATCGTCTGGCCGTCGTCGGCGACGCGCTGGACGATCGGCGTCAGCAGCGTCGGGAGCAGGCCTGCGACGAGCTCGGACCGCACGGCCTTCGGCAGGTCGGTCATCTGCTCGGGGTCGTCCTCGAGCCGCTCGAAATAGTGGGTCGAGAGCTGCTTGGCCCGGAAACCCTTGTGCCCCAACGACTCCACGGCCTCTTTGCGCTCGGCCGGCGTGAAGTCGGCGAGGTGCCGCGGCGGTTTGCCGCGACGGGGCGCCTGGAAGGTCAGCTGCCCCGGCACGGGGCGGGCGGTCGTCGGCTCGGCCAGCACGACGGGCGCCGGCACGGACGCGGGCTCAGTAGCGGACTCGGAGGCGGACTCGGAGGCGGGGGCTGGGGTGTCGGTCATCTCCCCTCCAGTCTCTCAGGTGGAGTCAAAACGGGTCGGCCCGGCGCCGTGGCCGGCACCGAGGGCGTATGCCGCCCTCCCGCAGCCGGTGCCCACGCCCAGGGTCACGCCTGGTTCACGTCGGCGGTCTCGAAGGGTCACGCCTGCGCGCGCTGCTCGCTGACCGCGTTGCCGCCGTCGACGACGAGGACCTGGCCCGTGACGTAGGACGCCTCACGGCTGGCGAGGAAGGCGATGGCCGCGGCCACCTCGTCGGCGCTGCCTGAGCGACCGAGCGGTGTGGCCCGCCCGTCGCGCGCCTCCTCGTCGGTCTGGGAGCCGGTGGCGACCCAGCCCGGGGCGACAGCGTTGACCGTGGTGCCGTGCGGGCCCTCGTCGACCGCGAGGGCCCGGGCGAGCCCGACGAGCGCGGCCTTGGCCGTGGCGTAGGCGACCTCGCCCCGCATCGCCATGACGCCGCCGGTGACGCTGCTCACGAGCACGAGCCGGCCTGCCCCGGACACCCGAAGGTGCGGCAGGGCGGCCCGGCTCACGAGATAGGCGGTGTCGAGGTTGCGGGCGAGCGAGCCTCGCCAGCGCGACGGGTCGGTGGACCCCAGGTCTCCGCCGAGCGGGTCGGGGTCGGCGGCGCTCGTCATGCCGGCGTTGTTGACGACGACGTCGAGGCGAGCGTGCTCCGCGAGGCAGGCGGCCACGAGCGCTCCGGCCTCGAGCTCCCGGGTCAGGTCGCCGACGTGGCCACTGGCCGTCACGCCGTCGCGACGGAGCTCGGCGACGCGCTCGTGCACCCGGTCGGTCGTGGCCGCGACGACGACGGCGGCACCGAGCCGACCGAGCATCCGTGCGGTGGCGAAGCCGATGCCGCTCGCGCTTCCGGCACCCGTCACGAGCACGACCCGGCCGGTCTGGTCGAAAGGCACGGCCTCGGAGCCGGACGCCCGGTCCGCGGCCACCCGCTCCGCGACCACCCGGTCAGCCCGGCTTGGCGGCGAGGAGCGTCAGCACGGCCCAGACGATGGGGGCCACGACGACGAGCGAGTCGAGCCGGTCCATGACACCGCCGTGACCGGGAAGGACGTTGGACATGTCCTTGATGCCGAGGTCCCGCTTGATGAGCGACTCCATGAGGTCGCCGACCGTCGCAGCGACGGCCACCCCGACACCCAGCGCGATCCCGATGACCCACGAGTGGTCGAGCAGGAAGTGGACGGTGAGCGAGCCGGCGACGACGCACAGCAGCACCGAGCCCGCGAAGCCCTCCCACGACTTCTTGGGGCTGATGGTGGGCGCCATGGGGTGCTTGCCGAAGAGGACGCCCGCGGCGTACCCGCCGACGTCGCTGCACACGGTCGTGATGAGGAAGACGAAGAGACGAGCGACGCCGTCCTCGGGTGCGAGCAGGAGGATGGCGAAGCCGACGAGGAAGGTCGGATAGGTGGCGATGAAGATGCCGCCGAGGACGTCGCGCCCGGCTCCGTCAAGGCGGCCGGTGCCGCGCCAGAGCACGACGGCGAGGCACGTCAGCGACCAGGCCACGACGAGACCGGCAGGCCCGTGCACGAAGGCCGCCCACAGCATGACGACCATGCCCACGACCGGTGGGACGAGCGGAGCCCGGACCGCTGCGTGCCGCAGGGCCGCCCGCAGCTCCCAGATGCCCACGGCCACGGCGAGCGCGACGAGGACGATGAACGACTCCTTGCGGATGAGCAGGGTCGCGACGATGAGCGCTCCGAGGCCGACACCCACCCCGATGGCCGCGGGCAGGTTGCGTCCCGCGCGGCTCTGCTTCTGCTCGATGACCTCCTCGGCGGGGAGGCCGGCGAGCTCGTCGAGCGCAGGGTCGTAGGGGACGGGCTCGAGCGGCCCGGCCCCGCCGTCGCCGGCCTGGGCCGCGGGTGCGGGGTCCACGGGGTCCGACGGGGAGTCAGTCGTCATCATCGGTCGAGCATCGAGGTCACACCTCGAGCAGCTCGGCCTCCTTGGCCTTGACGAGTCCTTCGACGAGGTCGGTGTGCTTCTTGGTCAGGCCGTCGAGCTCCTTCTCGGCACGCGACCCGTCGTCCTCGCCCACCTCGCCGTCCTTGACGAGCTTGTCGAGGTCGGTCTTGGCCTTGCGACGGATGTTGCGCACCGAGACCCGTGCCTCTTCGGCCTTGTGGTTGGCGAGCTTGATGTACTCGCGGCGGCGCTCCTCGGTCAGCTCCGGCATGACGCAGCGGATCTGGTTGCCGTCGCTGCTCGGGTTGACGCCGAGGTCGGAGTCGCGGATGGCGCGCTCGATCTCGTGCATCGCCGACTTGTCGAACGGGATGACGAGGATCGTACGGGGCTCGGGGTTCTGGAACGAGGCGAGCTGCTGCAGCGGGGTCGGCGCGCCGTAGTACTCGACCGTGAGCTTGTTGAACAGGCCCGGGTTGGCGCGCCCGGTGCGGATGCCCGCGAAGTCCTCCTTGAGGACCTCGACGGCCTTGTCCATCTTCTCCTCGGCCTCGAACATCGTCTCTTCGATCATGGCTCTGGCTTCCTCGTCCCTCGTTCGTGGGGTGCTGCGGGGGTGCTGCGGGGGTGGTGCAGGGTGACAGGTGGTTCGGGTGCTTCGCGGTGGTCGTGCTCGCGCGCGGCAGGTGCCGTGGCGCTCAGGCGTTGGTGACCAGCGTGCCGATCTTCTCACCGAGCAGGGCGCGCGTGATGTTGCCCGCGCCTTCCATGCCGAAGACGACCATGGGCAGCTTGTTCTCCATGCAGAGGCTGAAGGCCGCCGCGTCGACGACCTTGAGCCCCTCGACGATGGCGTCCTGGAACGTGACCGTCTCGAGCTTCTTGGCGTCGGGGTTGGTACGCGGGTCGGCGTCGTAGACACCGTCGACGCC
Organism: Terrabacter sp. P2_E3; assembly: GCF_056403915.1. Lineage (NCBI taxonomy): Bacteria > Bacillati > Actinomycetota > Actinomycetes > Micrococcales > Intrasporangiaceae > Terrabacter > Terrabacter sp. P2_E3. Next base: position 66,716 of record NZ_JBFUEN010000011.1, read on the forward strand.
GTTCTTGGCGATGAGCACGGCGTCGCACTTGATCTCGAGGGCGCGCTGGGCGCTGACCGTGTCGGTGGAGAAGAACGGCATGCCGGCGCCGGCGCCGAAGATGACGACGCGGTGCTTCTCGAGGTGGCGGATGGCCCGGCGCGGGATGTACGGCTCGGCGACCTGCTGCATGGCGATCGCGGACTGCACCCGGGTCTCGATGCCCTCCTTCTCGAGGAAGTCCTGCAGGGCGAGGCAGTTCATGACGGTGCCGAGCATGCCCATGTAGTCGGCACGCGTGCGGTCCATGCCGCGCTGCTGGAGCTCGGCGCCGCGGAAGAAGTTGCCGCCGCCGATGACGACGGCGACCTCGACGCCCCCGCGCACGGCGTCGGCGATCTGCTTGGCGATGCCGGAGACGACGGCCGGGTCGAGGCCGATGCTCCCGCCCCCGAACACCTCACCGGAGAGCTTGAGAAGGACCCGGTGGAAGGGGGTTGTCTGGGCGTCGGTCATGGCGCAGGGCCTCCTCGTGGGCAGCGTTCCGGCGGTCGGTCGATCTTTCCACATCCGGCGGACATCGGCCGCATCGGGTTCAGGCGGTTCGGACGTCGGACAGCAGGCCCGGTAGCACGGCCGCGAGGCGGGCGTAGTCGTCCTCGTCGTTGTACGGCGCGGCGGCCAGCCGCACGTAGCCGCGCCCCTCGAAGGCCACGGGCGGCACGACGAGCCCGACGGCATACAACCGCTGCCACAGGGCCTCGGCGTCCTCGGTCGTCGTCGCCACCCCGTCGGGCAGCGCGACGAGGCGTAGGCACGGGGCGGAGGGTATGCCGCCGTGCGGGCCGTCCGTGCCGAGTGCGTCCCGCACGAGCTCGGCCCCGCGCAGGAGCAGGTCGGCGTTGCACCGGACCTGCTCCCAGCCACCGAGGGCGGCCCAGGCGGCCAAGCCGTCGGGCACGGCCACCCACGACGAGTGGTCGACGGTGCCCTGGAGGTCGAAGCGCTCGGGGAAGGGCAGCCCGTGGCTCCACGAGGTGACGAGCGGACGCATCGCGTCGCGGTGCTCGGGAGCCACCCAGAGCGTGGCGGCGGCGCGCGGCGTGTAGGCCCACTTGTGCAGGTTGCCCGCCCAGAACGCCACCCCGAGAGCCTCGACGTCGAGGTCCGGCAGGGCTCCGGGCACGTGGGCGGCGTCGACGAGAACCGGGACGGGTGCGACGGCGGCTGCCACCTCGGCGACCGGGAGGACGAGGGCCGTCGGGGAGGTGATCTGGTCGATGACGACGAGGCGGGTGCGGTCGGTCACGGTGGCCGCGAAGGCCACCACGACGTCGTCCGGGTCGCTGTCGACGCCGAAGACCGCCGTCCGCAGCGTCGCACCGCGCGCCTCGGCGGACCAGCCGGCCGTGAGGTAGCCGTGGTTGCCGACGACGACGTCGTCACCGGGGCCGATGCCGAGACCCTGGAGCACGACCCCGACCGCCTCGGTGACGTTGCGCACGAGGGCGGTCGACCCTGCCGGCACGCCGAGGAAGGTCGCGGCCGCCTCGCGGGCACCCGAGAGCGTCGCGGGGAGCTCGTCGCGGAAGGCCCGCATCGGCGCCCCCTCGATGCGGGCCCGGGCGCGGTCCTGCGCCTCGCGGACCGATCGGGGCACCGCCCCGAACGCACCGTGGTTGAGGTGGGTCAGGGCCGGGTCGAGCTCGAACAGGTCGGCGATGTCGCGGCGCACCCGGACATCCTGCCTCAGGGGTTGAGACCGCCCGACATCAGGCCCGGGCACCGGGCCGCCTCGGCGGGGGTCATCGGCGCGACGTCCACGGAGGCCTCTCGGGAGCGGCCGAGGTTCCACGACAGTGCGTCCTCGCGGGAGGCGCGTGCCGAGATCGTCGACGGGAGCACGATGCAGGCCGAGACGTCGCGCGGCAGGCCGGCGACGATCGCCGGGGTGGCGTCCGCTCCCAGCGTCCGGAGGTAGGCCGCGTCGAGCTTGCCCGTCGCCTGGTAGCGGTCGATGTTGCGCTGTGCGACCCACGCCTCGGGGTTGGCCAGGCCCCCGACGAGCACGATGGCAACAGCAGAGACGAGTGCGGCCCGCGGCAGCCACCAGCCCGAGAGACGCACCCCGGCGACCAGGACGAGCACGACGAGCAGGCCGAGCCAGAGCTCGAAACCGTCGACGAGCACCCGGAGCAGCGTGAAGCCGTAGGCCTGCTGGTAGAGGTCCATCCGGTGCAGGGCCGAGGCGACGACGACGAGCGTCAGGGCGCACAGCGCTCCGAGCGCGACCCGCAGCACGAGACGCTCCCGGGACGTGGAGCGTGGCGCCTTGCGGACCGCGAGCGCCACGGTCGCCAGGGTGAGCACCGTGGCGGCCGTGAGCTGGCCGAAGCCCTGGTGGACGTACTCGGCATACGTCAGCCCGGTCGTGCGCTGGACGTAGTCGTGACCGCCGAACAGCGCCGCGGCCTGGGCGACGACGAATGCGGCGAAGAGGGCGACGACCAGGCCGACGGGCACGACCCACTCCCAGAGCCGGGCCACCGGGCGTCCCTCCGGGAGCGCGACCCGGTCGACGCGCGGAGGGTTGAGGGCGACGTAGCCGGCGGCGAGCAGGGCACCACCCATGACGAAGCCGACGAAGAAGCGGAAGGTCAGCCCGTCCCACGCGAAGTGCGGCACGATCGCCTGCGCCCACGACCCGAAGACCGCGTCGCCGGAGGCGAAGAGGCCACCGAAGACGACGAGCGCGACGAGCGAGATGGCGGCCGTGCGCACGACCGGCCACACGACGTTGATGCGGCTCGTCGCGGCGACGGTGCGCCCGAGCAGCGGCAGTCCGCGCACGGCGGCGAGGGGCCAGGAGGCGAGGCCGGCGACGACGGAGAGGAATCCCCTGGCGTCGGTGAGGGCCGTGGTCAGCACGACGACCCCGAGCATGACGGAGATGACCGTGAGCCACTCGGCGGCTCGCAGCACCGAGAAGGAAGCGAGTACGACGCAGAGCACGCTGCTCACCGTGGTCCAGCGGCCGGCACGGTGGCGCGTCGAGCGCCACAGCACGACGCCGCCGAGCAGGAGCACCCCGAAGAGGGCGACCCCGATGTCGCGGTAGGGCAGCAGGACGGCGGACAGGACGCCGACGCCGAGGCAGAGCAGCAGCAGGCGCACCTGCGGCCCGAGGCCGGCCTCCGGCCAGAGGTCGCCGAAGAGCGAGTCGACGACGGGCCTGGGCGCCCCCACCGGAACGCCGGCGTATGCCGTCGGGCGGCCCTCGGAGCCCGGGGCGCGTGGCGCTCCGGACGGGGTGGGTCCCGCCGCGGCGGGGATGGGTGCGGGCACGGTGGGCTCCTCGGTGTCGGGCGCCGCGGCGGGCGCGGTCGCGTCGGTGGTGATCGAGGGGATCCTGGGGATCGGGGGACCGGAGGGGACCTGCGCGAGGCTTTCGGTGGCAGACGGCGACGTGCGGGCAGGGGTGCGGGGCAGGACGGCCCGGAGCCGGGCGCCGTGCTCCCCCTCGGGCGGCGAGACCGCGGAGATCGACCCGCCGTGCAGCTCGCACACCCAGCTGGCGATGGCGAGCCCGATGCCTGTGCCTCCCCCGGCGTCGTCGCCCGACCCGAAACGGTCGAAGATCCGGTGCACGTGCTCGGGCGGGATGCCCGGTCCCTCGTCGGCGACCATGAGCCACCACCGGTCCGGGCCGTCGGGACCCGCGCTCACGGTGACCCGGCCACCGGCCGGGCTGTGCCGGTCGGCGTTGTCGAGCAGGTTGGCGAGCAGCTGCGCGAGGCGGGCCGCGTCCCCGGTGACGGGAAGGTCGGCGGGGACGTCGACGACGTGGACGGTGCCGCGCCGGGAGACGCCGGCCTCGGCCACGGCGCCCTCGACGAGCTCGCGGACGTCGACGTCCGCGAGCGCGAGCGGAGCGCGACCGCCGTCGACGCGGCTGAGGTCGAGGAGGTCGCCGACGAGCGTGCCGAGCCGCTCGGCCTGGGCCAGCGCGGTGCGCAGGACGGCGTCGTCGGGGCGCACGACACCGTCGACGAGGTTCTCGAGCAGGGCCTGCTGGGCGGCGAGCGGTGTGCGCAGCTCGTGGGAGACGGTGGCGACGAGCTGGCGTCGCTGCTGGTCGGCGCCGGCGAGGTCGGCCGCCATGGTGTTGAAGGCGTCGGCGAGCACCCCCACCTCGTCGGCGGACGTCGCCGTGACGCGCTGCGAGTAGTCCCCCGTCGCCATCCGCGACGCCGCCGTCGTCATCTCGCGCAGCGGTGAGGTCATCCCGCGAGCCAGCCACTGGGTGACCCCGAGGGCGGCGGCGACCGTCACCGGGAGGGTGAGCCAGCCGGGCACACCGGCCCGGTCACCGATGACGGACACGAGCGACGCGGCCACGATGCTGGCCGCGACGAGCAGACCGAGCTTGGCCTTGATCGAGCGGATGCCGTCGAGGGGCCGGTCGGCGTTCACGGCCGCGCCTCGTCGGGCGCCTCGGGGGTGTCGTCGTCGTCGGCGGCCACGAGGGCCTCGCCGGCCTCGAGCGCGTAGCCGACGCCGTGGACGGTGCGGACGCGGTCGGCCCCGATCTTGGCGCGGAGGGACTTGACGTGGCTGTCGAGGGTGCGGGTGCCGCCGGCGTCCGCCCAGCCCCAGACCTCGCGCATCAGCCCGTCGCGCTCGCGCACCGCCCCCGGCTCGGCCGCGAGGGCCAGCAGGAGGTCGAACTCGAGCGGCGTCAGGTGCACCTCGCTCCCCCGTGCCGAGACGCGGCGCGACCCGCGGTCGACGGTCAGGTCGCCGACGGTCAGCACGGGCGGCTGCTCGGCGGCCAGCTCGCGCGCCCGCTCGACGCGACGCAGCAGGGCGCGGATGCGGGCGACGACCTCACGCATGCGGAACGGCTTGGTCACGTAGTCGTCGGCGCCGACGCCGAGACCGACGAGCAGGTCGGTCTCGTCCGCGCGCGCCGTGAGCATGAGGACCGGCACCGGGCGCTCCCCCTGGATGCGTCGGCACACCTCGAGCCCGTCGAAGCCGGGCAGCATGAGGTCGAGGACGACGAGGTCGGGGGCGTGCTCCGCGTGGGCGGCGACGGCTCCGGGCCCGTCGAAGGCCTGGACCACCCGGAAGCCTTCTGCCACAAGTCGATCCGTGACGGCCTGGTTGATCGTCGGGTCGTCCTCGACAACGAGCAGCACGGGAGCGCTGGCGCTCGAGGACGGTGCCGCATACCCCTGGTTCATGCCCCTGAGCCTAGGAGCGGGCGCGCGGGTGGCGAGGGTGCGACGTGTGGAGATCGTGTGAAGGCCGGCCGGGCCCACACCGGCCCGACCGGCCACACCCACCCACCACGGTGGCTCAGATGAAGAGCAGCTGCGCGCCCTCCGTCAGCTCGATGAAGTCCGAGGCCGAGATGATCCCCTCGACGTCGTCGCGGAGGTCGCCCTCGGTCAGGTGCTGCATGTCCGCCGACATCCGGCAGGCCCACAGGTGCCCGCCCGAGCCGACGATCTGGTCGAGGAACTCCGGGACCTCGGGCACGTCGAGGTCGGCGATGGCCTTCTTCATCTGCGACGTGGCGAGGTGCGTCATCCCGGGGATGCCGCCGAGGCCCTGCGGCAGGTGCGTCGCGGTGTTGCCGAGCATCGTGAACTTCAGGTCGCCCGAGGTCTTCTTGTTGATCATGTCGAAGCCCCAGAAGGTGAAGAAGAGGTGGGTCTCGACGCCCTCACCGAGGGCCGCGTTGGCGAGGATAAGGCCCGGGTAGGCCATGTCGAGGTTGCCCTTGCTGCAGATGATCGCCAGTTTGCGGCCCTGCGACTCGGGCGCGTCGAACCTCGGCACGAACGGGGTGGTCTGGTCGGCGTGCGTGGTCATCACACACATCCCTTCGGCTTGGGCAGCCCCGCGACGTAGGCCATCTTCTTGGCCGGCTTGCCGGGGAAGAGGTCGAAGAGGGACTTGATCGGGGTGCCGGTCTGCGTGCTGACGCGGCGGAGGGTCGCGGTCTCGCCCTGGTGGGCGAAGTCGTCGCGGAGGAAGTGGAGGAGCTTCCAGTGGTCGGCCGTCAGATCGATCCCGATGAGCCGGGCGAGCTCGGTGCCGAGGTCGTCGGACCACTGGTCGGGACGGGTGAGGAAGCCCTCGTCGTTGACCTCGACGGCTTGGCCGGCGATCGTCGTGGTGGGCATGGTGACGCTCCTTGTCTGTGTCTGGTCGAGCTCAGGCGGCGGGGACCTTCCCCGCCATCGACATCTGCGCGGGCAGGCCGAGAGGTCGTCCGGGGAGCAGGAGGTTCCAGTAGATGTGGCGGAACGCGAGCTTGCCGACGTGGTTGGCCCGCGACTCCTTGAGCAGGGTCATCGGACCCAGGTGTGGCAGCGGGAACGTGCCGGTCAGCGGCTCGGTGTCGTAGTTGAAGTCGAGGAGCATCGCCTTGCCGCCACCGGACTCGACGAAGCAGTTGGCGTGCCCGTCGAAGGAGTGCGTCATGGCCTGCCCGCGAGCGTGCTCGACGAAGTTGTCGACGAACACCTCGACGGAGAAGTGCGCGACGGAGCCGGCCTTGGAGGTCGGGATGGTGCTCGCGTCGCCGAGGACCCAGATCGCCGGGTGCTCGGTCGAGCGCATCGTGTGCTTGTCGACCGGGACGTAGTTGAGCTCGTCGCCGAGTCCCGACCGGGCGACGAAGTCGGCGCCCATGTTGAGCGGGATCGTCACGAGCTGGTCGTAGGCGACCTCGCGCTCGTCGTAGGACACGAGGACGCGCCGCTCCTGGTCCACGTGCTCGACCATGAAGTCGGTCTCGAGGGTGATCCCCTTGTCGGCGAGCAGGTGGCCCAGCTCGCGGCTCGCGACCGGCTTGGTGAAGGCGCCGTCGAGCGGGGTCACGTAGACGATCTCGGAGCGGTCGCGCAGACCACGGCGGCGCAGGAAGTCGTCGGCGAGGAACGCGAACTCGAGGGGCGCCACCGGGCACTTGATCGGCATCTCGGTGACGTGCACGACGAGCCGGCCGCCCGAGAAGCCGGCGAGCGACTCGCGGAGCGCCAGGGCGCCGTCGTAGGTGTAGAACTCGCCGACGCTGCGGTGCCACTCGGCCCCGAGCATCCCCGGCGTCTGGTCGGGACGCGGGCTCGTGCCGGAGGCGATGACGAGCTCGTCGTAGACGAGGGTGCGTCCGTCGAGGAGCGACACCTCACAGGCCTGCGGGTCGACGCGGTCGACGTCGCCGAGCACGAGCTCGACACCCTCGGTGATGAGACCGTGACGGGTCCTTCTGACCTGCTCCGGCTCGATGAGCCCGAAGGGCAGGAAGAGGTAGCCCGGCTGGTAGTCGTGCAGGTCGTCCTTGTCGACGACGGTGATGCGCCACTCGCTGGTGGGGAGGCGGTGCCTCAGCTTGTTCACGACCATGGTGCCGGCCGTGCCCGCTCCCAGGACCACGAGGGTTCTCATGGTGGTGGTCATGCTCCAAAAGTACCCCCGTGGGTATCAGGAGCGCTGTGAGCCACCAGACAGAAGGACTGTGAGGTGCGAGACAAAGGCTTGCCTCACAAGCGATTTCGCCGACGTCGCTGTCGGCCGGACGCCAGTCGTCAGTCGGCCTTGAGCCACCGACCGAAGAGCCGGGTCACGAACGGGAGGAAGACGTAGGTCATCCACGGCGTCGCGAGCAAGGTCGTCACGAAAACGCGCAGGACGACCGGCCAGTCCCCGCTCCACGGCGAGAGGAGGTAGGACAGCGCCAGACTGGTCGGGAAGAAGGCGATCCAGATGACGCTCGCCTGCTTCCAGCGCGGCGGCGCAGGCGGTCCCGCCGGTCCGGTCGCCCCGACCTCGTGCACCGACGACGACGCCGGCTCGTCGAACCAACCCTCGATGCCGGTGCGGTACTCCGTGCGACGGTGCTCGACGAGGTCGGCCGCCGAGCGCAGCCACCGCAGCCGCTCGGGCGACCGCTCCCACGTGTCGAGGTGGGCGCGCGAGTCGAAGCGGTAGAGCATGTGCCAGTCCTCGGTGCCGGACCGCACCCATCCGGCGCCGAGGAAGCCCTCGAAGTGCTCGGCCATCGAGGTCCCGGCGTGGACCCAGGCCTGCATGAGCAGCTCGTCCTCGGGGGCCACGCGACGGGTGATCGAGACGGTCAGTGGGCCGTCGACCTCGGCATCGGCCGGCGTGTCGGTGCTCGTGCTCATGGGACTCCTCCTGGGGTGGGTCCGGAGCGGCCGGTGACGGCCCCGGAACGCGACGATGCCGGCCGCCCCGGAGGGGGCGACCGGCATACGTCGTCGTGATGCGCGGGTTCTGCGCTACGCGTGCTGCGAGGGCACGAGTGGGGTCAGGACCTCACTGGCCGACGCGGAAGCGCGCAAAGGACTTCGCCGTGGCGCCGCCCTCCTCGAGCACCTTGCCGACGGTCTTCTTGGCGTCCTTGGCGAAGGCCTGCTCGAGCAGGACGTTCTCCTTGAAGAAGCCGTTGACGCGACCCTCGATGATGCGGGAAAGGGCAGCCTCGGGCTTGCCCTCCTCCTTGGCCGTGGCCTCGGCGACACGACGCTCGTTCTCGACCGTCTCGGCCGGGACCTCCTCGCGCGTCAGCACCGTGGGGCTGAACGCGGCGATGTGCATCGCGACGTCGCGACCGACGGTCTCGTCGCCACCCTCGAGCGCGACGAGGACACCGATCTGCGCGGGCAGGTCGGGGCTCGTCTTGTGGAGGTAGGACACGACCTTGTCGCCCTCGAGGCGCGCCACGCGGCGGACCTCGATCTTCTCGCCGATGGTGGCGTTGGCCTCGTCGAGCAGCTCCTGGACGGTCTTGCCGTCCTCGAACGTGCTGGCGAGGAGCGAGTCGGCGTCGGTGGCGCCGGCGGCGACGGCCTGCGTGAGGACCTGGTCGGCCAGGGCGATGAACTTCTCGCCCTTCGCGACGAAGTCGGTCTCGCAGTTGACCTCGACCAGGGTGCCGACGCCGTCGGTGGCCGAGGCCGCCACGAGGCCGTTGGAGGCCGAGCGGCCCTCACGCTTCGTGACGCCCTTGAGGCCCTTGACGCGAAGGATCTCGATGGCCTTGGCGCGGTCGCCCTCGGCCTCGTCGAGGGCCTTCTTGACGTCCATCATGCCGGCGCCCGTCTGCTCGCGCAGCGCCTTGATGTCAGCGGCGGTGTAGTTCGCCATGCTCTGTATCGCTCTTTTCGTCAGTGGAGATTGACTCGTGTGGTGCGGCTGGTGCGGAAGACCGTCAGGCCTTCTCGGCACCGGCCGTCGCCTCGGCGGGGGCCTCGCTGGCCTCAGCGGCCGGAGCCTCAGCAGCCGGTGCCTCAGCGGCCGGAGCCTCCGTGGCGTCAGCGGCCGGAGCCTCGGTCGCCTCGGCGGCGGGGGCCTCGGTGGTCTCCGTGCCGGCAGCGGCGTCGGCGTAGAGCTCGCGCTCCCACTCGGCCAGCGGCTCCTCGGCCTGCGCGTCGCCACCGGACTTGCCGGACGAGCGCTGGACGAGACCGTCGGCGACGGCGTCGGCGATGACCCGCGTCAGCAGCGTGACGGAGCGGATCGCGTCGTCGTTGCCGGGGATCTTGTAGTCGACCTCGTCGGGGTCGCAGTTCGTGTCGAGGATCGCGATGACCGGGAGGCCGAGCTTGCGCGCCTCGTCGACGGCGAGGTGCTCCTTCTTGGTGTCGACGATCCACACGGCCGAGGGGACCTTGGCCATGGTGCGGATGCCGCCCAGGGTGCGCTCGAGCTTGATCATCTCGCGCTTGAGGATGAGCAGCTCCTTCTTCGTGTAGCCCGAGCCGGCCACGTCGTCGAAGTTCAGCTCCTCGAGCTCCTTGAGGCGCGTGAGGCGCTTGGAGATCGTCTGGAAGTTCGTGAGCATGCCACCGAGCCAGCGGTGGTTGACGTACGGCATGCCGACGCGCGTCGCCTGCTCGGCGATGGGCTCCTGGGCCTGCTTCTTCGTGCCGACGAAGAGGATGGTGCCACCGTGGGCGACCGTCTCCTTGACGAAGTCGTACGCGTTGTTGATGTACGTCAGCGACTGCTGCAGGTCGATGATGTAGATGCCGTTGCGCTCGGTCATGATGAAGCGCTTCATCTTGGGGTTCCAGCGACGGGTCTGGTGCCCGAAGTGGACGCCGCTCTCGAGGAGCTGGCGCATGGTGACGACGGCCATGCCGTGTTCTCCCTTGGTTCGATGTTGTCAGTTGTGCGTGGGCGCCGACGCCCGGCGGTCACGTCACAGACGTGGCCCGGCGGGCGGCATACGACCTCACTCCTGGCGCCTGACGCACCCCGCCCCGCCGCGAACGGTGGGGACTGCCGTGGTGTGACCCGGTCCGGCGGACCGGCAGAAGACGCGCGAATTACGGTCCGTGCGACGAGCACACGGGACCGCCGACCATCGTACGTCCTGACCCGGGTTGTGGAGAAATCGTGGCGACCCGACAGAATGTCCCGCATGGCGCACTGGGTGGAGACGATCCCGGCCTTCGTCGTCCTCTCGCTGGTGCTCTTCCTGCCCGGCTGGCTCGTCGTGCGCGCCCTGGGCGCGCGGGGCCTCGAGGCTCTGGCCGTCTCCCCGGCGGTCTCCGTCGGCATCATCGCCGTCTGCGCGACGCTCGCGCAGCGGGTCGGGGTGCGCTGGGGGCTGCTGCCGCTCGTCGTCGTCACGGCGATCGCCGTGGCCGTCGCCTGGCTCGGGATGCGGCTCTTCGGGCGCCAGGACCCGGAGCTCGGCGCGGCCCGCCGTCTCCTCGGCCGGCCGCGGCCCGACGCGGTCGTCGCCATCGCCATCGGTGCCGTCCTCGCGCTCGCCACGATCCTCCCGGCGATCGGGCGACCCGACGAGCTCGTCGACTCCCCCGACGCCGTCTACCACCTCGGGCGCATCAAGACCTTCCTCGAGACCGGCAACTTCTCGATCGCCAACCCGACCTTCTACCCCAACGGCTTCCACTCCTGGATCGCGACCAGCCTCCTGCCCGGGGTCGCCGACGTGCTGCCCGGCACCAACGTCGCGACGATCGTGCTGGCGGCCCTCGTGTGGCCGGTCGGCTGCGTGGCCCTCGGGCGCCACGCGCTCGGCACCTCCCGCCTCGTGACGTATGCCGCCGGGTTCGCCTCCGCAGCCTTCATCGCCTTCCCGACGATCCTCCTCGGCTGGGGCGTCCTCTGGCCCAACCTCATGGCGACCGCGCTGACCCCCGGCGCGCTCGCCCTCATGCTCCAGGCCGCGCGGTCCGGGCGCATCGGGCAGTGGCTCGCCTTCGGCGCCGCCCTGCCGGGCCTCGCCCTGATCCAGCCCAACGCGCTCGTGGCCCTCGTGCTCTTCGCGCTCGTCTGGTTCGTCACCGCGAGGGTGCGGGCCGGACTGCTGCACCACGTCTCGTGGTGGGTCGTCGCGCGCGACCTCGCGATCGTCGCCGTCGTCGGTGTGGCCGGGCTCGTGGCGGCTCCCGTCGTGTCGGCCCAGCTGGCCTCGACCCAGTCCTACGAGTGGAAGGACCGGGTCTCGGCCTGGACCGCCCTCGTCGAGGTCGTCGGCGGCCGGCTGCAGATCCCCGACGTGCTCTGGGGCCTCGTCCTGCTCATCGCCCTCGGGATCGGCTGGATCGCGCTGCGCGCCAGGGCCGCCCTGCCGGTCGTGGCCATGTGGGGAGCCGTCGTCGTCCTCTACGTCATGGCCGCGTCGTCGACGATGTCGTGGACCTCCCTCATCACGGGCTACTGGTACAACGACAAGGTCCGGCTCGCCTCGCTCGCCGCCGTCCCCGGCGTCGTCCTCGTCGCCGCGGCCGCCCCGGCCCTGCGCGAGCTGCTGCGCAAGGTGCCCGGCCTCGGGTCGCGGCCCGTCGTCGTCGGGCTCGTCGCGGTGCTCGTCATCCCGGTCCTCACGCTCGGGCTCAACGGCGCCACCCGCGAACGGATGCTCACCGGCTTCTTCCAGCCGGTCGACCCGAAGAAGGTCATCCTGTCGTTCGAGGCGCAGGACTCGCTCCGCCGGCTCAACGCCCTCATCCCGCCCGGCCAGGGCGTCGTCGGGCGCCCCGAGAACGGCTCGCCGCTCATGTGGCCGCTCTTCGGCACCAACACCCTCTACCGCTCGATCCCGATCCCCACGACCGGCGACGAGATCGTCATCGGCACCGGCTTCGACGACATGGCGAATCGGCCGGACGTCTGCGCCGCCATGGCGCGCCACGACATCCGCTGGGCCATCGACTCGACGCACGTCTACTGGCTCGACCGCCCGGAGCGCTCGTCCGGGCTCAAGGACCTCGCAAACGTGGACGGCGTCGAGCCCGTGCAGACCGACGGCGACTACACGCTCTACCGCGTCACCGGGTGCGGGCTGGGCGCCGCGGCGGCCTCCTGAGCCGGCCGGACGCATACGCCCTGGGGTCTGCCGAGCCGACTCGTGGACGGCGCGTAACACTCTCGGCCCGACCGCGATGGTGGGGGTGGAGATCCCACACGGACCCCCTGACCGGGTGGGATCTCCACTCACGTCCGCGGCAAAGGACCCCTCCACAGCCGCCGCAGGGCGCAGAGCCCCCGCCCGGTGCCCAGGCGGGGGCTCTCCCCCGTCGTCGGGTCGGTCGTGGCTACGCTCGAGCCATGAGCTCGCCGCTGATCTCGCGCATGCAGCCCTTCGGGACGACGATCTTCGCCGAGATGTCGGCGCTCGCGACCCGGACCGGCGCCATCAACCTCGGGCAGGGCTTCCCCGACACGGACGGGCCCCGCGAGATGCTCGAGGCGGCCAAGGCCGCGATCGACGGCGGCCGCAACCAGTACCCGCCGGGGCCGGGGGTCCCGGAGCTGCTCGAGGCCGTCGCCGCGCACCAGCAGCGCTTCTACGGGATCTCGCTGGACCCCGCGTCGCAGGTGCTCGTCACTGCCGGTGCGACCGAGGCGATCGCGTCGGTCGTCCTCGCCCTCTGCGAGCCAGGCGACGAGGTCGTCACCTTCGAGCCCTACTACGACTCGTATGCCGCCACGATCGCTCTCGCGGGAGCGACCCGCCGCACGTCGGTGCTCCGCTTCCCCGACTTCGCGGTCGACGAGGTGTCGCTGCGGGCAGCCTTCTCCTCGCGGACCCGTCTCGTGCTGCTCAACACGCCGCACAACCCGACCGGCAAGGTCTTCACGCGGGCCGAGCTCGATCTCATCGCGTCGCTCGCGCGCGAGCACGACGCCTGGGTCGTCACCGACGAGGTCTACGAGCACCTCGTCTTCGACGACGCCGAGCACGTGCCGATGGCGACCCTGCCGGGCATGGCCGACCGCACCATCACGATCAGCTCGGGCGGCAAGACGTTCTCGGCCACCGGCTGGAAGGTCGGCTGGCTCTCGGGTCCCGCCGAGGCGGTCGCGGCGGCGCGCACCGTCAAGCAGTTCCTCACGTACGTCGCGTCCGGACCGTTCCAGCCGGCCGTGGCCCTCGCCCTCGGGCTCGGCGACGAGGTGTATGCCGGCCTGCGGGACTCGCTCCAGGCCAAGCGCGACCTGCTGTGCTCGGCGCTCGAGGCGTCGGGCCTGCAGGTCGCCCGGCCGTCGGGCACGTACTTCGTCATCGCGGACGCCGCGCCGCTGGGTGCGGTCGACGGGCTGGAGTTCGCCCGCCGGCTGCCGGACCTCGCCGGGGTCGTCGGGGTGCCGGTGTCCGTCTTCCACGACGACCAGGAGGCGGCGCGCACGTTGGTGCGGTTTGCCTTCTGCAAGAAGGACGAGGTGCTGCTCGAGGCCAGCCGCCGCCTCGCAGCCGCCGGCACCCGAACCGCCTGACCGCCCCAACGCCCGCCCAGTCGAGTGAGCGCCCCGTCCCACACGAGTGAGCGCGCAATCACACTCGAGTGGCCCCGCCGTCACACCTGACCCCAGTGGAGTCAGCGGCCGGTCCTACCCCATTCGAGTGGCCGCGACGCCACACCTGACCCTCACGTGACGGCCTTCCACAACCACCGGGCGAATGGGCTGGTCATCCACAGTCAGACGAGGACACGTCGCACGGCCGCGGTTGCAGGACGAGCATGACGGGATGTCCATCGGGTCAGCACTGCTCAGCACCGTCCTTGCCGTTGCGTCTGTGTCCGGGGCGAGTGCGGCGCCGTTCGCCCCCGTGGGCATGGCGGGAGCCCGGCCGGCCACTCAGGTCGCGTCGAGCCCCTCGGCTGCTCGGTGGGGTTGGCCGCTCGACCCCGAGCCCGAGGTGGTGCGGCGCTTCGACCCGCCCGACCAGCCGTGGCTGCCCGGCCACCGCGGCGTCGACCTCGCCGCCACCATGAATCAGTCCGTCCGGGCTCCGGCCGCGGGGCGCGTCTCCTGGAGCGGCGTCATCGCCGGACGTGCCGTCGTCGTCGTCGCGCACGACAGCGGCCTGAGGAGCACCTTCGAGCCAGTCGCCGCGGCCGCACCCGTCGGCACCGCGGTGGGCCGCGGCGACACCGTCGGCGTCCTGACGGCGACCCCGGGTCACTGCGCCCCTCGCACCTGTCTGCACTGGGGCGTCCTCCGGGGCGAGACCTACCTCGACCCGCTGTCGTTCGTGGGCCGGGCGCCGGTCGTCCTGCTCCCGCTCACGTAGGAGCCACCGGCCCCGGTCACGCTCGAGGATGGGCCTGCTCGTAGCTGCGGCGGAGCCGGTCGACGGAGACGTGCGTGTAGATCTGCGTCGTCGCGAGGCTCGCGTGGCCGAGGATCTCCTGGACCATCCGGAGGTCCGCGCCGCCCTCCAGCAGGTGGGTGGCGGCGCTGTGACGCAGACCGTGCGGACCGAGGTCCGGCGCATCGGGAAGGTGTGAGAGCAGCTCGTGCACGGCGGATCGGACCTGCCGTGCGTCGACGCGCCGGCCCCGGCGTCCGAGGAAGAGCGCAGGTCCGGAGTGCTCACCGACGAGCCTGGACCTGAACGCCAGCCACGCCTCTATGGCACGCGCTGCGGGGGCACCGAACGGCACGATCCGCTCCTTGGCGCCCTTGCCCATGACGCGCACGACGCCCTGCGCCAGGTCGAGGTCGTCGATGTCGAGCGCTGCGAGCTCCCCCACCCGAATGCCGCTGGCGTACAACAGCTCGAGCACCGCGCGGTCACGCACGTGGATCGGATCCTCGTCGTCGGCTCGGGTGGCGGCGAGGTCGAGCATCTCGCTGGCCTCGCCCTGACGAAGGACGCCGGGGAGCGTGGCGTGCCGCTTGGGTGCGACGAGGCGCAGGGACGGGTCGCTGGGGATGCGACCGGTGTGTTCGGCCCACCGGAGGAAGGTGCGCGCGGACGCAGCGCGGCGCGCGATCGTCGCTCGGGCAGCGCCAGCGTCGGCCTGGACCCCCAGCCACGCTCGCAGGTCCCCGATGCGCAGGTCACCGATCTCGTCGATCCCGCGCGTCGCCGCGAACGTCAGCAAGTGCCGGACGTCGCCGAGGTAGGCACGCCGGGTGTGGACCGAGCGACCCCGCTCGGCGCCGAGGTGACGGGCGTATGCGTGGAGCAGCTCGGAGTGCTGCTCGAGCACGTCCGGCACCGCCCTGACCACATCCGTCACTCCCGCACCATCGCAAAGCGCCGGTGGTTAGGCAAGTACCGCACCGCGTCGGGAGCGACGTCCCGGGCTCGAGCCTGAGGCGCGCCCTCCTCGAGTGGCCGCGTGACCCCACCCGTCACTCACCCCCTTGGGACCCGTGTGGCGGAGCGGCCACTCGAGTGCGATTGCGCGCTCACTCGAGTGGGACCGGGAGCTCACTCGAGTGGCCGCGTGACCCCACCCGTCACTCACCCCCTTGGGACCCGTGTGGCGGAGCGGCCACTCGAGTGCGATTGCGCGCTCACTCGAGTGGGACCGGGAGCTCACTCGAGTGGCCGCCTAACCCCACCCGTCACTCACCCCCTTGGGACCCGTGTGGCGGAGCGGCCACTCGAGTGCGATTGCGCGCTCACTCGACGGGGACCTGGCGCTCAGTCGGGCTTGGCTTGGCGGGGCGGGGGCGTTTGCGCCAGGTGCCGGCGGACTCGGTCACGAGGCCCTGCCGCTCGAGGCGTCCGAGCGCCGCGCGGACCATGAGCGGCGCGAGGGCGACCTGGCGGACGACGGCGTCGAGGGTCAGGCCGGAACGGAAGGGCACGACCTCGAGGACCGAGGCATCGAGAGGTGGCAGGTCGTCCTCCGGGCGGACCGGCCCGCGGGCCGGCTCGCACGCGTCGTCGCCGAGGTCGCCCACGAGGTCGATGACCTCGTCGGCACTCGTGACGAGGACCGCCCGGCCGTCGCGGATCTCCTGGTGACAGCCGGCCGACGTCATCGACGTCGTCGGACCGGGCACGGCGCCGACGTGGCGGCCGGCCTCGATCGCGTGCTTGACGGTGTTGCGCGAGCCGGAGCGCAGGTCGGCCTCGACGACGATCGTGCCGCGCGTCATCCCGGCGATGAGCCGGTTGCGGGCGAGGAACCGTGACTTCATCGGCGCCGACCCGGGGGCCACCTCCGACACGACGAGTCCGTCGCGGGCGATCCGTGAGATGAGGGTGGCATGCGCCGAGGGGTAGGGCCGCTCGACCCCTCCGGCCAGGACGGCGATGGTCGCTCCGTCGACGGCCAGGGCACCGCGGTGGGCACTGCCGTCGATGCCGAACGCGGCGCCGGACACGACGCTCCATCCCCTCCGCGCGACGCCGGCTGCGATGTCAGAGGCGACCTGCTCGCCGTAGCCGGTGGCGGTCCGGGAGCCGACGATCGCGACGGAGCGCTCCACCGTCTCGGCAAGGTCGAGCGGTCCGCGGACCCAGAGGCAGTAGGGCGGTACGGGGATCTGCGCGAGCCGCTCCGGCCACTCGTCGTCGCCGGGCACGACGACCCGCGCGCCGACCCTCGCCGCGATGTCGAGGTCGCGCTCGGTGTCGAGAGTGGCCAGCCGGGCCCGGAACCGGGTCAAGGTGCCCCGGCCGGCGCGGATGCGCTCGAACGTCTCGACGGCTCCGAGCCCGTCGACGAGACCGGGCACCTCCTTGTCGCACGGCTCCGCGAGACGCGACAGCGCCGCTCGGGCGAACCGGTCAGCGTCCACGGCGCACCCCCACCATCGAGCCCACGCGACCGTGAGCCGCCCAACGGCGCCGGCCTCGCACGTTCATGCGGCCACCCCGGCCCGGTGGCGCAGCGACAGTGCGAGGTCGACCTCCTCGCGCCCGGGGCGTTGCAGCCCCATGACGTCGGCGATGGTCCAGGCGCAGCGCAGGGTGCGGTCATAGCCGCGGAGGCTGAGCGAGCCGCTCTCGAGGGCGCGGTCGAGGGTGGTCGTCGCCGAGGTCGGGAGCCGCCACGGCCGACCGCGCAGGACCGAGCCGGGGACGTCGGCGTTGACCCCGCGACGGCGTTCGAGCACCTCGCACCAGCGCTCACCCTGTGCCTCGCGCGCCCCCGCCACCCGCGCGGCCACCGACGTCGTCGACTCGCCTGCGGGTGCCCCCGCCATCGAGAGGCCCGGAGGCTGGACATGGACCTGCAGGTCGACCCGGTCGAGGAGCGGCCCGCTCAGCTTGCCGAAGTAGGAGCGGCGCATGAGCGGCGTGCACGTGCAGTCGAGGCCCTTGCCCCACCCGTTGCCGCACGGACACGGGTTGGCGGCGAGGACGAGCTGGAAGCGCGACGGGAACGTCACGGTCTCCTGGGCGCGGGCGATGGAGACGGACCCGCGCTCGAGCGGCGTGCGCAGCGACTGCAGGACCCCCTTGTCGAACTCGGGGGTCTCGTCGAGGAACAAGACTCCTCGGTGGGCCTGGGTGATGGCGCCGGGCCGGATGTGTCCGCTGCCGCCACCGATGACCGCGGCCTGTGACGCGCCGTGGTGCGGCGCGACGAACGGTGGTCTCGAGATGAGTCGTACGTCCTCACCGGCGCCGAGGGCACCCAGGACGGAGTGGATCGCCGTGACCTCCATCGACTCGGCCTCGTCGAGGGCCGGCAGCAGTCCCGGCAGCCGTTCGGCGAGCATCGTCTTGCCTGCACCGGGTGGACCGGCGAGCAGCAGGTGGTGACCGCCGGCCGCCGCGATCTCGAGGGCGAGCTTCGCGTCGGCCTGCCCGACGACCTCGCTGAGGTCGCGCACCGCCTCGGGAGGAGGCGGCACGACGAGCGGCACTGGAACCTCGTCGACGCCCCGGCCCTTGCCCAGCGCGTCATAGCGCCGGACGAGCTCGGTCACGTCGGCCACGGGGTGGACGCGGATGCCCGAGACGAGACGGGCCTCGCCGGCGTTGGCGACGGGGACGACGACATGACGCACCCCGGTCATCGCGGCCGCCCGGACCAGGGGCAGCACGCCGGGGACGGGTCGTACCGTCCCGTCGAGACCCACCTCTCCGATGTGCACGAGGTCGCGCACCACCGTAGGTGGCACCAGCCGCATCGCGGCGGCGACCGCGACGAAGATGGCCAGGTCGAAGCCGGTGCCGATCTTGCGCTCCCCTGCGGGCGAGAGGTTGACCGTGACGCGACGTTGGCTGACCGGCATGTCGTCGATGCGGGCGGCGGCGGCCTTGATCCGGTCGGACGACTGCTTGACCGCCGAGTCCCCGAGCCCGCTGATCGCGAAGCCGGGCAGGCCGGGCGTCACGTGCGCCTCGACGTCGACGACGAACCCGTGCACACCACGCAGCCCGACCGACCGGGTGCGGCCGAGGCCGGTGCCCATCAGCACACCCCGCGCAGGTGCTGGAGGCTGGCCCGTCCCGAGCGCGGCCGCAGGATCGAGATGACGTCGATGCGCAGGGCAAGTCCCCGCGCGAGCTCGTCGTGGTCGTCGCGCCAGAGCCCGGCCAGTCGCCGCAGCCGACGCTGCTTGCGCCACGTCACGGCCTCGAACGGCGCGCCGAAGGCCTCGCTCGTGCGGGTCTTGACCTCGCAGACGACGAGCTCGCGGCCGTCGACGGCGACGACGTCGATCTCGCCGCGCGCGCAGCGCCAGTTGCGGTCGATGATCGTCAGGCCCTCAGCGAGCAGGTAGCGGCACGCGAGCCGTTCGCCGTAGTCACCGAGGGCGCGGGTGGAGAGGTCCATGACGACCACCCTCCCGGCGCCGACCCGGCGAGGACACCCGTCAGCGCGCGGCTGTGGACGGCATACGCGATCGGCGAGGGGGTGTGGACGAAGCCCGACGGCTCAGCTGAAGTCGCCGTTCTCCGGCAGTTTGATGTCGGGCTTGGGCAGCTCCTCGACGTTGACGTCCTTGAACGTCACGACGCGCACGTTCTTGACGAACCGCGCCGGCCGGTAGATGTCCCAGACCCACGCGTCGGCCATCGTGACGTCGAAGAAGACCTCACCACCGTCGGAGCGCACCTTCACGTCGACCGAGTTGGCGAGGTAGAAGCGGCGCTCGGTCTCGACGACGTGGGTGAAGAGGCCGACGACGTCGCGGTACTCCTTGTAGAGCTGGAGCTCCATCTCGGTCTCGTACTTCTCGAGATCTTCCGAACTCACCTGATCGCCGTCCCTGTCTGCTCTGCCGTGATGGGCGCCGGAGCGAACGACTCCGTCCCCTCATTCAACACCTCGACCGGCCCGCTCACGTACACGCCGGGCAGGCGCCACGAGCGGCGGTGCAGCTCGCAGGGGCCCAGACGCGCCAGCGCGTCCATGTGCTCGGGCGCGGAGTAGCCCTTGTTGAGCGACCAGCCGTATGCCGGGTGGTCGGCCGAGAGGGCCACCATCATGTCGTCGCGCTCGACCTTGGCCAGCACGCTCGCGGCCGCGACCGAGGAACACTTCATGTCGGCCTTGATCATCGTCGTCACCGGCGGCGTGGTCGGTGCGGACTCGTCGGCGAAGGCGAAGAGCCCCACCTCGGTCGGGGCCGTCAGCCAGTCGTGGTTGCCGTCGAGGATGACGAGGTCCGGCACGACCCCGAGTCCCGCCAGGGCCCGCATCCCGGCAAGGCGCAAAGCACCCATGATGCCGATCTCGTCGATCTCGTCAGGGCTCGCGTGCCCGACGGCGTGGGCCACGGCCCAGCGCTGGATGCGCGGCACGAGCACCGTTCGAGCACGCTCGGTCAAGAGCTTGGAGTCCTTGACGCCGATGGGCGCCGAGCGCACCGTCTCGTCGATGACGACGATACCGACGCTGACCGGCCCGGCGAGCGCGCCGCGGCCCACCTCGTCCATGCCGGCGAGGAGTCGGTGACCGGATCGCTGCAGGGCGCGCTCGACGCGCAGCGAGGGCTTCTTGGAGGGAGCAGGGCGTGCCATGGCGTAGCTCGAGCGGATCAGCCCGCCGCGGCCTTCGTCGTCGTGGCGCTCGGCTTGCCGCTCTGGCTGGGGTTGACCGTGGCCTTCTTCGTCGGGGTCGTCGACGGCGTCGTGGGCGTCGGGACCTGCGAGAAGGTGCGCTCGGGGACGCCGAGCCACGTCACGTGGTCGATCGGCCAGACGACGAAAAGGGCGCGACCGACGATCTTGTCCATCGGCACGGAGCCGGTGGCCCCGGTGCCGTCGTCGTGCCAGCGGCTGTCGGAGGAGTCGCTCCGGTGGTCGCCCATGACCCAGACGCGCCCGGCGGGGACCGTGATGTCGAACTTCTTGCCCTCACTCGGGTAGTCGCCGGGCTTGACATAGGGCTCGGTGATCTCGACGCCGTTGACCTTGAGCTTGCCGGTGTCGCCGTCGGCCTGGACGTGGTCGCCCGGCAGGCCGATGACGCGCTTGATGAGGTGGTTCTCGGAGTCCTCGGGCAGCAGGCCGACGAAGACCAGGGCGTCGTGGAAGGGGCCACCGACGGTGCTGTGCTGCTCACCGAGGTCGCCGAGCCACGGGCTGGGCACGCCCGGGTCCTCGAAGACGACGACGTCGCCGCGCTTGAGGTCGAGCGGTCCGGGTGTCAGCTTGCTGACGATGACGCGGTCGTCCTTGACGAGGGTGTTCTCCATCGACCCGGACGGGATGTAGAAGGCCTGGAAGAGCCACGTCTTGACGACGAAGGAGAGCGCCATCGCGAGGACGACGACGATGACGAGCTCCTTGACGCCGGCGAAAAGGGTCGCGCCGAAACCGCGGGGCTCGTCGTCGTAGTCGTCGTCGAGGTTGTCGTCGTCGAGGTCACCGTCGATGTCGTCAGCACTGCGCCCGCGCGTCGGGTCTTCGGGGCGTCCGGTGTACTGCGACATCACTCACCATTTCGTGGGACGGAGGCAATTTGTCCTTGGTCGACCGATCCGAGCCGACCGAGCGGCCAGTATCGCACCCAAACCTTGCCGATGATGTCGTCCCCCGGCACCATGCCGCCCCCCGGATCGCCGAGGTGCGCACGGGAGTCGGACGACGAGCCGCGGTTGTCGCCCATGACCCAGAACCGGTCGGCGGGCACCGTCACGTCGAAGGTCAGGGCGCTCGGTTTCTGGCCCGGTGCGACGTAGGGCTCGCTGACGGCGACGCCGTTGACCTCAAGCCGTCCGTCGGCCGAACAGCACCTGACGCGGTCGCCCGGCAGACCGATGATCCGCTTGACGTAGTCGGTGGGCTGGCCCTTGCCGGCCAGGCTCTCGACGGCCTCGACGAGAGTCTGCACGATGCCGCGCTCGGGCACCCGCAGGTTGAACGCCTGGGAGGCGTCGAAGACGATGATGTCGCCGCGCTGGAGGTCGGTCGGCGCCGTGGTGCGGCTGACGAGGATCCGGTCGTCGATGAGGAGCGTGTCCTGCATCGACTCGCTCGGGATGCCGAAGGGCGTCACGAGGAAGGCCCGGACGACGACGATCGCGAGGAGGAGCAGCGCGGGTCCGAGCAGCCACCGGTGACGTCGCGCGGCGGCATACGCCGCGTGGGTGGCCCGGCCACTGCCGCGCCCTGACGGCGACGTCGACGGCGACATCGCGACGTCCCCCGGACGCGACGAAGGCGCGGCGGACCCCGCCTGCTGGGACGTACCGGATCGTTCCGGAACGGCCCGCTCGGGGTCCACCGCGCCTCGCGTTACTGGACGGACGTCTGCGTCAGCAGGTCGTCAGCTCTTGGCGCCGGTCTTGGCCGGGATGCTGTCGCGCTTCTCGCGGATCTTGGCAGCCTTGCCGCGCAGACCGCGCAGGTAGTACAGCTTCG
Source organism: Terrabacter sp. P2_E3 (assembly GCF_056403915.1). NCBI lineage: Bacteria > Bacillati > Actinomycetota > Actinomycetes > Micrococcales > Intrasporangiaceae > Terrabacter > Terrabacter sp. P2_E3. The sequence continues at coordinate 88,782 of NZ_JBFUEN010000011.1, forward strand.
CGCGGCGGACGTCACCGCGGGTCATGACCTCGATCTTGTCGATGACCGGGGTGTGCACCGGGAAGGTGCGCTCGACGCCGACACCGAAGGAGATCTTGCGGACCGTGAAGGTCTCGCCGATGCCGCCGCCGTGGCGACGGATGACGATGCCCTGGAACACCTGGACACGCGAGCGCGTGCCCTCGATGACCTTGACGTGGACCTTGAGGGTGTCGCCGGCGCGGAAGTCGGGAACGTCCGAGCGCAGCGATGCCGCGTTGATGTCGTCAAACGTGTGCATGATGCTTCGCTTTCCTGGGTGCCACAGGCCACCTCGTCACAAAGGTGTGGGTCGCGTCCGTCGGGCCGCGTCGAGTCACCGGTGGATCTGGTCGAGCTGGTGGTGACCCGACTCCCCCTGTGGCAGGGGCCGTCGTGTGCCGGACGCAAGGAGCAAGTCTGCCAGAGCACACGGCATACCAGAAATCGGCAGCGGTGGACGCCGACCCTCGGTGCCCTAGCGTGGGCCCGTGGACGTCTCCCCCGGCTGGCCCGTGTACCTCTGTCTCGCCGTCCTGCTCGTCGTGACGCTGCTCGCCAACCGGCTGAGCGGCGTGGGTCTGGGACGCCAGTCGGCGATCGCCGGCGCCCGGGCGGTCGTCCAGCTCTCCCTCGTGGCGCTCGTCATCACGGCGGTGGTCGGGTCGCTGGGGCTGTCGTTCCTCGCCGTGGGCGCCATGTTCGCGACGGCGGTGGCGACGACGTCCAAACGGGTCGGTGCGCCACGCACGTGGCCGTGGGCCGCGGCCGCGATGGCCTGTGGCGTCGTGCCCGTCGTCGCCATCGTGCTCGCCACCGGCGCGGTCCCGCTGACAGGGATCGCCGTGATCCCGGTCGCCGGCATCGTCATCGGCAACACGATGACGGTGCACACGCTCGTCGGGCGGCGCACCTTCGCAGCGCTGCGCGAGGAGCACGGGCAGTACGAGGCGTCGTTGTCCCTGGGACTCACGTCGAGCCAGGCCATCGACGAGATCATCGCCCGACGGGTGCCCGAGGGGATCCTGCCGAGCCTGGACCAGGTGCGCACCTCGGGCATCGTCACGCTGCCCGGCGCCTTCATCGGCGTCATGCTCGGTGGTGGCAGCGCCGTGCAGGCGGCCACGGCACAGGTGCTCGTCCTCTTCGCCATCATGGCGACGCAGTCGATCACGGCCGGCGTGCAGGCGGCGCTGATCCGCCGGCGCCTCCTGCTGCCCGCCGACCTCGGCGTGGCCCTCGTCTCCTGAGGCAGGCCCCCAGTCCTGAGGCAGGCCCCGTCCTGAGGCAGGCCCCGTCCTGAGGCAGGCCCCGCCGTCAGCGGCGGCGGCGCTTGACGAGGGTGACCGCGCCCGGGATCGGCGCGGCCGTGTCGACGAGGCGGTAGCCGGCCTTCTTGTACATCCGCAGGTTGTCGGTGCTCCGCGCGCCCGTGTGCAGCGTCAACGTGCGTATGCCGTCCGGCGCCGTCGACTCGGCGTGCTCGAGGAGGCGTTTGCCGAGTCCACGACCCTGGAGGTCCGGGGCGACGCAGAGGCGCCCGACGAACCAGTCGTCGTCGGACGCGCCCGCGCTCGTGCGGACGGCTCCGACGAGGCGGCCGCCGCTGCGTGCGACCCACGTCTGCGTCGTGTCGAGGCTCGCCCGGACGTCGTCGAGGCTCTCGTGCAGGGCCGGGATGTCAAGGGTGTCGTTGGCGACGGCCTCCTGGACCCAGCACGCGCGCATGAGCACGGCGAGCTCGGGCACGTCGCCCGGCGTCGCAGCACTGATGACGACGTCACCGCCGTCGGGGGCGGCGTGCGAGGCGTGGAGCAGGTCGGGCCGCCGCTCCGCCGTGCGTGCGAGCCGCTGCTCGTGCCGCCAGGCCGCGATGGCGCCGTGGTTGCCCGAGAGGAGGACCGGCGGGACGTCGCGGCCGCTCCACGAGGCGGGCTTGGTGTAGATGGGGTACTCGAGCAGGCCGTCCTCGTGCGACTCCTCGACGAGCGACCCGGCGTTGCCGATGACGCCGGGCACCAGCCGGCCGACGGCCTCGACCATGGCGAGGACAGCCACCTCGCCGCCGTTGAGGACGTAGTCCCCCAGGCTCACGACCGACACCTCGAGCCCGAGGTCCTCGCGGGCGTGGTCGTAGACGCGCTCGTCGATGCCCTCGTAGCGTCCGCACGCGAACGCAAGCCACGGCTCGTCGACGAGCTCGCGCGCGAGCGCCTGCGTGAACGGCTGCCCACCGGGCCCGGGGACGATCAGCCGGGGCTTCGCCTGCGACGGGTTGTCCTGTGCGAGAACGTGGTCGAGCGCCTCGGACCACGGCTGGGCCTTCATGACCATGCCGGCTCCCCCGCCGTACGGGGTGTCGTCGACGGTGCGGTGCCGGTCGTGCGTGAAGTCGCGCAGGTCGTGGACACGGACGTCGAGGAGGCCGTCCTCGCGCGCCTTGCCGATGAGGGACAGGTCGAGCGGGGCGAGGTAGTCGGGGAAGATCGAGACGACATCGACGCGCATGGCCGGACGCCTGGGCGGACGCGGGTCGCGACGCGGGTCGGGCACGGTCACTCGGTGCCCTCGCGGTAGAGGTCGAAGAGGCCGGGCGGCGGGTCGACGACGACGTGGTCCTCGGCGACGACGGGCACGATGCGCTTGACGAACGGGACGTAGGCCGTGACGCCGTCGGTCAGGGTGAGGACGAGCCGGTCCTGGGCGGGACCGATCTCGAGGCCGCTCACGGTGCCGACCTTCTCGCCGCTCGGGTCGCGCGCCTCGAGCCCGACGAGGTCCTCCTCGTAGAAGGCGTCGTCCTCGACCTGGGGGTTGGACTCCGGCAGGACGAGGCGCGTCCCGCGCAGGCTCTCGGCGCCGACGCGGTCGGGGATCTCCTCGAAGGTGATGAGCCAGATGCCGCGGTGCACGCGCGTCGACGCGATGGTCAGCGTGGTGGGCACTCCGGACCCCGGTTCGGCCTCGGTCTCGATGACGGTGCCGACCGCGAAGCGGGTCTCGGGGTCGTCCGTGTGCAGCTGGACGGTCACCTCTCCACGCAGACCGTGGGGCTTGCCGATGCGGGCGAGGACGACGTTCATGGGCCGAATCCTCTCAGGTTTGGGGGCGGTCGGAGACCGGTGCGCGAAGGTCGGGCGCGGGCACGCGAGAGGGGCGCCCCGGTGGTCCGGGACGCCCCTCTCGGTGACTCTGTCAGAGTCGGCGCTCAGCGCACGCGGTCGGTGTCGACGATGTCGACGCGCACGTTGTTGTTGCCCGCGAGGGCGCCGACGACGGTGCGCAGCGCGCTCGCCGTGCGGCCGGAGCGGCCGATGACGCGGCCGAGGTCGTCGGGGTGGACCCGGACCTCGAGCAGCTCACCGCGGCGCAGCTCCTTGCGGACCACGACGACGTCCTCGTCGTGGTCGACGATGCCCTTGACGAGGTGCTCGAGCGCCTCCTCGAGCATGCTCAGGCCTCGGCCTTCGCGGCGTCGTCGCCGGCAGCCTCGGCCGGAGCCTCGGTCGTCTCGGCGGCCTTGGGCTCGTCGGCCTTGGGCTCGTCGGCCTTGGCCTCAGCCTTGGGCTCGGCCTTCTTGGCGGCCTTCTTGCGCGGCGTCGGGCCGTCGGTGCCGGCGTCGGTCTTGCCGCCGGCAGCGGCGATCGCAGCCTCGTAGAGGTCCTTCTTCGGGGTCTTCGGCTCCTTGGTCTGGAGCTTGCCCTCGTCGACGATCTTGATGAGCGCCGCGACGGCCTCGGTCGGCTGCGCGCCCTGGCCCAGCCAGTAGTGCGCGCGCTCGATGTCGATGTCGATGAGCGACGGCTGCTCGGTGGGGTGGTACTTGCCGATCTCCTCGATGGCACGGCCGTCACGCTTGGTGCGCGAGTCCATGACGACGACGCGGTAGAACGGTGCACGGATCTTGCCCATGCGCTTCAGACGGATCTTGACTGCCATGGTGGCGGTCTCCTCAACCAGTAGTGAGCGCGGCGAGACCGGCTGGGTTCAGCCGGGGTGCCGACGCTCGGTGTGTAGGCGTCCGGTCCAGCCGGAAGCGGCCGGACGGGTACAGCCCTCCATTCTGCCAGACCCGAAGGGGTGCTCCGGACACGCACCCGCGAGTGGGCGTTCGCGCGCGACTCGTCCACCCCGATGGCGTATGCCGTCCGCGCCCTCAGGCGTGGGCTGCGCGGACCGCGAGGGCGTGGCGCACGACCTCGCGCCGGGACACGTCGGTGGCGCCCTCGAGGACCGGCACCCCGGAGGGCTCGAAGCCCGCGCGGGCCAGGCCCATCCGCAGCTCCGGCCCGCCGAGCCGGCACTCGACGACGCCGCCGACCGGTGAGACGCGGAGCAGCTCGAAGAGCGTGGCCGGGCTCTCGACGATGGACGCGGTGTAGAGCGGGATGCCGAGCTCGGCTGCCAGGGCCGAGGCCAGGCTCGTGCCGCCGTAGGCGCCGAAGGCCGTGGACCCCGAACCGTTCACGACGCAGGCGATGCGGCGGTGGCCGTGCGGCCGGTAGGGCACGGCCGGCCAGTCGGTGGACAGCAGGGTGAAACGGTCGTGGTCGCGCCAGTCCCGGCGCCCGTCGATGCCGGGCAGGTGCAGGAAGTCGCGCGAGAAGCCCTCGTGGACGAAGCCGAGCGAGCGCACGAGCCCGGCGGAGCGGTGGTTGGCCGGCTGGATGTTCGCCTCGACGCGGTGCAGGCCCATCCCGTGCGGCTGGTCGGCGAAGACGAGGTCGAGCGTGAGGCGCAGCCCCTCGACGAAGAGTCCGCGGCCGGCATACGGGTCGTAGGAGTCGTAGCCGACGGTCGCGCTGCGGAAGGCTCCCTCGACGACGTTCGCGACGTTGATGCGCCCGACGAGGCCGTGTGAGGCCTCGGGGTCGAGCGCGTGCACCATGAAGGTGCGGTAGGTCGGCGACTGGTGGTCGAGGACGACCGGCAGGTTGTGCGGGTTGGGCATGGCGAAGTCCGCGAGGCGCCGCTCCGAGAGGGTCACGGCTGCGGCATACGACTCGATGTCGGCCGTCGACGGGGGACGCACCTCGACACGCTCGCCCACGGCGGTGAGCGGCGCCTCGTCGGCGGCGGGCCCGGGCAGGTGCTCAGACGACAACGCGACCTCGCAGCACGACACCTCGCGGTTCGCCGACGACGGTGACGTCGGCGATCGGGTCGGCGGCGTAGACGACGAGGTCGGCGTCCTCTCCCTCGACGATGCCGGGGCGTCCGAGCCACTCGCGCGCGCCCCACGTCGCGGCCGCGACGACCTCGGCGTTCGTCAGGCCGGCCTTGGTCAGCTCGACCATCTCCTGCGCGACGAGACCGTGCGGGAGGCTGCCACCGGCGTCGGTGCCGACGTAGATCGGCACGCCGGCCTCGTGCGCCGCGCCGACCGTGGCGTGGCGCCGCTCGTGCAGGTCGAGCATGTGGCGGTGGTAGTCGGGGAACTTCTCCTTCGCCGGCTCGGCGAGGTCGGGGAACTGCGCGATGTTGACGAGGGTCGGCACGATGGCGATGCCCTGGGCGGCGAAGGTGTCGATCGAGTCCTCGCGCAGACCGGTCGCGTGCTCGATGCAGTCGATGCCGGCGGCGGCGAGGTCGCGCAGGGACTCCTCGCCGAAGCAGTGCGCCGTGACCCGGACCCCCTCCTCGTGCGCGGCCGCGATGGCGTCGGCGACGGCCTGCCGCGACCAGCTCGGCGCGAGGTCGCCGACGTCGCGGTCGATCCAGTCGCCGACGAGCTTGACCCACCCGTCGCCGCGGTGCGCCTCGAGCCGGACGTGGCGGACGAGCTCGTCCTCCTCGACCTCGTGGGCGTAGTTGCGGATGTAGCGCCGGGTGCGGGCGATGTGGCGGCCGGCGCGGATGATCTTGGGCAGGTCGTCGCGCTCGTCGACCCAGTGCGTGTCGCCGGGCTGCCCCGCGTCGCGGATGAGCAGCGTGCCGCGGTCACGGTCGGTGATCGCCTGCAGCTCGGCCTCCTCGCGCGGCACCCCACCGTGCGGCCCCAGACCGACGTGGCAGTGGGCGTCGACGAGACCGGGCAGCACCCAGCCCTCGAGCGTCTGCACGTCGCTTCCGTCGCTCGGCGGCGTGAACGAGACACGCCCTCCGATGACCCACAGCTCGTCGACGACGTCGTCGGGACCGACGAGCACCCGACCGCGGACGTGGAGCACCGGTGCACTCATGGCACCGACCCTAACCTCCGTCGCGCGCCAGATCCGTGAGGACGTCCGCCCAGTGCGCCAGGAGCGTCGCGAGGTGTCCGGCGCCCTCCCGGACGACGAGCCGGGACGTCGGCAGGTGGGCGTGCAGCCACTGCCCGTGCTCGAGCCCGACCGTCCGGTCACGGTCGCCGTACCAGAGGTGGACCGGGGCGCGGACGTCTCCGAGGTCGACGTCCCAGCCGGCCGTGAAGGCGAGCGCGTCCCGCGACACCCCGCGGTAGGACGGCACGCCGGGGCGACCGCTGCCGGTCCACGGCTCGAGGATCTCGGGCGAGACGAAGCCGCCCACGCGGACCTTCGCCCGAGCACCCGGTCCGCTCCCCCGCCCGCGGTCGGTCATCGCGCCGTCCTGGAGGGCGACCGCCTCGTCGAGGTCCCCGGCGAGCGCCGCGCGGACCGCGGGGTCGGCCGCCGCGGACGGGTCGAGCTCGAGCAGAGGCCCGATCCCGGCGACGACCCCGACCACGCGCACGCGCTGGGGCAGGACGGCTGCGGCCGCGACGGCATACGGCCCTCCTCCGGAGACGCCGAGCACGGCGAAGGCGTGGATCCCGAGCGCGTCCGCGACCGAGCCGGCGTCCGTCCCGACGGAGGTCAGCGTCGTGGGTCCGTCCGTGGAACCGCCGTAGCCCGGACGGGAGAACGCGACCAGCCGGACGCCGGCGCGGGAGGCCGCGCCGTCGCCGAGCGCGGCCTGCAGCCGCCCGCCCGGGGTGCCGTGGAAGAAGACGAGCGGGGTGCCCCGCGGGTCACCTCCGAGCCACACGTCCAGTCGCCGCCCGTCGGGCAGCCGCACCCGCGAGCGTCCGTCGGTGGTGACCACGCATCGAGCGTATGCCGCCCGGCGGGCACCGTCACGGGCGTCGGGTCGCGCTCCGGACGGGGACCGCTCAGGCGATCGAGGCGACGACGATGAGCGACACCGCGAGCTGCACGGCCGCGGCCACGATCGAGGCCGGGTGGAAGTCGCGCTGCGTCACGAGCTCGGCCATGGGGTCGTCGTGACGACTCGTCAGGACGCGCCTCCGACGCCACACGGGCGTCGTCGGATCCCTCGGTCAGTCCAGAATCTTGCGGGGTCGGCCAGCCGGCCGACGTCCGCGGTCACCCGCGGCCTCGTCGGGCCGTTCGCGACCGGTCAGCGACCGCCGAGGAACTTCTCGAAGCCCTTGGGCAGGTTCGACGGGTCGAAGCCGGCCAGCGGGTCCTCGTCGGCCGCACCGGCGCCGTCGGCACCGTTGGCGCCGGGAGCCCCGAAGGCGCCGGCCGCCGACGCGGCGCGCCCGGAGGCGGCCTTCTCCGCGGCGGCCCGCTCCTCGGCGGCGCGCTTGGCGGGGTTGCCGCTCTTGCTCTTCTTGCGCTGCGGCTGCTGCTGCTTGCCGCGCTTGCCCGTGCCGGGGATGCCGGGCATGCCCGGCAGGCCGCCCCCGCCGCCGCGGGCCATCGACTTCATCATCTTCTGGGCCTGGCCGAAGCGCTCGAGGAGCTGGTTGACCTCGGTGACGGTGACGCCGGAGCCCTTGGCGATGCGGGCGCGGCGCGAGCCGTTGATCTGCTTGGGGTGGGTGCGCTCGAAGGGCGTCATCGAGCGGACCATCGCCTCGACGCGGTCGAACTCGCGGTCGTCGAAGGCGTCGAGCTGGTCACGCATCCCCTGCATGCCCGGCATCATCTTGAGCATCGACTTGAGCGAGCCCATCTTCTTGATGGCGTTCATCTGCGAGAGGAAGTCCTCGAAGGTGAAGTCCTCCTCGGCGAGGAACTTGCGGGCCATCTCGTCGGCCTCGCGCTTGTCGAACGCGCGCTCGGCCTGCTCGATCAGCGTCAGCACGTCACCCATGTCGAGGATGCGGCTCGCCATGCGGTCGGGGTGGAACACCTCGACGTCGGTGACCTTCTCACCGGTCGAGGCGAACATGATCGGCTCGCCGGTGATCTCGGCGACCGACAGGGCGGCGCCACCACGGGCGTCACCGTCGAGCTTGGACAGGACGACACCGGTGAAGGCGACGCCCTCGTGGAAGGCCTGGGCCGTCTCGACGGCGGCCTGGCCGATCATCGCGTCGATGACGAAGAGGACCTCGTCGGGCGAGATCGCCGAGCGGATGTCGGACGCCTGCTGCATGAGGTTGGCGTCGACCGCGAGACGGCCGGCCGTGTCGACGATGACGACGTCGTACTGCTTGGCGCGGGCCTGCTCGATGCCCATCCGCGACACGGTGACCGGGTCGCCGAACGACCGCGTGCCCTCGCCGGAGTCGAGGACGGCGTCGTGTCCGCCCATGTTGCCCCGCTCGGGCGCGAAGACGGGGACACCGGCGCGCTCGCCGACGACCTCGAGCTGGGTCACGGCGTTGGGGCGCTGGAGGTCGGCGGCGACGAGGAGGGGCGTGTGGCCCTGGTCCTTGAGCCACTTGCCGAGCTTGCCGGCGAAGGTCGTCTTGCCCGAGCCCTGGAGGCCGGCGAGCATGATGACCGTCGGCGGCTGCTTGGCGAAGCGGATCGTGCGCGTCTGCCCGCCGAGGATGGCGACGAGCTCCTCCTGCACGATCTTGACGACCTGCTGGGCCGGGTTGAGCGCCTGGCTGACCTCGGCACCGAGGGCGCGCTCGCGCACCGACCCGGTGAACCGCTTGACGACGGGCAGGGCGACGTCGGCGTCGAGCAGGGCGAGGCGGATGTCGCGGATCGTCGCGTTGACGTCGGACTCCGTGAGTCGGCCCTTGCCGCGGAGGTTCTTGAACGTCGCGGTCAGGCGGTCAGACAGGGATGCAAACACCCGGCAAGGTTATCCGCTCCGCCGACCACTTCCGACTCGGTGGCCTCCCAGGGGGCAAGGGCGTATGCCGCCGCGTAGGGTCGCGCAGGTGAGTGACCCCCGTGCCCTGCCGTCCACGACCCCGCCGTTCATCGACAAGATCGCGTGGATCCACCTCGAGGAGCGCCGGCTCCTCACGGCCCGCAACGCCGGCCGGGACCGCTTCTACCTGCCGGGTGGTAAGCGAGAGCCGGGCGAGAGCGACCTCGAGACGCTGGTCCGCGAGCTCGACGAGGAGCTCGCGGTGTCCGTCGACCCGTCGACCGCGGCCGACGTCGGCACGTTCGAGGCGCTCGCCGACGCCCGCACGGACGGGCTCGTCGTGCGCCTCACCTGCTACACGGCGACGCACACGGGCGAGCTCGTGCCGTCGCGGGAGATCGACGAGATCGCCTGGCTGACGGCCCGCGACGGCGACCGGGTGTCGGCCGTCGACCGCCTCGTCCTCGACCACCTCCACGACGCCGGCCTGCTCGACTGACGGGTCAACCAACAGGACGCTCGCCCGCGGCCACGCTCGGTCGGCCGCCGGAGACGCCGTCGTGCCGGTTGGTTGACCCGACGGGTCAGTCGGCGTCGCAGGTGTCGATGATCATCGCGACGGCCTGGGCGGCCCGAGCGGGCGCGAGCTGACCCCCGCCGAACTCGGTCACGTAGAACGTGTCGAGCGTCTGGCCGGCATACGTCGCGATGTGTGCAGAGCGCACCGACAGCGACGCCCGGGCGAGCGTGATGCCGATGTCCTGGAGCAGTCCGGGACGGTCGGTCGCGCGGACCTCGACCACGGTCGCGCTGTCGGACGCGCTGCTGATGACCATGGCGCGCGTCGAGTCGACGGAGCCCGAGCCGGGGCTGCGCACCCCGCTCGACTTGCGCCGCTGGAGCTTGCCGAGGGGTGATCGGTCCCCCTTGGCGACGCGGACGAGGTCGCGCGAGATGACCTCGGGCAGTGGGGTCTCGCTGCCCGGTGAGTCGACCCACCACTCGTTGACGGCAAGGCCGTCGATGGTGCGGACGATGGCCGAGCGCACGACGAAGCCGTGCGCGGCGAGCAGCCCGGCCGTGTCGGCGAAGAGGCCGGCGCGGTCGCGGTCGATGATGTCGATGCGGTGGGCGCCACCGAGGGATGACACGGTGACGTAGGGCTCTCCGGACGCGATGCGGTCGAGCGCGTCGCCCCCGAGCGGCAGGGTCTCGATCGGTTCCACGACGAGAGGCCCCTCTCCTTGGGTCTGGGTGGTCAGGGCGGTGCGGCAGGCCTGGTAGAGGCGCTGGACGAGACCGGCGCGCCAGTCGCTCCAGGCCTTGGGGCCGGCGGCCGACGCGTCCGCCTCGGTGAGGGCGCGCAGGAGGTCGAGGGTCATGGCCGACCCGTCGACGGCCTCCGAGAGGGCGGCGATGGTGGCCGGGTCCTCGGGGTCGCGGCGGGTGGCGAGGTCGACGAGGGTGAGGTGCTCGCGCACGAGCCGCACGATGGTCCGGCGATCGGCGTCGGTGACGCCCATCCGCTGCAGCACCGTGTCGGCGAGCTCGGCCCCGGTGACGCTGTGGTCCTGCGACCCCGGCACCTTGCCGATGTCGTGGAGCACCGCGGCGAGCATGAGCAGGTCGGGCCGGGCGACGTCGCGGACCATGCCGCTCGCCGCCACGACGGTCTCGATGAGGTGGCGGTCGACCGTGTGCCGGTGCACGGCGTTGCGCTGTGGGCGGCTGCGCACGGCCTTCCACTCCGGGATCCACCGCTCGACGACGCCCGCGAGGTCGAGGCCCTCCCACACGGTGACGAGCCCGGGGCCCGACGCGAGCAGGTCGGCGAAGAGGTTGCGGGCGACCTCGGGCCAGGGCTCCGGCAGGACCGGAGCGGTGGCGGCGAGGTTCTTCAGCGTCGTCGGCGAGAGCGGTATGCCGCCGCGTGCAGCCACGACGGCCGCGCGCAGCGGGGTGATCGGGTCGGACGACAGGTCGGCGGACGGCCCGAGGACGGCCTCGCCGTCGTGCCGGTAGAGGCCGTAGCCGAGGGGTGCCAGCTGCGGACGGCGGGGACCGACCCGCAGGGTGCGGGCGCGCTGGGACTGCATGGCGCGGCGCAGGGTGCCGTCGACGGCATACGCGATGGTGCGTGCCGACGTCGAGAGGTCGGTGAGGAGGTCGTCGGCGTCGGTGTAGCCGAGCAGCGCGGCGCACGCGTCCTGGTCGTCGCGGGTCAGCCGGTCCCTCCCGCGCCCCGTGACGACGTGGATGGCGTCACGCACGTCGAGGATGCGCTCGTAGGCCTCGTCGACCTCGCCGTGCGGCCGGTCGGTCAGCCAGGCGGCCGTGAGGGCCCGCAGCACCGACATGTCGCGGAGGCCGCCGTGGGCCTCCTTGAGGTCGGGCTCGATGAGGTGGGCGAGGTCGCCCTGGCGGGCGTGGCGCTGGATCACCGACTCCTGCATCTCACCGAGCCGGGTGCGGGCGTTGGCCCGCCAGTCGTGCGCCACGGTGGACCGCGCCGCGTTGACGACGTCGGCGTCCCCGGCCACGTGGGTGAGGTCGAGCAGCCCGACCGCCGCGGAGAGGTCGTCGGACGCGACGGCCCGGCAGTCGGCCACGGTGCGGACACTGTGGTCGAGCCGCACCCCGGCGTCCCAGATCGGGTACCAGAGCTTGTCGGCGAAGGCGCCGACCTCCTTGCCCGACAGGCCTCGTGGGTGGTGGACGAGGACCAGGTCGTAGTCGCTGAGCGGTCCGCCGTCGCCGCGGGCGAGCGAGCCGACCGCGGCGAGGGCGACACCTTCGTGGCGACGCCCCGCGCACGCCTCGCGCCAGAGCTCCTGGAGCCACCCGAACCCGAACTCCGCGAGCGCCCGGCGGCGGGTCTGGCCCGCGCCGGGCGTCGCGAAGGTTCGGGTGCCGGCGAGGTCCAGACGTCGTGAGGTCACATCCGTCATGTCAGGTCTCGCCGTCCCCTTGAGTTGCGTGTGGTGCTTCTTCGGTGCTGCGAGTGGACCGTCGACGCTCAGAGAGCGTCGACGCCCCGCTCGCCGGTGCGGACCCGCACGACCTCTTCGACCGGGACTGACCAGATCTTGCCGTCACCGATGCGACCGGTCTGGGCCGCCTTGAGGATGACCTCGAGGACGTCCGCGGAGTCGACGTCGTCGACGAGGACCTCCAGGCGCACCTTCGGCACGAAGTCGACGGTGTACTCGGCGCCGCGGTAGACCTCGCTGTGGCCGCGCTGGCGGCCGTAGCCGCTGGCCTCGCTGATGGTCATGCCGGCCACCCCGAAGGCCTCCAGGGCCTCCTTCACCTCGTCGAGCTGGTGGGGCTTGATGATGGCGGTGATGAGCTTCATGCGGAGGCCTCTTCCTTGGGCGCCTTCTCGGCGGACGGGGCGGGTGCGGTGGCGGTGTGGCCGGCGACGACACCGGTCCGGGATCCACCGAAGGAACCGAAGTCGTACCCGGTCTCGGCGTGCTGGGCGAGGTCGATACCGCTGGTCTCCTCCTCCTGCGTCACGCGGAAGCCGATCGTCTTGTGGAGGGCGAGACCGATGAGGTAGGTGACCACGAAGGAGAACACCAGGACGGCCAGCGCACCCTCGAGCTGGGCGACGAGCTGGGAGCCGCCACCGCCGTAGAAGAGTCCCTCGTTGACGTCGAGCCCGGCAGCACCGGTGGGGCTGCCCTTGGTGGCGAGGAAGCCGATGAGCAGGGTGCCGATGAGACCACCGACGAGGTGGACGCCGACGACGTCGAGGCTGTCGTCGAAGCCGAGCTTGAACTTCAGGCCGACCGCCAGCGCACAGCCGACACCGGCGACGAGACCCACGATGAGGGCACCGATGGGCGAGACCGTGGCGCAGGCCGGGGTGATGGCGACCAGGCCGGCGACGACACCGGAGGCCGCGCCGAGCGAGGTCGCGTGACCGTCGCGCAGCTTCTCCGTGAGGAGCCAGCCGAGCATGGCGGTCGCGGTCGCGGCGAGGGTGTTGACCCAGACGCCGGCAGCCTGGACACCGGCGCCGAGCGCCGAGCCGGCGTTGAAGCCGAACCAGCCGAACCAGAGGATGCCCGCGCCGATCATGACGAGCGTCAGGTTGTGGGGACGCATCGGGTCACGCTTGAAACCGATGCGCTTGCCGAGGACGAGCGCGAGGGCGAGGCCCGCCGCACCGGCGTTGATGTGGATGGCCGTGCCGCCGGCGAAGTCGTAGGCGCCTGCGCCGCCGAGGAAGAGGCCGTCGGCCTTGTTGGCGATCCAGCCGCCCGTCTCGGCCGCGTAGCCGCTGAAGGCGAACACCCAGTGGGCCGCGGGGAAGTAGACGAGGGTGGCCCAGACGACCGTGAAGATCGTCCACGTGCTGAACTTCGCACGGTCGGCGATGGCACCCGAGACGAGGGCCACGGCGATGATCGCGAAGACGACCTGGAAGGCGACGAAGGCGGTCGCGGGGATGCCGCCGGCCGCTGCCGTGCCCGCCGCGGCGTCAGCCGGGACGTAGCCGTAGATCTGGTCGATGACGCCACTCAGGCCGAAGTGCGTGAAGGGGTTGCCCATGAGGCCACCGCCGATGTCGGGGCCGAACGTCTGGCTGTAGCCCCAGAGGATCCACACCGTGCCGACCGTGCCCATCGTGATGAACGACATCATCATCATGTTGAGGACGCTCTTGGTGCGAACCATGCCGCCGTAGAAGAGGGCGAGACCGGGGGTCATGAACAGGACCAGTGCGGCCGCTGCCAGGACCCACGCGGTGTTCCCGCTGTCGGTGAACGGCGCGTCTGCCGTCACGAAGGTAAGTGCGCTCATGGCGAGAACGATGGACGGGCCGAATTTCGGGCGACCGCGTCGTTTGTTACAGCCGTGTCAACAACCGGTGGGGGTTGTTAGCGGATGGTTTCCCGCACCGTGGGCGTCCAGATCGTGGACTCCCCCGTTCGTCCACCGGACGCCACGAGCACGTATGCCGTCCGGCACACGTGCTCGTCGTCGTGGGCCGGGAGCGCGCGTCGTCACATGACGATGGCGTCGACGAAGGCCTCGGGGTCGAAGGGGGCGAGGTCGTCGGGGCCCTCGCCGAGGCCGACGAGCTTGACCGGCACACCGAGCTGGCGCTGGACCGCGACGACGATGCCGCCCTTGGCGGTGCCGTCGAGCTTGGTCAGGACGATGCCCGTGACGTCGACCGCCTCGGAGAAGACCTTGGCCTGCTGGAGACCGTTCTGCCCGGTCGTCGCGTCGAGGACGAGGAGCACCTCGTCGATGGGGCTCTGCTTCTCGATGACGCGCTTGACCTTGCCGAGCTCGTCCATCAGGCCGACCTTGTTGTGGAGGCGGCCGGCGGTGTCGATGATGACGACGTCGACCTCCTCCTCGATACCGGCCTTGACGGCGTCGAAGGCGACGGCCGCAGGGTCGGCGCCGTCCTTGTCGGAGCGCACGGTGGCGACCCCGACGCGGGATCCCCACGTCTCGAGCTGGTCGGCGGCTGCGGCGCGGAAGGTGTCGGCAGCACCGAGCAGGACCTCACGGTCCTCGGCGACGAGGACGCGCGCCAGCTTGCCGACGGTCGTCGTCTTGCCGGTGCCGTTGACGCCCACGACGAGGATGACGGCGGGGCGGTCGCCGATGCGGCTGCTCGCGATGCGGCGGTCCATGTCGGGCTGGACGAGGGCGAGCAGGTCGTCGCGGAGCCAGCCCCGCACCGTTGCCTCGTCGGTGGTGCCGTCGATCTTGACGCGGGTGCGCAGCGAGTCGACGAGCTCGGTCGCGGCCTCGACGCCGAGGTCGGAGGAGATGAGGGTGTCCTCGACCTCTTCCCAAGCCTCCTCGTCGAGCTTGCCACGGGAGAGCAGGGCGAGCAGTCCCTGGCCGATGGAGGAGTTGGACCTGGCCAGACGGGCCCGCAGGCGCTGTAGGCGACCCCGTGCGGACTCCGGTCGCTCGAGGGTCGGCTCGGGGGCCGGCGTCGGCTCCGGTGCCGTGGGCGCCTCGGGCTCGAGCGTCGTGGACGCGGGCGGCCCCGCAGGCGGAGCGACGGTGTCGGTGGTGCCGCTCGGTGGCCGGCGGTCGAGGTCCTCGCCGGGCAGCCCCGGACGGGTCGGCGGGGCCTCGCGCTCGACGGTGCGGCCGCGGCCGCGCACGAGGCTGACGCCGTAGGCGACCCCGCCGACGAGGATGGCGACGCCGATGATGACGTATGTCCAGACAGTGTCCACGTCAGCCATCCAACCACGCTGGGGTGGAGGTCCCGGACGCCGCGATCACGACCTCGATCACGGCCCCGGGCAGCCCGGGACGCGGCTCGGCCACCGGCAGTGGCCGGTGGCCGAGGAGGGTGGGCAGGCGGTCGGGCGCGGCTAGTGCGTGCGGGCGCGCGGACGACCGAGGGTGCCTGCACGGCGACGTGCCGAGCGTGCGACCCCTTCCCCCTTGGCGGTGAGCAGGTCCCGGCCGCCGCGGTGCGCAGGCACCGCGACGACGCCGACGACCGCCACAGCGAGCACGGTGACGACGAGCATCGAGATGACCAGGTAAACCATGTGACAAGAGTGACGCATGTGACCCGTGTGACGCAAATAGCACGGAGTGACGATTTCGCAACCCGAGGCGCCGACGCGCACTCCCCCGCCCCGCGGCCCGGAGGGCGCGCGGACGGAGGGCGTATGCCGTGTGGTCAGGCGGTTCGGTCGGCCACGTCGCGCAGTCGCTGCGACACGACGGTCGTGACGCCGTCGCCGCGCATGCTGACGCCGTACAGGGCGTCGGCGATCTCCATCGTCTTCTTCTGGTGGGTGATGACGATGAGCTGCGAGCTGTCGCGCAGCTCCTCGAAGAGGGTGATGAGGCGGCCGAGGTTGGCGTCGTCGAGGGCGGCCTCGACCTCGTCCATGATGTAGAAGGGCGAGGGCCGGGCCTTGAAGATGGCGACGAGCAGCGCCACGGCCACGAGCGAGCGCTCGCCACCGGAGAGCAGCGAGAGCCGCTTGATCTTCTTGCCGGGCGGGCGAGCCTCGACCTCGAGACCCGTCGTCAGCATGTTGGACGGGTCGGTGAGGACGAGACGCCCTTCGCCACCCGGGAAGAGTCGCTGGAAGACGCGCTCGAACTGGACCGCGGTGTCCTCGAAGGCCTCGGCGAAGACGCGCTCGACGCGCTCGTCGACCTCCTTGACGATGTCGAGCAGGTCACGCTTGGAGTTCTTGAGGTCCTCGAGCTGCTCGGTGAGGAACTTGTGCCGCTCCTCGAGCGCCGTGAACTCCTCGAGCGCGAGCGGGTTGATGCGACCCAGGGCGTTCAGCTTGCGCTCGGCCTGGCGCAGCCGCTTCTCCTGCGCCTCGCGGACGAACGGGACCGGATCGGGCTGGGGCGCGTCCGGATCGGCGTCGGGGTCGGGCACGGCCGGGACGAGCTGGTGCGGGCCGTACTCCTCCACGAGGTCGGACGGCGAGATGCCGAGCTCCTCGACGGCCTTCGTCTCGAGCTGCTCGATGCGCAGCCGCTGCTGGGTGCGGGCGACCTCGTCGCGGTGGACCGTGTCGGTGAGCTCGCGCAGCTCGGCCTGCAGGGTCGCGATGTCACGGCGCACGACGGCGAGCTCGGCGTCCCGCTCGGTGCGCTCGGCCTCCCCGGCAGCGCGGGCGCGACCCGCCTGCTCGGCCGACTCGGCGAGCAGCTCGTGCGCCCAGGCCGCGGCCGTGCGGACGGCCCCGGCCACGGCGGCCTCGCGCTGGCGTCGGGCCCGCTTCTCGGCGAGGCGCTGACGGGCATCCTCCTCGTGGCGGGCGCCGCGCTCGAGCGCGTCGGCGCGGTCCTTGAGGGCGCGCGCACGCTCCTCGCGGGTGCGCAGCGCCAGACGCAGCTCGGTCTCGGCGGCACGGGCCTCGCGGGCCACGGCCTCGAGGCGGTCGCGCTCCTCGGTCGACGGCTCGTCGGCGAAGTCGCCCTCACCGCTCGCCGCCTCGAGCCGCTCGAGAAGGGCGGCGTGCTCGGTCTGGTCGGCCTCGAGGGCCGCGGTGGCGTCCGCGATCGCCTTCTCGGTGCGCTCCACCTCGGAGCGCGCAGCCCGCAGGGTCTGGCCGAGCGAGCCGAGCTTCTCGGCGATCGCCGCCATCCGGGCGTCGCTCTCGTTGAGGCGCTCGAGCGCGGCCTCGACGGCGTCGGCGAGCTCGGCGCGCGTGGCGTCGGCGCCCGAGACGCGGAAGCGGGCCTCCTCGCCCTCCCGAGTGGCCCGCGCCATCGCGTCCTGGGCGTCGTCGAACGCGGCCCGCAGCTCGAGCAGGCTGGGCGCCGTCGTGCTGCCACCGCGGACCGCACCGGGGGCGTAGACGTCGCCGCCGCGGGTCACGGCCGTGACTCCGGGGTGGCTGCGGACGAGCGTGCGGGCGGCCGCGCCGTCGGGCACGAGGGCGACGCGCTCGAGCACCTGCTCCACGGCCGGGCGCACGGAGTCGGGGCACTCGACGACGTCGCGGACCCAGCGGGCATCGCCCGTCAGAGCCGGCCATGACGAGGGGTCGACGCGGGTCGCGGACTCCGCGACGAGAAGGCTGGCGCGGCCGTTGTCGCCGTCACGCAGCGCGTCCAGGGCCGCCGCAGCGGCATCGAGCGAACCGACGGCCAGGGCCTCGGCAGCCGTCCCGAGGGCGGCGGCCACGGCGTTCTCGAGCCCGGGCTCGACGGTGACGAGGGAGGCGACCGAGCCGAGGATGCGATGGCCCTCGTCGGCGGCGGCGAGGAGCGCCGCGGCGCCGTCCTTGCGGCTCAGGCTGAGACCGAGGGCCTCGACCCGGGCGGCGGCCGTGGTGCGGGCACGCTCGGCGGTCGCCTCGGCCTCCTTCCAGCGGGCGAGCTCGGCCTCGGCGGCGTCGAGGCGCGCGGCAGCCTCCTCGTAGGCCGTGTCGAGCCCCTCCTCACCCTCCTCGTCCTGGGCGACGCTGGACTCGAGACGGGAGAACTCGTGCTCGGCCTCGGCGGCGCGGGCCTGGGCGGCCTCGATGGTGCCGCGCAGGCGTCCGACCTCGGCCTCGCGGGCCTCGATGCGCGAGGCCTTGGCGCCGACCTGGCCGCCGAGCTTGGCCAGGCCCTCGCGACGGTCCGCCGCGGCTCGGGCCTCGCGCTGCAGGCGGGTGGTCTCCTCGGCGTGACCGTGCTCGGCCTCGGTGCGGGTCAGGACGGCGTTCTCGAGGGCGGCCTTGGCCTCGGCGATCTCCTCGAGGAGGAACGCCTCCTGCTCGCGGACGTCGGCGGCCTGGGCGCGCAGCTGCTCGGGGTCGCGGCTCTGGCCGGGGGCCTCTGGCCCGTCGTCCTCGCTCAGCAGGCGCACGCGCTCGGCGGCGAGGGACCGGGTCGAGGCCATCCGCTCGACGAGCCGGCCGAGCGAGACGTACTCGTCCTGGGCCCGGGTCAGGGCCGGACGAGCGGCCTCGGCGGCCTCCTCGAGGGTGGAGAGCCGGTGGCCGAGGTCGCCGATGGACGCCTCGACCTCGGAGCGACGCTCGATGAGGGCGGACTCGTCGGCGACCTCCTGCTCGAGGGTCGACGTCAGCTGGACGAGGTCGTCGGCGACGAGGCGCAGGCGCGCGTCGCGGGCGTCCGTCTGGATGACGGCCGCCCTGCGCGCGGTCTCGGCCTGGCGCCCGAGCGGACCGAGCTGCCGGCGGATCTCACCGGTGAGGTCCTGGACCCGGGTGAGGTTGGCCTCCATCGAGTCGAGCTTGCGGAGCGCGCGCTCCTTGCGCTTGCGGTGCTTGAGGACGCCCGCGGCCTCCTCGATGAACCCGCGGCGCTCCTCGGGGGTCGCGCGCAGCACGGTGTCGAGCTGGCCCTGGCCGACGATGACGTGCATCTCGCGGCCGATGCCGCTGTCGGAGAGCAGCTCCTGCACGTCGAGCAGGCGGCACGGGGTGCCGTTGATGGCGTACTCCGAGCCACCGTTGCGGAACATCGTGCGGGCGATCGTCACCTCGGTGTAGTCGATCGGGAGCGCGCCGTCGGTGTTGTCGATGGTGAGGGCCACCTCGGCGCGACCGAGCGGCGCCCGGCCGGACGTGCCGGCGAAGATGACGTCCTCCATCTTGCCGCCGCGCAGCGACTTGGCGCCCTGCTCTCCCATGACCCAGGCGAGCGCGTCGACGACGTTGCTCTTGCCGGAGCCGTTGGGGCCGACGATGCAGGTGATGCCGGGCTCGAGACGCAGGTGGGTCGCCGAGGCGAAGGACTTGAAGCCCTTCAGGGTGAGGCTCTTGACGTACACGACCCGAGAAATCCTTTGTCCAGCCAGCCAGCGATCCCGGTCAGCGTACTAGTCGTGGGGCCGTGCTCCGGGGAGGTGAGCGCCTGCGCGTGCTGGGACGGACGGCATACCGTGGTCGGGTGGATGCCGAGGAGCGCGCAGCGCACGACGAACACACGGTCACGACCCTCGAACGGCTGCTCGAGGTCTACCCCGCGGCGCCGGCGGCCAACAGCCTCGCCAAGGAGTCGGCGACCATCACGCCGAGCCAGGCGCGGATCATCGACGCGGCACCCTTCGTCGTCGTGGCCACGGTCGGCGACGGCGGCCTCGACCAGTCGCCGCGGGGCGACCGTCCCGGCTTCGTCGTCGTGCGCGACGAGCGCACGCTCGTCATCCCCGACCGCCGCGGCAACCACCGCCTCGACACCATGCGCAACGTCCTCGCCGACCCGCGGGTGGGCCTGATCTTCCTCGTGCCGGGCCTCGGCGAGGAGCTCCGTGTGCGCGGCACCGCCGTCGTCTCGACGGACCCGGACGAGCTGGCCCGTCACGAGGTCAAGGGCGTGCTGCCGGCCTCGGTGCTCGTCGTGGCCGTCGAGCGCGTCTACTTCCAGTGCGCGCGTGCGATCAAGCGAAGCCGCCTGTGGGACAGCGCGTCACGGGTGGACCCGAAGACCCTGCCGACGGCGGGGGCGATGACGCGTGAGGCCGGCGGGTTCGCCTCCGACGACGAGGCCGCGGCCTATGACGCGGCCCTCGACAAGCGCCAGGACGCGACCCTCTACTGAGGGCACCGGCCCGGCGCGGCGCCCTCCGGCACGACGGCTACGAGTCGCCGTTGGCGATGCGCTCGTGGTGGTGGATGACCTCGGCGATGATGAAGCCCAGGAACGCCTCGGCGAACACCGGGTCGAGGCCGGCGCTGTCGGCGAGCGCCCGCAGCCGCGCGATCTGGCGCTCCTCGCGCTGCGGGTCTGCCGCGGGTAGGTGCTCCTCGGCCTTGAGCCGGCCGACCTGCTGGGTGCACTTGAAGCGCTCCGCGAGCAGGTGGACGAGCGCGGCGTCGATGTTGTCGATGCTGCTGCGCAGCCGAGCGAGCTCGGCGGGGACCTCGGGCACGTCGCTCACCCGGCCAGCCTAGGCGGGTCAGCGCTCGACGAACCCGGAGATTCCGTCCCTCGGAACGCCCTGCTGCACGACGACGCTCTCGACGTGTCCCGGGCGCCGGGTCGTCGACGGGGTCTCGCGCAGCAGCGCCTCGAGCGCGTCGACGGCCGCGCGTCGCCCCTGGGCGACGACCTCGACCCGACCGTCGGCGGTGTTGCGGGCGTGCCCTGCCAGACCGAGCTCGAGCGCGCGGGCGCGCGTCCACCAGCGGAAGCCGACACCCTGCACCTCCCCGCGCACGAACAGCGTCACGCGGACCGGCGCGCCGGACACCTCGGCCTCCTGCTCGACACCCACCCCGACACGGTATGCCGCGTGGCGCCGCAACGGGAGCCCCACGCGTACCTATGCTCACATCAGGCACGGCGGTGACTCCACTCACCGCGGCCCACGGAAGGAGCGACGTGACGACGTCGGCGATTTCACGGGCGGCTGGCACGGGTCAGACCGCCGACACGACCACGGGGGCCACCCCCCGATCGGGGCGTGCGCCGTCGGGACGCCCGGCTCGGATCGAGGGCCTGGACGGGCTGCGGGCCCTCGCCATCGTCGGGGTCCTCGTCTACCACCTCAACGCCTCGTGGCTGCCCGGCGGCTTCCTCGGCGTCGACGTCTTCTTCGTCGTCTCGGGCTTCCTCATCACGACGCTGCTCGTCCGCGAGCACCACCGCACCGGCCGGATCGCGCTCTCGCAGTTCTGGGTGCGGCGAGCGCGCCGGCTCGTGCCCGCCCTGGTCCTCTGCGTCGTGACGAGCGTGCTCATCGCACGGGCCGTCAGCCAGGACCTCCTCGTCGACATCGGCCGGCAGATCGTCGGGGCCCTGACCTTCTCGACGAACTGGACCGAGATCACGGCCGGCACGAGCTACTTCGACCAGACCGCGCCGCAGCTGTTCATGAACTTCTGGTCGCTCGCGGTCGAGGAGCAGTTCTACCTGCTCTGGCCGCTCGTGACCCTCGCCCTGCTCGCGGTGTCGAGCCGGGTTCGCGTCGGGGTGGCGGTGGCCGTCGGGGTGGGCTCGTCACTGCTCATGGCGCTGCTCTTCACGCCGGGCACCGACGCCACGCGCGTCTACTACGGCACCGACACCCACGTCGTGGGGCTGATGGCCGGCGCCGCTCTCGCCTTCGCCTGGGCCAGCCCGCAGCTCGCGCTGTGGGTGGCGCCCTCGCGGTGGGGTCGCTTCGGGTCGTATGCCGTCCCGCTGGCCCTCGTGGTCCTGCTCGCCGAGATGGTCCTCCTCGACGAGCAGTCCACCGTGACCTTCCGCGGCGGGATCGTGCTCGCGTCGCTCGCGACGGCGGTCCTCGTCATGGGTGTCATCGAGCGACGCCCCGACCAGGTCACCGGCGTGCAGCGGGTCATGCGGCACCCGGTCGCGGGCTGGGTGGGCGCCCGGTCCTACTCCATCTACCTCTGGCACTGGCCCGTCATCCTGCTCGTGGCGCTCGACAACCCGTCTGCGCCCGGCACCACGTCGCACCTGCTGACGCGGCTGTGGTGCGTGCTCGTGACGTTCGCACTCGCCGACCTCACGTTCCGCTTCGTCGAGACGCCGTTCCGCACCCTCGGCTTCCGGGGCGTGGCGACGCGGCTGCGCGGGCACGTCTCGGGCCTGACCCGACGCACCAAGCAGGTCGTCGGCGCGGGCGTCGCCGCCCTGGCCGTCGTGACGGCGGTCATCGTGCTCACCGCCCCCGACCAGAGCGAGACCGCGCGCATGCTCGCCGCCAACGAGGCGGCCGCCGACGGCATGGCGAGCCACTCCCCCGCGACCACGGCGCCCGGTTCGGCGGTGTCGCGTCCCGTCGCGACGACCGGTGCGAGCCCGTCCTCGTCGGGAGCGGCGTCCGCGGCCCAGACCTCGTTCACGATGCCCTCCGGGCCCGAGATCGACGCGTACGGCGACTCGATCATGGTCGGCAGCCTCCAGGCGCTGCGCTACTACTTCCCGGGCATCCGCATCGACGCGAAGTCCAACCGTCGCTGGTCCGACGGTCTCGCCGAGGTCTCCGCGCGCGGTGACGGCAACCGGCGCGCGATCATCCTCGCCTTCGGCACCAACGCCGGCGTCGACGAGGACCGCGTCAAGCAGGTGCTCGACGTGCTCGGCCCGGGCCGCATGGTCGTGCTCGTCAACATCATGGGACCGTTCGCCCGCGTCGACACCGACAACGCGACGCTCGACCTCATCGCCCGCGGGCGGCCCAACGTCATCGTGGCCGACTGGGCCGACGCCATCCGGGCCCACCCCGAGCAGGTCCAGTCCGACCGCATCCACCCGACGATCAAGGGTGCGCACCTCTTCTCCAAGGCGGTGCGCCAGGCCATGGCCGACCTGTCGCAGCGCAGTACCGGCAAGGCGGTCGTGCTCAAGGAGCTCCCGATCCCGTGAGCGTCGGGCCGGCGCGCGCACCCTCCCCGACGGCCGAGCTCCAGCCGGGAGCCCGCGCCGTCCGGACCATCGCCATCGTCTCCCCGGGAGCCATGGGATCGGCCCTGGGGCGCGCGTGGGCGGCCGGCGGCACCCGGGTCGTCGCGACCGTGCGGGGACGCAGCGACCGCACGGCCGCCCTGGCCCGCGGGCTCGAGCTGCTGCCCGACCTCGAGGCCGTCGTGGCCGCTGTCGACCTCGTCGTCAGCATCTGCCCTCCCGGAGCTGCCGACGCAGTGCTCCGATCGGTCATCGACGCGGCCGGGGCGACCGGTTCGACACCGCTGATCCTCGACGCCAACGCCGTGTCGCCCGACCGGGTCTCCGGCCTCGCGGACCGGGCGGCCGCCGAGGGCCTCGACCTCGTCGACGGGAGCGTCAGCGGCGGTCCACCGGAGCCGGACGGCGACACGATGATCTACCTCTCCGGTGCCCGAGCGGCCGAGGTGGCTCGGGTCCCGGCCGTCGGGCTGCGACGGCGCATCGTCGGCGACCGCGTCGGCCAGGCCTCGGCCGTGAAGATGTGCACGGCGTCCGTCTACAAGGGCACGACGGCCGTCTGGGCGCAGGCCCTCCAGACGGCCGAGGCGCTCGGGGTGCTCGCGCCGGTCCTCGACGACCTCGCCGAGGAGCTCCCCGCCCAGGTCGAGGGCGCCGCCCGACGGGTCGCCGTGGCTGCGGCCAAGAGCGGGCGATTCGTCGACGAGATGGAGAGCATCGCGGCCACCCAGCGCTCGGCCGGCGTCTCGCCCGAGCTCTTCGAGGGGATGGCCGCGGTCTATCGCCGGCTGTCAGCCACGCCGCTGGCGGCCCTCAGCCCCGAGGAGGCACGCGGCCTCACCGACCTGCGCGCGGTCCTGTCCCGACTCACCTGACGCCTCGTGCCCCGGCTGGTCGTGCGTGACATCGCGCAGCTCGGGTGGCTGATGCACCACCACCGCGCGATCTCGCAGCCGATCTCTCGCCACGCCCCTCGGCTCGGCTCGGCCCAGCTCGGTCAGGCCGGCTCGACGGGGTCGCCGACCCGCAGCACGGCACCGTCGGCAAGGGGCAGCTCCGGCGTGAGTCGGATGCCGAACCACGTGGCACCGTCCCACTTCCGGTGTCGGGCGAGGGTGCGGATCGGCTCCTTGCCGGTGCGCAGGTCGCCGCGGTCGACCGTCGTCATGACGCAGCGGTCGCACACCATCGTCGCGCGGAACGGCACGTCCCCGACGCGGACCGTCGTCCAGGCGTCCTCGGCGAACGGGTCGCTCCCGGAGACGACGACGTTGGGCCGAAACCGGTCGTGCCCCAAGGGATCTCGCGGCCCCTCGCCACGCTCGGCCGCCGTCTCGAGCAGCCAGTCGTTGAGGCGCGCGAGGGACGACTCCGACGTGACGTGGAGGGGTGCGGCGTCGGAGAGCGAGTTGCGGTCGCCATCGGCGCCACCCATGTCCGGACGGATGGGCCGGTGCGTCTCGTCGTCCTGCCACACGAGCCGGAGCGGGCGTCCGACCCGGGCGGTCAGCCACGCATCGGCGTCGGCGCCGGCGGGGAGCGCGTGGTCCTGCCCGGAGAACGCGACGGGAACCGGCGCAGCTCCCCGTGGCGGGCCGAGCTCGAGCGCGTCCGCGCCGGGTGCGACGAGGCGCACTCCCCCGCCGTCGAGCGGCTCGGCCCTCAGGCCGAGGAGCACGTGCTCCTCGCGCGCCGTGACCTTGGTGCCCTCCGGATCGACGACCGCCCAGCGCCGGTCGCCGTGCAGCCCGCGGGCCTCGACGACCGCCTCGTCGACCGGGACCCCGGCGAGCGACTTGACGGGGTAGACGGTCAGCGCCGTGACGAGCAGGCCGTCAGGCCGCGCCGCGGTCACTCCGCGAGCCACGCGGCATACGCGTCGAACGTGTAGGGACGGCCGAGGAAGTCCTCGACGAGGTCGGCCGCGTCGCGTCGCCCGCCCTGCGCGAGGACCTTGTCCCGGTAGGCGCCGGCGACCTCGGGGTCGAAGAGGTCGCCCTTGTCGAAGGCCGAGAACATGTCCTTGGCGATGACGAGCGACCACATGTACGTGTAGTACGCCGAGCTGTAGCCGTCGAGGTGACCGAAGTGGCACTGCATGTGCGTGCCGTCGAGGTACGGGAACACCGAGTAGCGCTCCATGAGCTCGCGCAGGCGGGCCGTGAGGTCGTCGGTCTCGTTGACGTGGAAGTCGTAGGAGAGCGCGGCGTAGAACATCTGCGTCCGGGCGTCGTAGCCCTTGCCGAAGTCGTCGGCCCGGCGCATCGCCTCGACGAGGTCGGCGGGGATGGTCTCGCCGTCGGCGTTTCGGGCGAAGGTGGCGAGCACGTCGGCGTCCCAAGCCCATTCCTCGAGCATCTGGCTCGGGGCCTCGACGAAGTCCCACTCGGTCGCGACGCCCGAGAAGCGCACCCACTCGGTGCGGCCGGCGAGCACGTGGTGCACGAGGTGGCCGAACTCGTGGAAGAGGGTGACGACCTCGTCGTGCTCCATGAGGCCGCGGTTGAAGTTGCAGACGAGCACGCCCTCGGCGAGCTGTGTGCCGTCGACACCGCGCGCGAGGTCGAACTGGGCCGCGTGCTTGTACTTCCCGTCGCGCGGGTGCAGGTCGAGGTGGATGCGGCCGATGCGCTCGCCGTGGAAGGAGACGTCGTAGGTCGCGACCTCCTCGTGCCACGTGCGGGCGTCCTCGCGCGGCACCGGCGACCACTCGAGCCCGAAGAGCCGGCCCGTCACGTCGAGCAGCCCCTGGCGCACCGACTCGAACGGGAAGTACGTGCGCACGCGCTGCGCGTCGACGGCGAGGTCCTCCTTGCGGACGAGCTCGGCGTAGTAGGAGACGTCGGCCCCGTCGATGTCGGTGGCGTCGGGACGGTCCTGGCGCAGCCGCTCGAGCAGCACCGCCTTGTCGCGCTCGGCGCTCGTGGCCGACAGCTCGGTGATGCGGTCGACGAACTCGCCGATGGCGTCCCCGCTGCCGATCATCTTGACCTCGGCGTCGTAGTCGGCCCAGGAGGCGTAGCCGAGGAGAGAGGCGTGCTCCCGCCGGACCGAGAAGATCTCCTGCAGGACGCGGTCGTTGGCCGGCCACGCGATGGTGAGGAACTCGGTGACGAGGTCACGGCGGGCCTGCGCGTCGTGCGCGAAGGTCCGGAAGGGCACGACGTCGGGGTAGTCCGTCGTCACGGTGACGAGGCCGTCGTCGTCGACCGGGTGCGCCTCGACCCAGTCCTGCGGCAGCCCCGCGAGCCGGTCGGGCGTCACCCGGATGCTGCGGACGTTCTCGCGGATGTTCTTGCTGAACTCCTGGCTGAGCAGGATCGCGCGCTCGCTCAGCGCACGGAGGCGGTCGCGGGTCTCCTCGTCGCGGTCGACGCCCGAGCGACGGAAGTCGCGCAACGTCCTCTCGAGCACCCTCGTCGCGTCGGCGTCGAGGGTGCTCGCGTCGAGCCCGGCGAGGACGGCATACAGCTCGGTGTCGAGACCGAGGTCCGTGTCGAGCTTCTGCACCTGCTGGGCCACCGACTCGGCGCGCTCGCGCACGGCCGCGTCCGGGTGCACCTCGGAGAAGAGCGACCCGACGGACGCGGCGTTGGACAGCGCCGTCTGTGCGTCGTTCCAGACCCGGAGCACCTCGAGCGGCTGCTTCGGCGGGTCGCTGCGCAGGCCCTCGACGAGGGACCGCGCCAGCGCGAGCTGCTGCTCGCCGCGGGCGCCGACCCAGTCGAGCCAGTCGCTGTCGAGGGGCAGGGGCAGGTGCGTGGGCTCCGTGGTCACAGACGGCACTGTATGCCGCCACCCGCCCCTCGCGTCGACCACTATTCCCAGAGCTGCAGCGAGCGGGTCATGATGCCGGCCAGGTCGTCGGCTCCGACCTCGCGGGGACTCGTCGCGAGCAGCCGCTGCTGCTTGAGCGAGCCCTCCACCAAGGCGTCGACGTCGCGCTCGTCGTAGCCGACGGCCCGGAGGCCGTTCGGCATGTCGATGTCGCGCATGAGGTCGACGAGGACGCCGGGAAGCACGTCACGTGGCTCGGACTCCCAGCGGCTGCCGTGCGCCGGGTCGAGGAGCCGGGCCGCGGCGAGGTGCCGCTCGGGGTCGGACCCGAAGGTCCACCGGAACGCCTCGGGCGCCGTCAGCGCGACCGCCATGCCGTGCGGCACCATCGGCTCGTCGCTCGGGTAGCCGTGCGGGTGGAAGTCGCGCACCCGGCCGGCGATGGGGTACGCGTTGGCGTGCGGCACGTGGACGCCCGCGTTGCCGAACCCGAGGCCGGCGAACGTCGCCGCGAGCGCCATCTCGCCGCGGGCGGCCTCGTCGGAGCCGTCGCGAACCGCCGTCCGGAACGCCTTGGCCAGCAAGGACATCGACCGCTCCGACCACATGTCGGCGATCGGGTTGCTGCCGCAGTAGGGCACGCGCTCGCCGGGCTGCTTGCGCTCGTAGCTCGTGAACGGCCGGGCCGTCCAGCTCTCGAGGGCGTGGCAGAGGATGTCCATGCCGGCGCTCGCCGTCACCCCCGCGGGCTGGGTGGCCGTGAGTCGAGGGTCGACGACGGCGAGGCTCGGCCGGAGCCGCACGTGGGAGATGCCCGTCTTGACCTTGAGCGAGAGCACGTCGAGGACGCAGATCGTCGTGCTCTCGGCTCCGGTCCCGGTCGTCGTGGGCACCGCGACGAGGGGCGCGAGCGGGCGGGTCGGTGCGCGACCGGCACCGACCGGCGCGTTGACGTAGTCCATGAGCTCCCCGCCGTCGCTGAGGAGCAGGTCCACCGCCTTCGCGGTGTCGATGGCCGAGCCACCGCCGACGGCGACGTAGCCGTCGAACGGTCCGTCCGCTCGGGCCCGATCGACCGCGGCGAGGAGGCTCGCATCGGTCGGCTCGACGCGCGCCGAGTCGTGGACGACGACCTCGACCCCGAACCCGCGGATGCCGTCGGCGACGCGGTCCGGCCAGCCGGTCGCGAGCACGCCGGCATCGGTGACGACGAGCACCCGCGACGCACCGAGCACCAGGAGGTCGTGCCCGATCTCGTCGGCCGCGCCCGCGCCGAACTTCAGCTGCGGAGCGCCGTAGGTGAAGACGGACTCGGGGTTCGCGGGAGACCACGTCATGGGCCCACCCTAGGGTGGACGCATGGCCACCGCCGCGACCGTCAGCACCCTCGTCGTCGGCGCCGGGCAGGCCGGCATCTCGCTCGTCACGGCCCTGCGCGAGCTCGGTGACACAGGGCCCGTCGTGCTCGTCGGCGCCGAGCCCGAGCCGCCCTACGAGCGCCCACCCCTGTCGAAGAGCTACCTGCGCGGCGAGCACGACCGCGGCTCCCTCGTCTTCCACGACGCCGCCTGGTTCGCCGACCTCGGGGTCGAGCTCGTCACCGGTGAGCCCGTCGTGACGATCGGCCGGGACGCCTCCGGAGGGAGCGCCACGACGGCCTCGGGCCGGACCCTCACCTTCGAGCGCCTCGCCCTGACGACGGGTGCGGTCAACCGCGGCCTGGGGGTCGAGGGCGCCGACCTCGACGGGGTCCACTCGGTGCGCACCCTCGCCGACGCCGACCGGCTGGCGCCTCGGCTCCACGCGGCTCGAGAGGTCGTCGTCGTCGGCGGTGGTTTCATCGGGCTCGAGATCGCCGCCGGAGCTCGGGCACTCGGGTCCGCTGTCACCGTCGTCGAGGCCACGGACCGGCTCCTCGGCCGCGCCGTCACCCCGATGCTGTCGGAGGCCGTGCGACGCGCGCACGAGCGCCGCGGCACGCGGATCCTCCTGCGCTCCGACGCCGTCCGCGTGACGGGCGAGGGCGGACGTGCCACGGGTGTCGAGCTCGGCGACGGCACCGTGGTACCCGCCGACCTACTGGTCGTCGGGATCGGGGCCGTCCCCAGCACCGCCCTCGCCGCGCAGCTCGGCCTGCTCGTGGAACCTCGGGGCATCGTCGTCGACGAGTACGCCCTCACCTCCGACGGGGTCACCGTCGCGGCCGGCGACTGCGCCGTCGGACCCAACCCGTTCGACCGCGGCGAGCCGGGCGCGATGCGGCTGGAGAGCGTGCCGCACGCGACCGACCAGGCGCGGGCGGCAGCGGCGACCCTCGTCGGCCACCCGACGGCATACGACCGCGTGCCGTGGTTCTGGAGCGACCAGGGCGACCTGCGGCTCCAGATGGCGGGGCTCCCGCACGGCGCCGACCGGACCATCGTGCGGGGCGACGTCGCAGCCGAACGCTTCTCGCTGCTCAGCTACCGCGACGGGCTGCTCATCGCCGTCGAGTCGGTCGGCGTCCCGACCGACTACCTCGCCGTGAAACGAGCGCTCGAGAAGGGTATGACGATCGAAGCCGACAGCGCGGCGGACACCTCCGTCCCGCTCAAACGGCTCATCTCGAGGGCACGCGGCACTCGCACATCCTGACTCGCCCCGCTTCAGAGGCTGCGCTAGCGTCGGTCGTCGCTCAACGAAGGGACTGAACGCATGCACGCACTGGCGGGTCTGCCCACGGCGGACGCCCTCATCAGCGCCAAACCGGTCGACTACGTCATCATCGCCCTGTACTTCGTCTTCGTCCTCGGCATCGGGGTCATGGCGAGGCGCGCGGTGTCCGACTCCATCGACTTCTTCCTGTCCGGCCGGTCGCTGCCGGCCTGGGTCACCGGCCTCGCCTTCATCTCCGCGAACCTCGGTGCCGTCGAGATCATGGGCATGTCGGCCAACGGCGCCGAGCTCGGCATCTCGACCGTGCACTACTTCTGGGTCGGCGCCATCCCCGCCATGCTCTTCCTCGGCGTCGTGATGATGCCCTTCTACTACGGCTCCAAGGTGCGCTCGGTCCCCGAGTTCATGTTCCGCCGCTTCGGCACCGGTGCCCACCTCGTCAACTCGATCAGCTTCGCCGTCGCGCAGCTGCTCATCGCCGGCGTCAACCTCTACCTGCTCGGCTCGATCGTGCACGCGCTGCTCGGCTGGCCGCTCTGGGTGGCGCTGCTCGTCGCCGCCGCGATCGTCCTGTCGTACATCACGCTCGGTGGTCTGTCGGCCGCGATCTACAACGAGGTGCTCCAGTTCTTCGTCATCGTGGCCGCCCTGCTGCCTCTGACCCTGATCGGCCTGCACCGCGTGGGCGGCTACCAGGGCCTCAAGGACAAGGTCACCGAGTTCGCCACGTCCGCTCCGGCGTCGGCGGGCGTCCCGTCGGCCGAGCAGCAGCTCCACTCGTGGCCGGGCCAGGCGCTCTCGGGCTTCGACTCGCCGTTCTGGTCGGTCGTCGGCATCGTCTTCGGCCTCGGCTTCGTCCTGTCCTTCGGCTACTGGACGACGAACTTCGTCGAGGTGCAGCGGGCCATGGCCTCCAACTCGATGTCGGCGGCTCGCAAGACACCCATCATCGGGTCGTTCGCCAAGATGTTCGTGCCCTTCATCGTCATCATCCCCGGCATGGTCGCCGCCGTGCTCGTCAAGGAGATCGGCGAGCTCAAGGCGGGCGGCACCCCGCCGGGCGGCGCATCGGGCGAGGGCGTGAAGTACAACGACTCACTCCTCCTGCTCATGCGCGACATCCTGCCCAACGGGCTGCTCGGCGTCGCGATAGCCGGACTGCTCGCCGCCTTCATGGCCGGCATGGCGGCCAACATCTCGGCGTTCAACACCGTCTTCAGCTACGACCTGTGGCAGCGCTACATCCGCAAGGACCACAGCGACGACTACTACCTGCGCATCGGCCGTCTGGCCACGGTGGGAGCGACGGTCATCGCGATCTTCACGGCCACCATCGCCAGCTCCTTCAGCAACGTCATGGACTACCTCCAGTCGCTGTTCGGGTTTTTCAACGCACCACTGTTCGCGACCTTCATCCTCGGCATGTTCTGGAAGCGCATGACGGCAACCGCCGGGTGGGTCGGCCTGACGGCCGGCACGCTCTCGGCCGTGCTCGTCGCGTTCCTCAGCGAGGACGGCTTCGGGTCGGCGAGCCTCGGGGTCATCCCACTGAGCGGCCAGGGCGCCGCGTTCGTCGCGGCGTCCGCGGCGTTCGTCGTCGACATCGTGCTCAGCGTCGGCGTGTCGCTCGTGACCGAGCCCAAGCCGTCTTCCGAGCTGCGCGGTCTCGTCTACTCCGAGACGCCGAGAGAGGAGCTCGTCGACCCCCAGGAGCGCACGATGCCGTGGTTCCGCCGCACCCTTCCCCTGGCCGGCATCTCCCTCGGCCTCGTCATCATCCTCAACTTCTTGTTCTGACAGGAGCCTCGACATGAGTGACCAACACCGGCTCGACGCACCTGACCCGGACGGGAAGCGGGGCGAGAAGCACACCGCGGGCGCCTTCGACATCCGCAACTTCATCGGCGCCCTGCTGGGCCTCTACGGCCTGATCCTCCTCGTCATGGGGATCTTCGGGGACCAGGCGCTGCAGAAGACCGGCGGCGTCAACGCCAACCTGTGGGCCGGCATCGTGCTGCTCCTCATGAGCGCGTTCTTCTTCGTCTGGGCGCGGATCAAGCCGATCGTCGTGCCCGAGCACGTCGAGCCCGTCGACGACGACCCGGTGCGTCCCGCGCCGAAGCGTCGCCCGACCGGGAACTGAACGAACGGCACGGTTCGCCGACGGACCGACCTGACGAGAACGCCGCGGCCCGTCCACCGTCCCCGACGGTCAGGACGGGCCCCGGCGTCTCGGGCGAGGCTGACAGACGGGGCACGAGAAGGACGAGCGGTTCATGAACTGCTCGCGCCGCATGATCGTGCCGCAGCGGTCGCAGGGCGTGCCCGCGCGGCCGTACGCATGGAGCGACCGGTCGAAGTAGCCGCTCGCCCCGTTGACGTTGACGTAGAGCGAGTCGAAGCTCGTGCCGCCCTGACCGAGCGCCTCCGCCATGACCTCGCGTGCTCGGTCGAGGACGGCGGAGAGCGTCGGCTTGGTCAGCGACGAGCACAGCCGCTCGCCGTGCACCTTGGCGCGCCAGAGCGCCTCGTCGGCGTAGATGTTGCCGATGCCGGACACGAGCGACTGGTCGAGCAGGGCCCGCTTGACCGCACTGTCGCGCTGCTTCATCCGCCGCACGACGGCCGCCTGGTCGTAGACCGGCTCGAAGGGGTCGGGAGCGATGTGGGCGACGGACTCGGGGATGCCGTCGGGACGCAGCGGCGACAGGGCGAGGCCGCCGAAGGTGCGTTGGTCGACGAAGCGCAGCTGCGGCCCGCCGTCGGCGAAGTCGAAGCGGGCGTGGCAGTGCTTCTCGAGCGGAGCGTCAGCGGGCTCGACGAGCATCTGCCCGCTCATCCCGAGGTGCACGATGAGCGCGTCCTCGCCGTCGAGGGCGAGCCAGAGGTACTTGCCGCGACGCGAGGCCGCGGTGACGGTCACGTCGTGCAGTCGCGCCGCGAGGTCCTCCGGCCCAGCGTCGTGACGACGCGCGACGCGGACGCCCGTGACCCGGGCACGCGTGACGTGGCGACCCACGACGTGGTCGGCGAGGCCGCGGCGGACGACCTCGACCTCGGGCAGCTCCGGCACGCGCGGCTCAGGCCTGCGTCTGGCCCGTGGCCGCCGACGACACGGAGGCGCTGCGACGACCGTCGAGCGCGTGCCAGGCCTCCTTGGCGGCCTTCTGCTCGGCCTCCTTCTTCGAGCGGCCGCGACCTTCGCCGAGGACCTCCTCGCCGACGACGACGCGGGCGTGGAACTCCTTCTCGTGGTCGGGCCCCTGCTCGCTGACGCGGTACTCGGGCGAGCCGAGGGCCGAGCCGGCCGCCATCTCCTGCAGGCTCGTCTTCCAGTCGAGACCGGCGCCGAGCGTGGCGGCCTCCTCGATCAGGGGATCGAAGTGGTGGTGCACGAAGCGCGCGGCGAAGTCGATGTCGGTCGACAGGAACACGGTGCCGATGAGGGCCTCGAGCGTGTCGGCCAGGATCGAGGCCTTGTCGCGGCCACCGGTGGCCTCCTCACCCTTGCCGAGCATGACGTACTGCCCGAGGTCGAAGACCCGGGCGACGTCGGCAAGCGCCCGCATGTTGACGACGGCGGCGCGCAGCTTGGCGAGCTGCCCCTCCGCGAGGTCGGGGTGCTCACGATAGAGCGACTCGGTGACGACGAGGCCCAGCACGGAGTCCCCGAGGAACTCGAGGCGCTCGTTGTTGGGCAGGCCACCGTTCTCGTAGGCGTACGACCGGTGCGTCAGGGCACGCAGGAGCAGCGGCTCGTCGATGTCCTGGCCGACCACCTCACGGAGGTGGGCGATCAGAGCATCGACGGGCCGCTGCGGCACCGCCGGAACACCCCCAGCACCAAGGCTGCTCACGGGGCTGCTCACGGGGTGATCAGGCCTGGTGCTCGGTGCGCTCGGCAGCGGCGTAGTGACGGCCCTTGTACGTGCCACACGAGGGGCACGCGATGTGCGGCTGGGTCGCCGCACCGCACTGGGGGCACGTGGTGAGCGTCGTCGGCGTTGCCTTCCAGTTCGCGCGACGCGAACGGGTGTTGGAGCGCGACATCTTCCGCTTCGGGACAGCCACGTCAGTTCCTCTTCTCTTGCGGGTCGTTCCCCAGCAGTCCGCTGAGGGACGACCACCTCGGGTCGATCACTTCATGATGATGGTCCGGGTCCTCCGCGAGGTGCATCCCACACTCGGAACACAACCCCGGGCAGTCAGGCCGACACACCGGTTGGAACGGCAGCGTCGGCACGACAGCGTCCCGGAGCACGGGCTCGAGGTCGATGAGGTCACCGACCAGCTCGTGCACCTCGTCCTCGTCCGAGTCGGCTCCCACCTCGTGGTGGTGCGCCGCCCGGTCGGCGTAGGCGAACAGCTCCTGGAAGGTCCCCTCGACATCGAGCTCGAGAGGATCCAGGCACCGCACGCAGGCGCCGGTCGCCGTGCCACTGGCCGAACCCGTGACGAGGACACCTTCGACGACGGACTCGAGGCGCACCTCGACCTGGACCGGTTGACCGGTCTGGATCGAGATGACGTCGGTTCCGAGGTCGTCGGGCAACGTCACCGTGCGCGAGATCTCGTGCATCGTGCCCGGTCGCCGAACAAGCTCTCTGGTGTCGAGCACCAGAGGAGAACGGGGATCGGGACGGTCCATGACTCCTGCGCACAGTTGAGGATTCGGCCCGCGCCAAGACGGACGTGGACCGACCTCCAAGGCTACTAGAGGCGCGCCGTGCGCCCAAATCAGCCCGAACGCTCCCCCAGCCGCTCGATCAGCGCCGCCAGGACCGGGTCCGGCACGAGGCCGCTGACGTCGCCGCCGTAGCGCGCGACCTCCTTGATGAGCGAGCTCGAGACGTGCTGGAGCGTGGGGTCGGCAGCGATGAAGAGCGTCTCGACGCCGGTGAGGTGGTGGTTCATGTGCGCCATGGGCAGCTCGTAGGCGAAGTCCGTGCCGCCCCGCAGCCCCTTGACCATCGTCGCCGCTCCGACCTCGCGACACACGTCGACGACCAGGGTGCCGGCCCAGGCGCCGATCCGGACGTTGGGCAGGTGGCCGACGGACTGCTCGATGAGGGCGGTGCGCTCCTCGATGTCGAACGTGCCGTGCTTGCTCGGGTTGTGCAGGATCGCGACGACGACCTCGTCGAACAACCTGCTGGCCCGGGTCACCACGTCGACGTGACCGTTGGTGATCGGGTCGTAGGAGCCGGGGCAGACACAGCGGCGCGCTTCGCTCGTCACGCGGCCCAACCTACCTTCCGGGTCCCCGACGTCGCGTGAACCTCGCTCCACGGGGTCACGCGACGACGTCGCTCGGCGGCGGCTCGGCGAACCACATCGCGGTCTCGCCGTAGCGCTTCTCGCCGGAGAGCTCGAGCCCCTCGGGCCACGTCGGTTGCGGTGAGCGGCTCGAGCGCTCGACGACGACGAACGCGTCACGCGCGAGCCACTGGTACCCGACGAGCGCGGTGAGCACGGCCGCCAGGGCGTCCTCGGGCACGTCGTAGGGCGGGTCGATGAGCACGAGGTCCATCCGTACGCCGGCGGGTGGGCCGGCGGCGAGGGCGCGCTCGACGGTGTCGGCGACGACGCGGACGGCCGGGTGCCCGATGACGCCGACGTTGGCGCGGATGACCTTCGCGGCAGCCTGGCGCGACTCGACGAGCAGGACCTGCGCGGCGCCGCGGCTCGCGGCCTCGAGGCCGAGCGCACCGGACCCGGCGTAGAGGTCGAGCACGCACGCGCCCTCGAGCAGCCCCCGGTGCTCCAGCCGACTGAAGAGCGCCTCGCGGACCCGGTCAGACGTGGGTCGGGTCGAGGACCCGGGCGGCGTCTGGAGGCGACGACCGCCTGCCGTGCCGCTGATGATCCGTGTCATGTCAGCCCCGCTCGAGCCATACGGCCTGCTCCTCGTCGAGCCGCATCGCGACCGCGGCGGCGAGCGCCGGGTGCTCGCGCAGCCCGGGGTCGGCGTCGACGAGCGCGAAGGCGTCCTCGCGGGCGTCGGCGATGATCTGTTCGTCCTCGAGCCTGCCGAGGCGCAGGTGACGCACGGAGTTGCCCCGGCCGCTCTGGCGCGCCCCGAGCACGTCGCCCTCGCGGCGCAGGAGCAGGTCGGCGCGGGCCAGCTCGAAGCCGTCGGTCGTCGCGGCGACCTGGTCGAGGCGCTCGGCGGCACGCTCCCCCGCACCCTGGGTCATGAGCAGGCAGAGCCCGGGCACCGCACCACGGCCGACACGACCCCGCAGCTGGTGCAGCTGGGAGATGCCGAACCGGTCGGCGTCGACGACGACCATGACCGAGGCGTTCGGCACGTCGACGCCGACCTCGATGACCGTCGTGGCGACGAGGACGTCGATCTCGCCGTCCCCGAAGGCACGCATCGTGGCGTCCTTGGCGTCGGGGTCGAGCCGGCCGTGGAGCACGCCGATACGCGTGCCGTCGAGGGCCGGGTTGGCGCGCAGCGTGCTGAGCATCGCGTAGACGCCGGTCAGCTCCCGCTCGGGGGCGTCGCCCTCGACCTCGCCCTCGTCCCCCTCCCAGTGGGTCTCCCAGCCGGCGTCCTCGTCGGACGTGTCGCGGGAGGTGGCGCCGCTGCCCGGGGCGGCAGCGGCCTCGTCGTCGACGTCACCGATGCGCGGGCAGACGACGTAGGCCTGGTGGCCCTTGGCGACCTCCTCGGCGACGCGCTGCCACGTGCGGTCGACCCAGCCGGGCCGGTCTGCGTCGACGACGTGCGTCGTGATGGGCGAACGACCGCGCGGCAGCTCACGCAGCGTCGAGGTCTCCATGTCGCCGAAGACCGTCATCGCGACGGTGCGCGGGATCGGGGTGGCCGTCATGACGAGCACGTGAGGTGGCCGGATGCCCTTCTCGCGCAAGGCGTCCCGCTGCTCGACGCCGAAGCGGTGCTGCTCGTCGACGACGACGAGGGCGAGGTCCGCGAACTGGACGTGCTTCTGGATGAGCGCGTGGGTGCCGACGACGATGCCGGCCTCGCCGGAGGCCGCGTCGAGCAGGGAGCGACGGCGGGTCGCGGTGTTCTGGCTCCCGGTGAGCAGCGCCACGGTGGTCCCGAACTCCGAACCGCCGAGCATGCCGCCCTGCGCGAGGTCGCCGAGCATCGCGGTGATCGAGCGGTGGTGCTGAGCCGCCAGGACCTCGGTGGGGGCGAGCAGGGCGGCCTGGCCGCCAGCGTCGATGGCGGCGAGCATGGCCCGCAGCGCAACCACCGTCTTGCCCGAGCCGACCTCGCCCTGGAGGAGCCGGTGCATCGGCCGGTCGGACGCGAGCTCGGTCGTGAGCACCTCGCCGATCTCGCGCTGCCCCGCCGTGAGCTCGAAGGGCAGCCGGGCGTCGAAGGCGGCCAGCAGGCCGCCGGGACGCGGAGGCCGCGGCGTCGCGAGCTCGGACTCGGCGGCCTTGCGGCGCTGGGCGAGGATCGCCTGGAGGACGAACGCCTCGTCGTACTTGAGCCGGTCGAGCCCACGGGACGGCTGGTCGTCGAGCGAGGGTCGGTGGACGAGCTCCAGCGCGACGGCGCGGTCGACGAGACCCCGCGCGGCGCGTACGCCGTCGGGAACCGGCTCGCGGACGCGGTCGACGGAGTCGAGCGCCTGGTGGACGAGCCGGCGCAGCTTGAGGGAGTTGAGCTTGCCCGTCGTCGAGTAGACCGGCACGCGGTGGGTGCGGTACCACTCGACGGTCGCCTCACCCTGCTCGTCGTCGTCGAAGAGCTCGTACTCCGGGTGGGTGAGCTGGAGCCGCCGGCCGTAGGCGCCGATCTGCCCGACGAAGAGCCCGCGCACGCCGGGCAGCAGCTTCTTCTCGTGGCCAAAGGCGCTGAAAAAGGTCACGTCGAGCTCGTTGCCGTGGTCGTCGCCGATGACGACGGTGAGCATCTTGCCTCGACGGTTGCGCATGGCCCGCGAGGTCGCCGTGCGGACCTCGGCCACCACGAGGACCTCCTCGCCGACGTGGAGCGAGGACAGGTCGGTGAGCTGGCCGGGGCGCACGTAGCGCCGGGGCACGAACTCGAACAGGTCGCCGACACTCTGCAGGCCCTTGGTGCGGGCCAGCTGGGCGGCGTCGGGCTTGGTGAGCAGCTTGGTGAGCGGCGAGTCCTCGGTGAGCACCGGCACCTCACTCCACCCCCAGCAGCACGGGGTAGACCGCCTGCCCACCGTCGAGGAGCGAGACCTCGATGCCGTGGTGGGCGACGCGGGCCTCGGCGGTCACGGCCTCGAGCAGGCCGTCGGGCGCGTCGACACCCGCCACGACCGTCAGGAGCTCACCGCCGCTCGCGAGCAGCCGCTGCACGACCTGCCGGGAGACGTCGAGCTGGTCGGAGCCGACGATGACGACGTCACCGTCGACGACGCCGAGCACGTCACCCGCCTCGCACGGACCGCCGCTCGTGAGCGCCGCCCGGTTGGCCACGGTGACCGCGCCGTGTCGGGTCGCCGACGCAGCCGCCTGCATGGCGAGCACGTTGGCGGACGCCGCGGCGGTCGGCTCGAAGACGGCGAGGGCGGCGATGCCCTGCACGGCCGTGCGGACGTGGACGAGGTGCGCCTCGATGCCGTCATCGGCCACCGCACGCACGGCGGCGGCAGCGGCCAGGAGCGTGTCGCCGTCGTTGGGCAGGACGACGACGCCCGAGGCCCCGCGTGCGTGCTGCTGGCGGATGGCGTCGATGAGACCCCCGGTCGAGGCGCGCCGACCGGGTCCGGAGCGGACCACGACCGCGCCGGCGTCCTCGAAGAGCCCCTCGAGACCGACGCCGGCGGCGCACGCGACGATCGCGGCACCACGGACCGCCGAGGTGCCGGCATGGTCGACCCGCGGACCTCGAGTGCCGTGGCCGTGCTCGTCGGTGAGGCGCGTGATGCGCACCCGGTGCGGGCGGCCGGCCTCGATGCCGGCCTCGACGGCGGCGCCTGCGTCGTCGACGTGGGCGTGGACGTTCCACTCCCCGTCGCCGCCGACGACGAGCACCGAGTCGCCGAGCTCGACGAGGCGGGCGCGCAGGGCGTCCACCGCCGTGTCGTCGGAGTCGCGCAGGAGGTACATCACCTCGAACTCCGGGATGCCGGGGGCCTCGGCGCCGTCGGCCGGTCGAGCCGCGCTGAGCGCCGCGCTCCGGGGGTCGGGCCGGCGCCGGGACCGTCGGTCGGAGGCGTCGGACCCGGAGCGAGCGCGCTGGCCGGCGCAGACCCGCTCGAGGCACTCGAGGAGCACGACGAGCCCGGCTCCCCCGGCGTCCACGACGCCGGCGCGGGCCAGCACCTCGAGCTGCTCGGGCGTGTGCTCGAGGGCCTCCCGGGAGGCGTCGAGAGCTGCGAGCGCGACGGCGTGGACTCCTACGGGTCCATCGCCTGTTGCGGGGGCACCCGGGTCGGGGTCGCCGGCGCCGTCGGTGACGGCATACGACCCCGGGGCGGTGGACCCGGCGGCCCGGGCGGCGGCCTCGGCCATGGCGCGGGCCACCGTGAGGATGGTCCCCTCCTTGGGGTCCGTCACGGCCTGGCGGGCGCGCTGCTCTGCGTGCTGCAGACCCTCGGCGAGGACGCGGCCGTCGATCTCGGCTGCCCCGGCGCAGCCCTCGGCGAGTCCGCGGGCCAGCTGGCTGAGGATGACGCCGGAGTTGCCCCGGGCGGTCCACAGCAGGTGGCGGGCGAAGACGGCGAGCAGCGCGTCGGCCGTCGTGACGTCCGCGGTGGCCAGGGTGCGCTCGACCGCGCCGTCGAAGGTGAGGTAGAGGTTCGTGCCCGTGTCGCCGTCGGGGACGGGGAAGACGTTGAGGGCGTCGATCTCGGCGCGGCGGGCCGCGAAGAGCGACCGTGTCAGCACGGCCCACCGGCGGACCGCGACGAGGTCGAGCAGGCTGAGCGGCCCGTCGGGCGGCGGCGCTGCGCCGGGCATCGGACCTCCTGCTCGTCGTGCGTGTCCATCGGCCTGGGGATCGGCTCGCCGATGCTCGGCAGGCTAGCGCCTCGTCCGGACGGTCGCATGCACCAGTCCTGTGCCGCGCACCAGTCCTGTGCCGCACCGGCGTCATGGCGCGCCCACGACGGTAGGGACCGCCGACGACACCGGGCCACTAGCGTGGGCGCGGTGTCGAGCGCCGCCCCCACCCACCGGAAGTCGTGGCCCGCAGCCCCCGCCGGCTTCTTCGAGGTCGAGGCGGCCGGCCTGCGCTGGCTCGGGGAGGCGCAGGAGCGCGGCGGCGCCCGCGTCGTCGAGGTCCGCGGCGTCGGTGCCGGGCACATCGACCTCGCCCGGCTGCACCCCTCTCGTCCGACGGAGGAGGCGGCCGAGGCCCTCGGGCGGGGTCTTGCCGTGACTCATGCTGCGGGTGCGCCGGCCTTCGGGTCTCCCCCGGCGGGCTGGACCGGTGCCGCCTGGATCGGGCGCCAGACGCAGAGCAACGACCCGACGCCGACGTGGGGCCTGTTCTACGCCGAGCAGCGGGTGCGCCCTTTCGTGCGCCGGGCCATCGACCGCGGTCACCTCGACGCCGCCGGGGCCCGCACCGTCGACCGCGTCTGCGACCGGCTGGCGTCCGGCGACCTCGACGACGACCGAC
This sequence comes from Terrabacter sp. P2_E3, assembly GCF_056403915.1. NCBI lineage: Bacteria > Bacillati > Actinomycetota > Actinomycetes > Micrococcales > Intrasporangiaceae > Terrabacter > Terrabacter sp. P2_E3. The sequence goes on from NZ_JBFUEN010000011.1 coordinate 128,680, forward strand.
CCCCGGCGCGCATCCACGGCGACCTGTGGGCAGGCAACGTCGTGTTCACGGCCGACGGCGCCGTCCTCATCGACCCGGCCGCGCACGGCGGCCACGGCCTCACCGACCTCGCGATGCTGGCCCTCTTCGGCTGCCCGGGCCTGGGTCGCGTCCTCGCCGCCTACGAGGAGGCCGCCGGAGTCCGCCCGGGGTGGCGCGAGCTCGTGGGCCTGCACCAGCTGCACCCGCTCGCCGTGCACGCGGCGTCGCACGGACCTGCGTATGCCGCCCAGCTCGTCGAGACGGCCCGGACCTTCGTGTGAGGCGGGGTCAGTGGGGTGCTCACGCCGTTTTGTCGTCCGAGCATCTCGTCGGCTACGCTTTACCGGTTCCCCCCGTGACTGCGGGGTGACGCGCGCCCTCGTGCGTCTGCCCCGATCCAGTGGTGGAGCTCAGCACTTCGTCAACATCGAATTTCAGGAGATACCCGTGGCTGCCAACTGCGACGTCTGCGGCAAGGGACCGAGCTTCGGTCACAACATCTCGCACTCGCACCGCCGCACCAAGCGCCGCTGGAACCCCAACATCCAGCGCGTTCGGACGCTGGTGGACGGTGTGACGCCGAAGCGACTCAACGTCTGCACCTCCTGCCTCAAGGCGGGCAAGGTCGTTCGCTGAACGTCCCTCACCACAACGCTGAAGGCCGGTCCCCCGAGGGGGCCGGCCTTCGTCGTGCCCGCCGGGTGCGGGTCGAGGGGACCGCCCGCGTCCGGGCGCGACGGCATACCTCGTCGTGCGGGTGATCGCGCACCCGCTGTCGCCCGGGCGCACGGGCTGCGCGATCTCGCGCCCCACCTCGAGCCGCGCGCCCGCCGCTCCGGTCAGGCGCCGCGGAAGTGGTCCCAGCCGGTGTGCGTGACGACGCGGCCGCCGACGAGGATGCCCGCACCCTCACCGGCCCCGGGAGCCCGGACGGACCCGATGGCCCGCCAGCCGACGGGCAGAGACCCCCGCGGGAAGGTCGCGAGCAGCGAGTGCTCCTCGCCGCCGGCCAGCACGCAGTCGAGCGCGGCCTCGGCCCCGAGGGCCTCGGTCAGGGCGTCGACGTCCGGGGCGAGCGCCCGCGGGTCGAGGTCGATGACGACGCGGCTGGCCCGGGCGATCCGCCCCCCGTCGCGCAGCAGGCCGTCGCTGAGGTCGAGCATCGCCGTGGCCCCGGCGGCCGCCGCCTCGGGCCCCGCGGCGAGCGGGGGGTCGGGACGTCGCTGACGGGCGACCGCGACCGGGTGCCGCTCGACGGCGTCGGCCCGGAGCAGGCGCAGGCCCGCGTCGGCGAGGCCGAGCGACCCGTGGACGGCGAGGACGTCCCCGGGCCTCGCCCCCGAGCGGAGCACCGGCTCGCCGTCGAGGCGGCCGAGCGCCGTGACCGACACCATGACGACCCCGGGCGGCGCGGACGAGAGGTCTCCGCCGAGCACGGCCACGCCCGCGGCGGCACACGCCTGCGCCAGGCCGCCCACGTGGTCGAGCACCCACTCCAGCGACAGGTCGGGGTCGGCGACGAGCGTGACGAGGATCCCCGTGGGCCGGCCGCCCATCGCCGCGACGTCGGCGAGGTTCTGGGCCACGACCTTGTGCCCGATGTCCGCGCCGGAGGACCACGCGTCGAGCCAGTCACGGCCGAGGACGACGGTGTCGGTCGTGGCGATCGTGCGCTCGGACGTGCGCAGCACCGCGGCGTCGTCACCCGGGGCCACGAGCAGCTCGTCGGTGCCCGGGAAGGCCGGGAGGATGCGCCCGAGCAGCTCGTCCTCGTCGAGGTCGCGCAAGGGCGTCCCGCCCGTCATCATCGGCCCACGCTGGAGCCGCTGCCCGTTCGGCACGGATCACACACCCTTTCGGTGGACGGCCGTCTCAGGCCCCCGGTTTCCATGGGACGTGAGGCCCCATGGCAAGGTAGCGTCAGGGCACGGTCGCAGTCACACTGGGACCTGCCGTTCCGAGCGGTTGGGCCAGCGCATCGCGCCCGTGCACGACCGTCCAACGATCGACACACAGTGAGGTGACACGTGGTCCAGGCCTACATCCTGATCCAGACCGAAGTCGGCAAGGCCGCGAGCGTGGCGGAGGCGATCGCGGGCATCTCGGGCGTGACTCTCGCCGAGGACGTCACGGGTCCCTACGACGTCATCGCCCGCGTCGAGGCCTCCAACGTCGACGACCTCGGCCGTCTCGTCATCGCCAAGCTCCAGGACGTCCCCGGCATCACCCGGACCCTGACCTGCACGGTCGTCCACGTCTGAGGCCAGCCCCCTGACCGGACGCCCGTACCTCACGACGGCGGCGCTCATCGGCGTCGCCGTCGTGCTGTCCGCGTGCAGCCGCGCCCCCGAGGTGGCGCTCGCGCCCCAGGCGTCGGCGCCGGTCTGCGCCTCGGCCCGGTGGCCCGGTGACGTCAGCGGCCACACGAGGGTGACGACGCAGCCCGACGACGGGTCGGTCGCGGCGTGGGGCGACCCGGCGCTCATCGCCCGCTGCGGGCTCGACCCCCTCGGCCCGACGACCGACGACTGCGTGACCGTCGACGGCGTCGACTGGGTGGTGCGCCCCCTCAGCGACGGGTCGGTGGCGACGACCTACGGCCGCGACCCGGCCATCGAGGTGCTGGCCCCCGGTGCCTACGGCGCGGTGCCGCTGCTGCTGCCGGCCTTCACCGACGTCGCGAAGTCCCTCCCGGCCACCGGTCGCCACTGCTCCTGAGGGCGTATGCCGTGTGGCCGACCCGGCAGTCCCCGGAACGTGCCCGGTCGGCCCGGTTCAGCGCAGGCCGGTGCGCCGCTCGAGGGCGAGCGAGATCAGCTCGTCGATGAGGTCGGGGTAGGCGACGCCCGAGGCCGCCCACATCCGCGGGTACATCGAGTGCGGCGTGAAGCCCGGCATCGTGTTGATCTCGTTGATGAGCACCCGGCCGTCGTCGGTGTAGAAGCAGTCGACGCGCGCGAGCCCCTCGCAGCCGAGCGACTCGAACGCCTCGGCGGCGAGCCGTCGGACCTCCTTGGAGATCTCCTCGGGCACGTCGGCGGGACAGGTGAGGTCGACGTCGGCCTCGGCGAGGTACTTCGCCTCGAAGTCGTAGAAGCCGTGGTTGTCGTGGACCGCGACCTCGCCCACCTCGGACGTGCGCGGCCCGGACGTGCCGTGGCCCTCGAGCACGGCGCACTCGATCTCACGGCCCGCGATCCCGGCCTCGACGAGGACCTTGGGGTCGTGCTCGCGGGCCACCTCGATGGCGGCCTGGAGCTCGGCGGGGTCGTCGACCCGGGTGATCCCCATCGACGAGCCGGCCCGGGCGGGCTTGACGAAGAGCGGGTAGGCGAGACCGGCGCAGGCGTCCATGGCGGCGGCCGGGTCGGTCCGCCACGCGCGGTCGGTGATGACGGCATACGGCCCGACGGGCAGCCCGTGGCCGGCGAAGACGACCTTCATGTAGTGCTTGTCCATGCCCGCGGCGGAGGCGAAGACGCCGGAGCCGACGTAGCGGACGTCGGAGAGCTCGAGGAAGCCCTGAAGCGTGCCGTCCTCGCCGAACGGCCCGTGCAGCAGGGGGAAGACGACGTCGACCTGACCGAGCTCCTGCGGCGGCCGGCCGGCCTCGAGCGAGGTGAGCGAGCTCTCGCGCGTCGAGAGCGGCAGCACCACGTGGGCGGCGCTCGGCTCGACCTCGGGTGTGCGCCCGGCCGTCAGCTCGAAGCGGCTCGGCTCGTCGGCCGCGAGGACCCACTGCCCGTCGCGGGAGATGCCGATCGGGATGATGTCGTACTTGCTGCGGTCGATGGCGCGCAGCACCCCGGCAGCGGTGGCGCAGGAGACTGCGTGCTCCGAGGAGCGCCCTCCGAAGACGATGGCGACGCGGGGGCGGCTCGGCAGGTCGGGCTGGGGCTGGTCCGTGGTCATCAGACGAGACTCTATCGAAGACCGTGGGGGCCCCTCGTACCCTGAGGGCGTGGGCACCGAAGCGGATTCGCAGCACCTGCACGTCGACACCTTCCTCGTGGCGTCGGGACGCCCCGAGCGCTCCCCCGGCTCGCCCGCGAACGTCGCCGTCGAACTGACGTCGACGTATGCCGCGGACGGGCCCGTCAACTACGCCCGCTCGGGCAACCCGACGTGGAACGCGTTCGAGGAGGCGCTCGGCGGCCTCGAGGGCGGTCACGCGCTCGTGCACGCGTCGGGCATGGGAGCCATCTCGGCGGCACTCGCGCTCGTCCCGGCCGGCGGCAGGGTCGTCGCCCCCGACACGACGTACAACGGCACCGGCGACCTGCTCGTGGCCCACGAGAAGGCCGGCGGCACGGTCGTCCGCGTGCACGCCACCGACACGGCCGGCTTCGTCGCCGCCCTCGAGTCGGCCGACCTGCTCTGGCTCGAGTCGCCGACGAACCCGCTCATGGACGTCACCGAGCTCGACGTCGTCCTCGCCCGGTCACGCGAGCTCGGCGTGACGAGCGTCGTCGACAACACCCTCTCGACCCCGCTGCTGTGCCGGCCCCTCTCCCTCGGCGCCGACGTCGTCGTGCACTCCGTGACGAAGTACCTCTCGGGCCACAGCGACGTCGTGCTCGGCGCGACCGTCGTCGCCGACACCGAGCGCGGGCGCGCGATCGGCGATCGGCTGCGTCGCCACCGCACCCTGCACGGAGCGATCGCCGGACCGATGGAGGTCTTCCTCGCGCTGCGGGGGCTGCGAACGCTGTCGGTGCGGTTCGAGCGGGCCAGCGCCAGCGCGGCCGAGCTGGCCCGCCGCCTCGAGGGCCATCCGGCCGTGGAGCGCGTGCGCTACCCCGGCTCGGGCGCCATGGTCTCGATCGACGTGGCCGGTGACGCGGACGCCGCCGAGCGGGTCTGCGCCTCGACGCGTCTCTGGCTGCACGCGACGAGCCTCGGCGGCGTCGAGTCACAGCTCGAGCGCCGCCGGCGTCACCCCTCGGAGTCCGAGCAGGTGCCGGTCAACCTCGTCCGGCTGTCGGTCGGCATCGAGCACGTCGACGACCTGTGGGCCGACCTCGCCCAGGCGCTCGACCACGCCTGACGCGAGCCGGGCGGGCGGCATACGCCCTCAGTGCTTCTCGGCCTTGAGGTCACGTGACATGAGGCGCGGGCCGACCTCGCTCGCCGAGTGACCGTCACGGATGACGGCGACGACCTGCTCGCAGATCGGCATGTCGACGTCGTGCTGCCCGGCGAGCGTGAGGATCGACTCGCACGACTTGACGCCCTCGGTCGTCGTGCGCAGCTCGGCGGTCGCCTCCTCGACGGTGCGGCCCCGCCCGAGCCGCACGCCGAAGCTGTGGTTGCGCGAGAGCGGCGACATGCACGTCGCGATGAGGTCTCCGACGCCCGCGAGGCCCATGAACGTCTGCGGGTGCGCGCCGAGAGCCAGGCCCAGGCGCGTCGTCTCCGCGAGACCACGGGTGATGATCGTGGCCTTCGTGTTGTCGCCGAACCCCATCCCCTCGGCCATGCCGGACGCGAGCGCGACGACGTTCTTCGTGGCCCCGCACACCTCGGCGCCGATGACGTCAGTGTCGGTGTAGGGCCGGAACCACGGGGTCGCGCAGGCGCTGGCGACGCGCTCGGCGGTCGCCATGTCACGGCACGCGACGACGCCCGCGGCCGGCTGGCGACGGGCGATCTCGGGCGCGAGGTTGGGGCCGGACACGACGACGATGCGGTTGGTCGCGATGTCGGCGGCCTCGGCGATGACCTCGCTCATCCGCATCGTCGTGCCGAGCTCGACGCCCTTCATGAGCGACACGACCGGGGCGTCGGTGGGGATCGAGGCGCCCCAGCGGGTCAGGTTGTCGCGCAACGTCTGCGAGGGCACGGCGAACACGACGACGTCGGCCCGGTGGAGGGCCTCGGCCGGGTCGACGGTGGCGCGGACGGCCGACGGCAGCTCGAGCTCGGGCAGGTAGGCGTCGTTGCGCCCGGCGTTGATCGCGTCGGCGACCTCTGGTCGACGAGCCCACATCGTCACGTCGCACCCGGCGTCGGCCAGGATCATCCCGAAGGCCGTGCCCCAGTTGCCACTGCCCATGACGGCGACGCGAGCCGTCACGACGGACTCCCGTCCCGACCGCGGTGACGCTTGGCGCGCCCGATCTCGTGATGCTTGAGGGGGTCACCGATCTCGGGGACGCCGTGGCTGCGCGGGTCGAAGCGCTCGGTCGGACGCTTCTCGTCCCGGAGCACCTCGAGCAGCCCGGTGATGCGGTCCATGAGCCGGTCGGTGGCCTCGCGCAGCACCTTGGTGTCGATCGGGCGGTCGTAGAGGTCGGTCAGGTCGACCGGCGGACCGGCGTACATCATCATCGTCTTGCGCGGGAAGAGCGAGGGCTTGTGGCCGTAGGGGGACAGGATCTCCTGAGCACCCCACTGCGCCACCGGGATCAGGGGACAGCGCGTCTCGAGGGCGACCCTGGCGGCGCCCGTCTTGCCCCGCATCGGCCACAGGTCGGGGTCGCGCGTGATGGTGCCCTCGGGGAAGATCCCGAGCGCCTTGCCGGCGCGCACGCCCTCGACCGCGGCCCGGTAGGAGTCGGTCGCTGCGGCGGAGTTGCGGTAGACGGGGATCTGTCCGCACTTCTTGAGGAGCCAGCCGACGAACGGGATCGCGAAGAGGCTGTCCTTGCCGAGGAAGTAGGCCTCGCGCCCGCTGTCGAACATGAAGTGCGCGAAGACGAGCGGGTCGGCGTAGGAGATGTGGTTCGTCGAGACGACGAAGCCGCCCTCGACCGGGATGTTCTCGAGCCCGCGCCAGTCGCGCTTGGTGACCCGCATCAGCAGCGGCCGGAGCAGGAGGGCCACGAGCCGGTAGGCCCACGGCAAACGCCTCTTGGGTGCGCCGGCAGTCACGGTGTCACGTCCTCCTCGTCGTGCGCACGCCGGTCGACGTGGGCTGGGCTTCATCTTGTCCACCTCACGGCGCGGTGTCGAGCAGCAAGGCGGCGAGTGGGACGATATCGCCAGCATGACGACCTCCTCGCACGCGCACCCCCCGGCAGAGCCGTCCGCCGGCTGGCACGTCGTCGTCCCCGTCAAGGACACGAGCCACGGCAAGTCGCGCCTCGCCCGCGCCGTCGGCTCGGACCGCACCGAGCTCAGTGCCGCGATTGCGACCGACACGCTCGCCGCGGCCGCCGCGGCCGTCGGACCGGACCACCTCGTGCTCGTGACGAGCGACGCGGGCCTGGCGGCCAGGTGGCGTACGCGTGGGGTGCACGTCGTGGCCGACCCGGGTACCGGGCTCAACGACGCCGTCTCCGCCGGCATGCGGCACGCCGGGCCGGGCGCCCGCGTGGCCGCCCTGCTCGGTGACGTGCCCTCGCTCGACGCCGCCTCGCTGCGGTCGGCGCTCGGGGCCGCTGCGTCCGTCGAGGAGTCGTTCGTGCCCGACGCGGACGGCACGGGCACGGTCCTGCGCTGCGGCCGCGGCTTCACGCCACGGTTCGGCACCGACAGCGCCGCGCGTCACGAGGCCGACGGGGCGGTGCGGCTGGAGCTGCCGCTACCCCGACTGCGTACCGACGTCGACGACGCACGGAGCCTCGCGCGGGCGCGCCGGCTCGGGCTCGGTCCGGCGACACGCACCGTCCTCGAGCACCGGGCATCTGGTTGGATCAGGAGCATGCAGGCCACCGTCCACCGCTTCGACCCCGAGACCCACACCGGGAGCGTGCTGCGCGACGACGGCGTCGAGCTGCGCTTCGAGGCACCGGCCTTCGAGGCGAGCGGCCTGCGCCTGCTGCGCCTCGGCCAGCGCCTCACGGTCGAGGTCGTCGACGACCTCGTCATCGCGCTGCACATCGTGGGCGTCGGGCCGGGCCAGCCCATCCGCTGACGCACGCGTGGGCCCGACCGTCGCCGGTCGGGCCCACGTCACGTCCGGCGACGCCCGTGGCGGGCGCCGCGTGGCCTCACCTCGAGGCGGTCTTCCTGGCCGTCGTCTTGCGGGCCGTCGTCGTCTTCTTGGCCGCCGTGGTCTTCGTGGCAGCGGCCTTCGTCGTCGTCTTCTTCGCCGCCGCCCTGGCCGGGGCGGCCTTGGTCGCCGTGGCGCGCTTGGCCGGCGCAGCCTTCGTGGCAGCGGCCTTCGTCGTCGTCTTCTTCGCCGCGGCCCTGGCCGGGGCGGCCTTGGTCGCCGTGGCGCGCTTGGCCGGCGCAGCCTTCGTCGCAGCGGCCTTCGTCGTCGTCTTCTTCGCCGCGGCCTTCGCCGGGGCGGCCTTGGTCGCCGTGGCGCGCTTGGCCGGCGCAGCCTTCGTCGCAGCGGCCTTCGTCGTCGTCTTCTTCGCCGCGGCCTTGGCCGGGGCGGCCTTGGTGGCGGTCTTCTTCGCCGTCGTCCGCGTGGCCGGGGCCGCGGCCACCGAGGTGCCGGCGGAGGCGCGCGAGGCGGCCGACTCGGTCTTGGAGAGCTTCTTGGCGCCCGACACGACCTCCTTGAAGTTCGTGCCCGAACGGAACTTGGGGACGCGGGTCTTCTTGATCCTCACGGTCGCCCCCGTCTTGGGGTTGCGGCCGGTGCGTGCGGCCCGGTCGGCCCGCTCGAAGGTGCCGAAGCCGGTGATGCCGACCTTGCCACCCTTGGCGACCTCGCGGATGACGACGTCGAGGAACGCCTCCAGCGCGTCGGATGCGACCTTCTTGCTGCCGAGCTTGACCTCGAGCGCGTCGATCAGTTCTGCCTTGTTCACGTCTTCCCCTCCAGAGGACTGTCGGTGTCAGGCGACCCGACGATGTGCGTCCGGAACCGGTCCGGCTACCTCCTGACGTTAGGCCGCCACGGCAGGCACGTCCATCACCGGTCGGTGGGTTTTTCGTTGTGTCGCAAGGAGTTTGACGGGTTCTGAGCGGGTTCTCGGACGGCACGGGGACGTCTGAGCCGTGTCCGATTCGCCCTGAAACGAGAACGGATCCCCTTGTCTGACAAGGGGATCCGTTCACTCTCAGGCACCATCTGGGCGCCGCAGGAAGGTGCCGTCAGGCGGGAGTCGTCACCGGCTTGTGGCTCGCCCGGTGCGACTCGAAATCTGCGACGAGATCCTCGTGTCGCAGGGTCAGCCCGATGTCGTCGAGGCCCTCGAGGAGGCGCCAGCGCGTGTAGTCGTCGATCTCGAAGGGTGCGACGATCTCTCCGGCATGGACCGTGCGACCGACGAGGTCGACCGAGATCTCGGCACCGGGGTTGTTCTCGAGGTACTTCCAGATCAGCTCGACGTCGTCCTGGGACACGATCGCCGTGAGCAGGCCCTGCTTGCCGCTGTTCCCGCGGAAGATGTCGGCGAAGCGGGAGCTGATGACGACCCGGAAACCCCAGTTCATCAGCGCCCAGACGGCGTGCTCGCGACTCGACCCCGTGCCGAAGTCGGGGCCGGCCACGAGGACCGAGCCGTTGGCATACACCTGGTTGTTGAGGACGAACGACTCGTCCTTGCGCCAGGCGGCGAAGAGGCCGTCCTCGAAGCCGGTGCGCGTCACGCGCTTGAGGTACTCGGCCGGGATGATCTGGTCGGTGTCGACGTTGCTGCGGCGCAGCGGGACTCCGATACCCGTGTGGGTCGTGAACGCATCCATGGCTCAGGCCTCCCCGGTCGTCGCGGACGCCAGCTGGCCGTGCGCCCGGCTGGCACTGTCGAGGTCGGAGGGGCTCGACAGCGTGCCCCGGACGGCGGTCGCTGCCGCCACGAGCGGGCTGACGAGGTGGGTGCGGCCACCCTTGCCCTGCCGGCCCTCGAAGTTGCGGTTGGACGTCGACGCGCTGCGCTCGCCGGGGGCGAGGGTGTCGGGGTTCATGCCGAGGCACATCGAGCAGCCGGGCAGGCGCCACTCGGCACCGGCCTCGGTGAAGACCTTGTCGAGCCCCTCGGACTCGGCCTGGAGGCGCACCTTGGCCGACCCGGGGACGACGAGCATGCGGACGCCGTCGGCGACCCGGTGACCCTGGACGACGGCGGCCGCCGCGCGCAGGTCCTCGATGCGACCATTGGTGCACGAGCCGACGAAGACCGTGTCGACCTTGATGTCGCGCAGCGGCGTGCCGGGCTCGAGGCCCATGTAGGCGAGGGCGTTGGCGGCCGCGAGGCGGTCGCTCTCGTCGGCGAACTCCTCGGGGTCGGGCACCGACGCCGAGAGCGGCAGACCCTGGCCGGGGTTGGTACCCCACGTGACGAAGGGGGTCAGCTCGGCGGCGTCGAGGTCGACCTCGGCGTCGAAGACGGCACCGTCGTCGGTGCGCAGCGAGGTCCACTCGGCGACCGCGGCGTCCCAGTCCGCGCCGGTCGGGGCGTGCGGGCGACCCTCGAGGTAGTCGAACGTCGTCTGGTCGGGCGCGATCATGCCGGCGCGCGCGCCGGCCTCGATGGACATGTTGCAGACCGTCATCCGGGCCTCCATCGACAGGGCCTCGATGGCCTCGCCGCGGTACTCGATGACGTAGCCCTGGCCACCGCCGGTGCCGATCTTGGCGATGACGGCCAGGACGATGTCCTTGGCGGTGACGCCGTCGGGCAGCTCGCCGCGCACGTTCACGGCAAGGGTGCGGAAGGGCTTGAGGGGCAGCGTCTGCGTGGCGAGCACGTGCTCGACCTCGGAGGTGCCGATGCCGAAGGCGAGCGCACCGAAGGCGCCGTGCGTCGAGGTGTGGCTGTCGCCGCAGACGACGGTCATGCCCGGCTGCGTCAGGCCGAGCTGCGGGCCGACGACGTGGACGATGCCCTGGTCGGCGTCACCCATCGGATAGAGGCGGACACCGAACTCCTCGCAGTTGCGGCGGAGGGTCTCGACCTGGATCTTCGACACCGGGTCGGTGATCGGGCCGGGCGTCGTGGGGACGTTGTGGTCCTCGGTCGCGAGCGTCAGGTCGGGGCGGCGCACGGGCCGGCCGGCGAGCCGCAGCCCGTCGAAGGCCTGGGGGCTGGTCACCTCATGGAGGAGGTGGAGGTCGATGTAGAGGAGGTCGGGCTCCCCGTCGGCGCGACGTACGACGTGTGCGTCCCAGACCTTCTCGGCCAGTGTCCCTGCCATGACTTCCCTCTGACTTCCCTCCGCGGCGGCGTTCCGGTGCTCGAGCGCGTGCGCCATCGAGGACCTGGTCGCGACATCGCTCTTCGGCCAGCCTGAACCTTTTGTGGGCCCGGTGGATTGACGTCTCAGTGCCTGAGACGTCAGTATCAGTGCATGGACAACTCTTCAGGGGTCGGTGTTCTCGACAAGGCCGCCACGGTGCTCGGCGCTCTCGAGGCAGGTCCGGCCACCCTCGCCCAGCTCGTCGGAGCCACCGGGCTCGCGCGTCCGACGGCCCACCGTCTGGCCGTCGCGCTCGAGCACCACCGTCTCGTGTCGCGGGACATGCAGGGACGCTTCGTGCTCGGTCCGCGGCTCGGCGAGCTCGCCTCGGCCGCGGGCGAGGACCGTCTGCTCGCGGCAGCCGGTCCGGTTCTCGGCGCCCTGCGCGACCACACGAACGAGAGCGCGCAGCTCTTCCGCCGCCAGGGCGACCAGCGCATCTGCGTCGCCGCGGCCGAGCGGCCCGTCGGACTGCGCGACTCGATCCCGGTCGGCGCGACGCTCTCGATGCTCGCCGGCTCGGCCGCGCAGGTCCTGCTCGCCTGGGAGGAGCCCGACCGGCTCCACCGCGGCCTGCAGGGTGCAGCCTTCACGGCCACCGCGCTGTCCGGCGTGCGCCGTCGCGGGTGGGCCCAGAGCGTCGCCGAGCGCGAGGCGGGCGTCGCGTCGGTCTCGGCCCCGGTACGCGGCCCGTCGGGTCGCGTCGTCGCCGCGGTGTCCATCTCCGGGCCCATCGAGCGCCTTTCGCGCCAGCCCGGTCGGCTGCACGCTGCCACGGTCGTCGCCGGGGCCAACAAGCTGACCGAGGTGCTGCGGCGCCACCACGCCATGCAGCAGCAGCAACAGCAGCAGCACAACGCCTGACCCCATCGGCTCCCGGCCGCCTCCCGACAACGGCGTCGGGGACGGCAGGCCGTGCACAACGGATCGGTCACGATCCGGATCGACACCCCGACCCGGACAACCATTCCGGGCGTCGTCGCGTCACCCTCAGTGCAGTGCACCGACGCACGGCACGTCGCGTTCAGACAAGGGGTCACGATGCAGACAGCCACCTCACCGCTCCGGGCCACCGCCGGCCGGCGCCGCACGCTCGCGCTCGTCGGCCTCGCGACCCTCGTCGCCGCGACGACGGCCTGCAGCCCGGACCAGACGGTCGGGGCTGCCGCCACGCGCGTCGGCCAGACCGCGACGTCCGGATCGTCCGGCATACCGGCACCCACGACCGAGACCCCCACCGGCACCGCCGTCGAGACGCCGCCGGCCGCCCCGTCCACGGTCACGCCGCCGACCAGCGCTCCGCCGACGCCCACGCAGCAGACGCCGGCGCGGCCGACGCAGCCCTCGAAACCCACTCCCTCGGCGACGGCCGAGCCCGAGCCGGCACCGGTCATCATGCTCCGCGCCGGCGACACCGGCCCGAAGGTGCGCTCCCTGCAGGCCCGGCTGCGACAGCTGAGCTGGTTCGACGGCGACGTCAGCGACCGCTACGGCAGCAAGACGACCGCCGCAGTCCGTGGATTCCAGGCCAAGCGCGGCTTCGACGCGACCGGCACGCTCGACGAGCGCACGTGGGACCGCCTCGTGTCGATGACGCACCGACCGACGACCGACGAGCTCGCCAACGTCAAGCCGAAGCCCGTCGAGCCCAGCCCCGCGTCCGTCTCGTGGGACGTCGACGAGCGCTGCATGACCGGTCGTGTCATGTGCGTCAGCAAGTCGACGAAGCGCCTCACCTGGGTCGTCGACGGCGTGCCGCAGTACGGCTTCGACGTGCGGTTCGGCAGCGACGAGCTACCCACCCGCGAGGGCGTCTTCTCCGTCTACAAGAAGAAGGTCGACGTCATCTCGAACCTCTACCACACGCCCATGCCGTACTCGATGTTCTTCTCCGGCGGCCAGGCCGTGCACTACTCCTCGAACTTCGCTCGCCTCGGCTACGCCGGCGCCTCGCACGGCTGCGTCAACGTCCGCAACAAGCCGCTGCTCATCCAGCTCTACGGAGAGGTGCGGATCGGCGACCAGGTCGTCGTCCACTGGTGACGGCCCGACGGCCCCTGTGCACCCCGACGTAGGCTGACGGAGGTCACTCCCCCACGGCCCGAAGGAGTCGGTGTGCTCAAGGTTGGTTGGAAGGCGTCCGCGGAGCAGTTCGGTCCGCGCGACCTCGTCACGTTGGCCACGCAGGCCGAGCAGGTCGGGCTCGACTCGGCCTTCATCTCCGACCACTTCCAGCCCTGGCGGCACCAGCAGGGCCACGCCCCCTTCGCGATGAGCTGGCTCGCGGCCGCGGGCGAGCGCACCGAGCGGATCCAGCTCGGCACGTCGGTCATGACCCCGACGTTCCGCTACAACCCGGCCGTCGTGGCGCAGGCCTTCGGCACGCTGGGAGCCCTCAACCCCGGACGCATCGTCCTCGGCATCGGCACCGGCGAAGCCCTCAACGAGGTGGCCGTCGGCGCCGCGGGCTCGCCGTGGCCGGAGTTCAAGGAGCGCTTCGCGCGGCTGCGAGAGGCCGTGACGCTCATGCGCAAGCTGTGGACCGAGGAGCGTGTCGACTTCGAGGGCGACTACTACCGGACGCACGCGGCGACGGTCTACGACCGCCCCGAGCAGCCCATCCCCGTCTACGTCGCGGCCGGCGGTCCGCTCGTCGCGAGGTATGCCGGCCGGTCGGGTGACGGGTTCATCTGCACCTCCGGGAAGGGCCGCGAGCTCTACGAGGACAAGCTGCTGCCCGCCGTCGACGAGGGTCTGGCCAAGTCCGGGCGCACGCGTCACGACATCGACCGGATGATCGAGATCAAGCTCTCCTACGACCGTGACCCCGACCAGGCGCTGCACAACGTGCGCTTCTGGGCGCCCCTGTCGCTCAGCGCCGAGCAGAAGCACGGCGTCGACGACCCGGTCGAGATGGAACGCCTGGCCGACGAGCTGTCCGACGAGGAGATCGCCAAGCGCTGGATCGTCACGAGCGACCCGGCCGAGGCCGTCGACGCGGTGCGCCAGTACGTCGACTGGGGTTTCAACCACGTCGTCTTCCACGCGCCCGGCCACGACCAGGGCCGGTTCCTCGAGCAGTTCTCGGCCGACGTGCTGCCCGGCCTGCGCGAGCTCAGCTGACGACGCCCTCCGGGGCGGCGCTGCCGGCGGCGACCTCGCTCCGGCCGATCCGGGCGTGCCGTCGACGGCTGCGGTCCTCGGTCAGGCCGAAGGCCTTGCCGAGCCCGGTCGGCGGCATCCCGACGTAGAGGCTCTCGTGCCCACCGGCCGGGACGGCATACGTCTCGTGCCAGATGCCGACGGCGCCGGTCGCCCTTCGGCTCCGACGGTAGAAGGCCGTCCAGGCCGGACGGTGGCGTCGCTCGGGGTCGTTGGCGTAGGCGTACACCGACTCGACGTCCCGCCAGTACTGCACGAGGGTGGGCCCTCCCGAGCCGAGAAGCGTGCGGGCCTCGAGGAAACCGAGGTCGGGCCCGTCCCCGCGTGCGGCGGCGGCCTTGGCCGCATACAGCTCGCTGATCATGCCCGGCATCGCGGCGAACACCGGACCCCAGAGGTCGGGGCGCCACGGGTGGTTGACCCGCATGCCGATGAGGAAGACGGCGAGCTCGCCGTCGTGGGTGTGGCTCGTGTGGAGAAAACCGCTCATGACACGCCTCTCGGATAGTGGTGCTATCCAAGTTTGGACAGTCATACTATCCAAAGTCAAGGGAGGACTTCATGCGCATCTCCGAGCTCGCCGAAGCCACCGGCGTCAGCATCCCCACGCTCAAGTACTACCTGCGGGAAGGGCTGCTCCATGCCGGCGTGGCCCAGGGCGTCACCCGCGCCTCCTACGACGAGAGCCACGTCGAGCGGGTCCGCCTCGTGCGCACCCTCGTCGACGTGGGCCGGCTCTCGATCGACCGGGTACGCGAGGTCGTCCATGCCCTCGACGAGCCACCCGCAAGCCGGCACGAGCTCCTCGGGGCCGCGCACGAGGCCCTGCGCCCCCACGTCACCCCGGGGGCCGCAGGGGACGTCACGCCCGAGTCGCTCGAGCGGGTGCGCGCCCTCGGGCCGCCGGGCTGTGAGCACTCGCCGGCCGGGCTCCAGCTCGCCCAGGCGCTCACGGCCGCTGCTGCCGGAGGGTGGAGCGTCGACGACGCGACGCTCGACACGTGGCACCGGGCCATGCTCTCGGTCGCCGAGACCGATGTCGCGCCTGCTCTGGCCACCGCCCCGCCCGAGGAGGCCCTGCGCTACGCCATCGTCGGCACCGTCCTGACCGACCCGGTGCTGCTCGCCCTGAGACGTGTGGGGCAGGAGTCGGTCAGTGCCCGACGGCTCGGCGGCCCCGGGACGACGGCCACCCCCTCCGCGAGCACCGCGCACTAGCATCGCAACAGGTCCACCGCGGACCGGAGACCCGGGAAGGGGCCGCGCGCGTGACGACAGCTTCGAACGACCCCGACGACGCACCGGACCCCGGTCCGACGGCCCGGGCGACCGCCCTCGCCCGCCGCCTGCCCTTCACGATCGTCGTCGTCGTCGGCACCATGCTCGTGCTGGCACTGGCGACCGGCACGCTGTGGAACGCGCTCGAGGACCGGGACCTCGTCAACCACGTCGCGTACGGTCTCCCGGCTCTCCAGGACGGCCGTTGGTGGACACCGGTCACCGGCGCCTTCTTCGCCCTCACCCCGTCGCAGTACCTCCCCGTGGCCGGCGGAGCCCTGCTCATGGTCGGCTGGTCGGAGTGGCGTCTGGGCACCCGTCGGGTCGCGGTCGCCGCGACGTCGACGCACCTGGCCGGCGTCCTGCTGGCCTCGCTGTTCCTGCTCGTCGTCGACGGCACCGGCTGGGAGTGGGCCGCCCGGCTCGCGGCAGAGCTGGATGCAGGGTTCAGCGCCGGTGCCCTCGGAGCGGTGGCCGCGGCGAGCGCAACCCTCACCCCGCCGTGGCGCGGGCGGCTCAGAGCGGTCCTGTCCCTCTACGCCGTCGTCGCACTCCTCTACGTCGGACGTCTCTGGGACCTCGAGCACGCCATCGGCATCTCGGTCGGGCTCGCGCTCGGGCCGGTCCTGCTCGGCCGCCGACCGTCGCTCGCGCTGCCTCGCTTCAGCCGGCACGAGTGGCGGGTCGTGTCGTCAGCCTTCTACCTCGTCAGCGCGCTGGTCCAGATCCTGCTCTACTTCACGCCGTCGGACGGGCCGCTCGGGGCGACCTCCGACGACACGGACGCCTTCAGCGTCCTCATCAGCGCAGCCATCTCGCTCCTGCTCGCCGACGGCCTGCGGCGCGGCTCGCGTCGGGTGTGGTTCCTCGCCGGCGGGCTCGCGACCCTCTCCCTGCTGGCCCAGTCCCTGCTCATCGTCGTCGAGGTCGTGGCGCCCGACCAGCTCAACGGCGACGGACAGGTCGCGACCTCCATCCCCGAGCTCGTCGTCACCGTGGTCATCACGCTGCTCCAGCTCGCCGTCCTCGTGCTCGGGCGGTCGGCCTTCCAGGCGCGGTCACGACGGAAGCGGCGCAGGGAGCTCGCGACCGGGGCGAGCGACCGGGAGACCGCAGTGGCACTCCTCAAGGAGCACGGTGGGTCGACGATGGCGTGGATGGGCACCTGGCCCGACAACCACTGGTACGTCCACCGCGACCCGTCGGGTGCACCGGTCGGCTACGTCGCCTTCCAGGTGCACCGGGGCACGGCCATCGCCCTCGGCGACCCCGTCGGTGCGGACGCCGCGACGCGCGCTGACGTGCTCCAGGGTTACGTCGACGAGCAGGAGACGCACGGGCTCATGGTGTGCTTCTTCTCCGTCACACAGGAGGTGGCCGACTGGGGGCGTGCCCACGGCCGGCGCGACGTGCTCGTGGCCGAGGAGGCGATCATCGACCTGCCCGACCTCGAGTTCAAGGGCAAGTCCTGGCAGAGCGTCCGCACGGCCCTCAACCGGGCGACGAAGGACGGGATCACCTACCGCGAGGGGCAGCTCGCCGAGATGCCCCGCGGCCTGCTGACCCAGGTGCGCGCCATCTCCGAGCTCTGGGTCTCGGACAAAGGGCTGCCCGAGATGGGCTTCACGCTCGGGGGCGTCGACGAGGCCCTCGACCCCGACACGCGCGTAGGCCTGGCCGTCGACGCCGACATGACGGTCCACGGCGTGACCTCGTGGCTGCCCGTCCACTCCGCCGGCGGCGAGGTCCGCGGGTGGACGCTCGACGTCATGCGGCGCCTCCCGGACGGCTTCCGGCCGGTGACCGAGTTCCTCATCGCGAGCGCCTGCCTGTCCTTCCGTGAGCAGGGTGCGTCGTTCGTGTCGCTCTCAGGAGCGCCGCTCGCGCACTCCGGCGACGGGACGGCCGAGCGGGCCGCGCTCGAGCGACTGCTCGACCAGCTCGGAGAGGCCATGGAACCCCTGTACGGCTTCCGGTCGCTCGACACCTTCAAGCAGAAGTTCCGCCCCCGGCACGAGCCGGTCTACCTCGTCTTCGCCGACGAGGCCGCCCTGCCGCGCATCGGACTCGCCCTGACCTCGGCGTACCTCCCCGGCGCCTCCCTGCGTGACCTCGCCCGCGCCGGGCTCCAGTCACGCAGGGACGAGGCTCAGGTGTCCTTGTAGGGCCGCTTCTCGAGGACGGACGCCAGCGCCGCCGTCCTGTCGGGTGTCCAGCCGGGCGGGTTCGTCACGGCGACCCACGACTCGAGGTTGGACGTGGCCGAGTAGAGGTGCCCGTAGCCCATCGGGATGCTGCCCGCGCCCGGCAGGTCGAGCAGCACCTGCCACATCGTCACGAGGGGGAACCAGCCCATCCGCGCCGACACGTCCGGCCCACGCTCGCCGTCCTTGAGCCACTCGGGCGAGCTGAAGGCCATGCTCGGCGAGAAGAAGACGATGGGGTCGCTCGCGTGCTGGAGGTAGACGAGCCGCGTCGGACCCCAGGTCGAGCCCCCGCGGTCCAGGCCGTTCTGCTCCGCGGTGAAACGCACCGTACGGCCCTGCTCGTAGACCGGCAGGTATGCCGGGCTGTCGGGCTGACGCTGGGCCGTGAGCCGGGCGTGGAGGTCGTTGACGAACGGCGGCCCCGACATCAGGGCGCCGTCGATCGGCTCGTTGATGACGTTGATCGAGGACAGGATGCTCTCGACGCCGAACGAGCCGAGGGAGAGCCCGTAGAGGTAGAGCTTCGGCCGGCTCGCCTCGGGCAGCGTCGACCAGTACTGGTGGATGGTGTCGAAGACGACGCGGGAGGTCTCGCGGACGGCGTCCTGGTCGGCGAGGAGCGAGATCCACGACGGCAGGTAGGAGTACTGGACGCCCGCGATGGCGGTGTCACCGTTCCAGAGGAACTCGAGGGGGTCGGTGCCGTTCTGGTCGAGGAAGCCGGTGCCGGTCGTCGTGGCGACGACGAGGATCTTGCGGTCGAAGGCGCCGGTTCGCTTCAGCTCGGCGAGGACGACGTCGGCGCGCCCCTGCACGGTCTCGGCGGAGCGGAGACCGGCATAGACCCGGATCGGCTCCTTCGCGCCGCCGCCGTTCGCGGCGTCGAGCTCGGCGACGGTCGGTCCACCACCGACGAAGTAGCGTCCCTGGCGCCCGAGCAGGTCCCAGCTGGAGAGCGACTGCGGGCTGCCGGAGCGCTCGGGGACCTGCGGACGGTTCATGTCCTCGGCGATGAGCGTGTCACGTGGCGCGAAGGTGTTGTTGGCCACGGCGAAGAAGCCGTTGACGAGGACGCCGGTGAGCAGCGACCAGATCAGGGCGAGCAGGACCGCCGAGCCGACGACGACCGCCACACGGCGGGGCAGGCGGCGCCCGAGCCAGCGGAAGACGGTGCGGAAGAGCAGGCGCAGGCTCCGGGCGACGACGAGGATGAGGACGGCGAGGAGCACCGTGAGGCCGATGACGACGGGCCACTGGGTCGGCGACGCCGGCTCCATCCCGTAGAGCGTGCGGATCTCGTTCTGCCAGCCGACCTGGCGCCAGCCGGTGAAGACCGCAGCCCAGAGGCCGAGGCCCACGAAGATCGCCACGAGGATGCGTCGCGCCCGGCCAGGCACGCTCGGGATCCCGAGGTAGCGCCAGAGCGCCTGGGTGCCCGCACCGATGCCGTAGCCGATCATCACGGTGACACCCGAGGCGATGCCTTGCACCATCGCGCCACGAGGCAGGAGCGAGGGCAGCAGCGACAGCGCAAAGAACCACGCCGCCACGGTGAGGCCGACGCCGGAGAACGTCGTGTCGAAGACCCGGCGGGGAGTGCCCAGCGCCGGGCGCCAGGAACGGCGGCGGGCGGTGACCTCCGGAGGGGCGACGGCGGTCGTCGCGGTCATGCGGCGGCTCCTTGCTCGGCGTGCCTATGACGAGCGTCAGCATAGGGTGCCTCGACCGTGGGCCACCCTGACATGCAAGAAGACCCCGGTCCATGTGGACCGGGGTCTTCTTGTGCCCTCTCGAGCATCACGTAGCCCCGACGGGATTCGAACCCGCGCTACCGCCTTGAGAGGGCGGCGTGCTAGGCCGCTACACAACGGGGCCGTGAGCGGTGCCGAGCGGACTCGGCACGAGAAGAAACCTTACCGTGAAGGCTGGATTTCTCCGAATCGGCTCACGTTGCCGTGAACCAGAGCTGGGGTACCAGGACTCGAACCTAGAATGACGGAACCAGAAACCGTAGTGTTGCCAATTACACCATACCCCAAGGGGTTTCACTCCGAGCCTGCCTCGCGGCCGGTACGGGGTGAACCGAATGGGAATACTACCGGTCCGTGAGCGGTGGCCCAAATCGGCGGTCGAGCGCGGCCGCGACCTCGTCCAGACCGCGCACGGTGGCGACCAGCTCGGTCGTCCCGAGACCCCCTCGATCGAGCCAGACGGCACGCAGGCCGGCAGCCTGGGCCCCGAGCACGTCCCACTCGATGCTGTCGCCGATGCAGACCACCCGGTGGGGCTCGGCACCGACGAGCCGGCACGCCTCGAGGTAGACGCGCGGGTCGGGCTTGCCGAAGCCGAGGGTGTCGGTCGTCACGACGACCTCGAAGCGCTCGGCGAGGTCGAGGGCCTCGAGCTTGACGCGGGTCGGCGCGTGCGCGGAGTTCGTCAGCAGCGCGACGGGAAGTCCCTCCTGCTCGGCGGCGGACAGCAGTCCCGGCACGTCGGGGAAGAGCCGCTGGGCGCTGCGGAAGGCCGGGGCGTACGCGTCCTCGAAGGACCGGTGGGCGCCGTCGGGAACCTCGAGGCCGAACGCCACGGCCACCTCGGCGAGCCGACCCGACCGCATCGTGTCGAACGGGACGTCGCCGGAGGCGTAGCGCGGGAACCAGCGCTCCGGGTCGTCGTAGTAGCGCTGCGCCATGGCACGGTGGTCGAGGCCCGAGCGGTGCGGCCAGATCGCGGCGGCCGCCTCGGTCCCGGCGGCGACCATCGCCTCCTCCGTGTCGACGATGGTGTCGTCGACGTCGAGCAGCACGGCGCGCACGCCGTCGAGGACGGCGGCGAGGCTGGGCGGGTTCACGAGTGGACTCCTGTCACGGGTCGAGGCCGAAGAGGGGCAGGGCCGGGTCGACACCCTCGACGACGACGTGCCGCGACCGGCCCGAGGCGTCCCACGTCTTCCGGTCGAGGCGCACGTGCTGCAGCGTCTGCCCCGAGTGCTCGAGCACCGAACGGTGGGTGTCGTGGTAGCCGAGGGAGCGTGAGACGCCGAGCGACGGCGCGTTGTCGACCACGGCCGAGCTGATCGCCGCCTCGGCCCTCAACGGGCCGAAGGCGAGAGCGAGCACCGCGGCCCGCATCTGCCGTCCGAGCCCCCTCCCCCGCGCTCCGGCGACGAGCCAGGACGAGGAGTCGACGGTGCGGTCGGAGCGCCAGTCGGGCCCCTCGAGCCACTGGGCGCCCACGACGGCGCCCGCCGAACGGACGACGAAGGGCAGCGCCCAGTCGTCGGGCGACCACATCCCGAGGGCGCGCCAGTAACCCTGCGCGAGGACGGCCCGACGGTTCGCCGGGACGTCGAGGCCGGCATACGTCGTCGCGTGCGGGTTGAGCTCGAGGTCGTCGGGCAGCAGGGCCCACAACGTCGGCAGGTCCGCCTCGGTCATGACCGTCAGGTCGAGGTCGGCCGTGTGCAGGCGGATGCCGTGCAGCGGCCAGGACCAGCCCCCCACGCCCTCCACCCCGATGTCCTCAGAGCGAGTCGCGCAGCGACCGGAGGCGGCTCAGGGTCGAGGTCTTGCCGAGGATCTCCATCGACTCGAAGAGCGGCGGCGAGATGCGGGCGCCCGAGACGGCCGTGCGCAGCGGGCCGAAGGCGAGGCGCGGCTTGATGCCGAGCCCGTCGACGATCGCGGCGCGCAGCGCCTCCTCGATGCCCGCGGCGTTCCACGGGCTGCCCGTGCCGAGGACGCCGATGCCGTGGTCGTCGATGTCGCCGAGCACCTTGAGCGCCGCGTCGAGCACGGCCGGCGCGTCGTCCTTGAGCTGGGCACGCGCGTCCTCGTCGATGACGAGCTGGTCGTCGGCGACGAAGAACGGACGCACGAGCGCCGGCGCCTCGGTGAGCAGGGCCATGCGGGTCTGGATCAGCTCCGCGACGGACTTGAGGCGCGCCAGCTCACCGAGCGACTGCGTCTCGCCGAGCACGCCGTCGGCGACGAGGTAGGGCAGCAGCCGGCTCGCGAACTCGCCCACCTCGAGCGACCGGATGTAGACGCCGTTGAGCCAGTCGAGCTTCTTGAGGTCGAAGATCGGGCCGATCGGGTTGACCTTGGCCCAGTCGAACGTGCGGCTGAACTCGTCGAAGGTGAAGACCTCGACGTCGGCACCCTCGGCGTCCTGCTGCGGCGGGTAGGCCAGCAGCGCAAGAAAGTTCACGAGCGCCTCGGGCAGGTAGCCCTGCTCCCGGAACCACGTGAGACGGGCGGCGGGGTTCTTGCGCTTGGAGATCTTGGACTTGTCGGTGTTGCGCAGCAACGGCATGTGCGCGAACGTCGGCGGCTCGAGCCCGAGCCAGCGGTAGAGCAGGACGTGCTTCGGCGTCGAGCTGATCCACTCCTCGCCGCGCACGACGTGGGTGATGCCCATGAGGTGGTCGTCGACGACGACAGCGAGGTGGTAGGTCGGGAACCCGTCGGCCTTGAGGATCACCTGGTCGTCGGGGCGCGGCGCCGACACCTTGCCGCGGATGACGTCGTCGAAGACGAGCGGCACGTCGTCGGGCACGAGCATGCGCACGACCGGCGTCTCGCTGAAGCCGGGCAGCGCGGCGCGCTCCTCACGCGTCCTGCCGACGCACAGACGGTCGTAGCCGGTCGGCTGCTTCGTCTTCTGCTGGATCTCGCGCATCTGGTCGAGACGCTCCTTGGAGCACCAGCAGTAGTACGCGTGGCCGTCCTCGAGGAGGCGCTCGACGTAGGGGCGGTACGTGTCGAGACGCTCGGACTGGCGGTACGGCGCGAAGGGCCCACCGATGTCCGGGCCCTCGTCCCAGTGCAGCCCGAGCCACGCGAGGGTGTCGTAGAGCTGGGCCTCGGAGTCCTCACGGAAGCGCGCGCGGTCGGTGTCCTCGACGCGCAGGACGAACTGGCCGCCCTGCTGCCGGGTGAAGGCGAGGTTGAAGAGCGACATGTAGGCCGTGCCGACGTGCGGGTCACCGGTCGGGCTCGGGGCGACGCGAGTGCGCACCGGACCGGAGCCGTCCGAGGTCGAGACGCGGACGCGCTCCTCGGTGCGGATCTCGACGTGCTCGCCGGCGTCGCTGGCGGGGGAAGACGGCATACCTGTGCTGGTGGTGTTGTCGCTCATGGTGCGACCCAGCCTAGTGGGAGCCCGAAAGGGTCAGCGACGCACGAAGGTGTTGGTCAGCGACCCGATGCCCGCGATCTCGACGGTGACCTGCTGACCCGCCTCGACGAGCCCGACGCCGGCCGGCGTGCCGGTGAGGATGACGTCACCGGGCAGCAGCGTGAAGGCCGCCGAGGCGTACTCGATGATCGTCGCGATGCCGTGGATCATGTCGGCGGTCGTGCCGTCCTGCTTCACGTCGCCGTCGAGCGTCGTGACGATCGAGAGGTCGGCGGGGTCGAGCTCGGTCTCGACCCACGGGCCGAGCGGGCAGCTCGTGTCGAAGCCCTTGGCGCGGGCCCACTGGCCGTCGCTGCGCTGCCAGTCCCGGGCCGTGACGTCGTTGGCGATGGTGTAGCCGTAGATGCACTCGGCCGCGTCGTTGGCCTTGACGCCCTTGGTGATGGTCTTGATGACGACCGCGAGCTCGCCCTCGTAGGAGATCTCGCTGCTGCCGGCCGGGAGCACGACGGGGTCGAACGGACCGACGACGGCGGTGTTGGGCTTGAAGAACATCATCGGCTCGGCCGGCGCCTCGCCGCCCATCTCCTTGGCGTGGTCGGCGTAGTTCTTGCCGATCGCGACGATCTTGGAGCGCGGGATGACGGGTGCGAGCAGGCGCACGTCGTCGAGCATGACGGGCGGCTGTCCGCTCGGCTGGAGGCCGATGTAGAGCGGGTCGCCGGACAGCGGCGTGATCACCTCGCTGCCGGGGTCGCCCTGGACGATGCCGTATGCCGGGTCGTCCCCGGTCGTGAACCTCGCGATGCGCACGCGCCCACCCTACGACGGGTGGCACTCCCCCGCGGAGGGCGGTCAGCGCGGCCAGACGATCGTGACGTCCGCCGGCGACCCGGGCTGCCCGCTAGGCCGGGTGCGGTACTCCGGCACGCCGACGCACGTCCACAGCAGACCGGCCACGTCCGTCCCGAGGAGGTGTGCGAGGTCGGAGTCGCGGAAGGTCATGCCCGACGCGGCCGCGCCCAACGCGTACGCCATGAGGTGCAGGCGGCCCTCGGCGACGCCGGCAAGCAGCTGCGCCTCGCGATAGGCGTGGTCGTCGAGGTCGTCCAGTGGCGCGCCGCTCATGGCGACGAAGGCGGCGTCGCGGGCGAGGCCCTGCTCGAGGGCGGCCGCGAAGAGCTCGTCGCGGACGGACCGCTCGTCGAGAGGGCGCACCGGCGACGCGAGGTCGGGCCACCGGTGGATGCCGGTGGGCACGTCGTCGACGCCGCTGACGCCGAGCCAGTGCGGGACGTCGATGCCGCGCAGCGAGGCGCTCATGGCGTCGACGAGCACGTGGCGCGGAAGCGACCGGTCGGGGTGGAGCCGGCGGATCGACCCCTTGCTGACGACGACGGCATCGGTGCTGGGTCCGCCCTCGGCGGTGAGCGCGACCGGAGCCCCGCGCTCGAGCTCGGCGCCGAGGGCGCGCTGCTCCCCCGCACGTTGGGCGGCCGTCACGAGCGGGAACTCGAGACCGTCGGCGTCGTGGTGGCCCGACATCGGGTCGCCCGTCAGGTGCACGGCCGGGTCGCCGGGACCGAGGGCCACGAGGGCGACCGGGAACTCGTGCACGCGGTCGGCGCCGACGAGGGCGGCCACCTCGGCATCGGGGAAGGTCGTGAAGAGCCGTGCTGTCAGGCCTGCCGCGTCGGCGAGGGTGAGCGTCTGGGCCAGCATGGTGCCGGCGTCCCAGTAGATGTGGCGGAAGCCGCGCTCGCGATAGCGCCAGCCGGTGCGCCACGGCACCCCTGTCACGACGACGGTCACGGCGTCGCCCGACGGCGCGGGGCCGAGGACGACGAGGGCGTGGGCCTCGGGGTCGTACCAGTGCAGGCCCGGCTCGAGCCCCTCGACGCCCGCCCCGCGCGGCACGGCGACGTAGAGCTCGAGCGGGAAGCGCGCCCCGGCCGAGCCGGCCGCGCGGAAGAGCATGACCCCGCCGTCGGGGCGCGTCGTGCGCCGGGTGACGCCGGACGACAGGAAGAGCAGACGGGCCAGGCCGGGGAGGTCGAGACGGCTCGGCGCAACCGTCGCCGTGCCGGCGAGCACGGCGGTGGCCGCCGCCGACGACGCGGGGAGGTCGGGCGGCAGGAGGACTCGTCGCAGGTCGTCGTCGTAGCGCTTGTAGGACCGGGGCCGCCGCGTCACGTCGTTGGGCACCAGGTCCTGCACGAGCCGATCGTCATCGGGGACCTCGGTCCACTCCCGCTCCGGGGTGTAGGAGGTCAGCCGGTGCAGCAGGTGGGTGGGTCGCTCCGCGTCCGGTGCCATGAGGCCATCCTGCCCTCGGGTCGCGGGTGCGCGGTGGGGTTCGGGGCCGCGACTCGCCTACCCTCGTGGGGTGCAGGTGATGAGCGAGCCGGAGTGGCGCGAGCGGACGGCGGCGCACGAGGCGCGTGTCGACACAGCGACCTCAGCGCACCTGGCTCGCCGACGCGACCACCGCAAGCACCCGGTCGAGGACTTCCTCTTCACCTACTACGCGTTCAAGCCAGCACAGCTGCGCCGCTGGCACCCCGGGGCCGGCACGTCCCTCGTGGGGGCAGCGCACGCGCCGCAGGTCGACTGGCGCTTCTACGAGGTCGACGGCGACGTCGTCGGGGTGGACGTCGAGGCCTTCACGGCCGCCCGCGGCGACACGCTGAGCTTCGTCCGCGAGCTGCTCGTGGGCACGGCAGGTCGACCGGCGCGGTTCGGCTGCTTCGGGCTGCACGAGTGGGCCATGGTCTACCGGCTCGACCCGACCGACGTGCGGCACGCGGGATGGCCGCTGCGGCTCGGCGGCGCCGGGACCGACGCCGTGGTCGAGAGCCACCAGGTCGCCTGCTCGCACTTCGACGCGTACCGCTTCTTCACCCCCGAGGCCGCTCCACTCAACGTGTTGACGCCGACCCGTGAGAGCCAGACGGCCCTCGAGCAGCCGGGGTGCCTCCACGCCGGGATGGACCTCTACAAGTGGGCCCACAAGCTCGTGCCCGCCGTGTCGAGCGACCTCGTCATGGACTGCTTCGAGCTGGCCCGCGACATCCGCACCCTCGACATGCGGGCGGCGCCGTACGACCTGCGGGAGCTCGGCCACGAGCCGGTGCGGATCGAGACCGCCGAGGGAAAGGCGGAGTATGCCGCCGCGCAGCGCGGCTTCTCGGTCCGCGGTCAGGCGCTGCGAACCCGCCTCGTCGACGCCATCGAGCTCACGCTTCAGATCTCCCGAACCTCGAGCTGAACGCAAGCGCGGCAAGTCAGGACGTTTCATTCAGTCCGCGGGCGGCCTTCGAGAACTCGACCCGTGGCGTACTCCACCCATTGGCCGCGGCCGACTTCGGGACATGTAGCTCCGGCCGCTTGGCGAGTGGCCCACGCGTCGGCTGGGTAGCGCCTTCCGTCGAGTGCTGCGTCCACATCGAGGTCTTGTTGTACGTGCCCATCGGCGAACAGGGCGTCACAACGGATTCGGCGCCTCGTCGGGGCCAGAACAGTTCGCTCCACCGGGGCGGTGGCTCGTATTGCCGTCGCCCGCTCCGGTGTCGGGCCCGCCCGTCTCAACTCCGGCGAGGGGACCGCTGGGCGCCCCAAGGCTCATCACACCCTTGCGCATATACCCCATGGGGGTATCATGGAGACATGGACACGCACAGCGAGCACTCGATCTCCCCGACGGGCTCGTTGGTGCAGGACCCCGTCTGCGGCATGGACGTCGACCCCGCTACCAGCGAGCACCACCTCGAGCGGGACGGCCACGACTACTACTTCTGCTCCCCCGACTGCCGCGCGAGGTTCGAGGCGCGCCCGGACGCCTACCTGACCGGCCCGGCAGGACATGCAGGCTCCGGTCACGACCATCGAGAGCACGACCATCACGACCGTGAGGACCCCGCCGGCACCGCAGCGGCCCCCAGCGACGTCACCGAGTGGACCTGCCCGATGCACCCCGAGATCCGCCGGCCCGGCCCGGGCACCTGCCCGATCTGCGGCATGGCCCTCGAGCCCGTCACCGTGACCGCAGACAGCGGCCCCAACCCCGAGCTCGCCGACATGACCCGCCGGTTCAAGGTCGCCGTCGCCCTCACCATCCCGGTGCTCGTCCTCTCGATGGGGCGCGAACTCATCCCCGCCTTGAACGACGCCATCCCTGCCTCGGTGGCCACCTGGGGGCAGCTCGTCCTAGCGACCCCCGTCGTGCTCTGGGCTGGATGGCCGTTCTTCGAGCGCGGCTGGACCTCCGTCCGGACGATGAAGCTGAACATGTTCACCCTCATTGCGATGGGCACCGGCGTCGCGTGGCTGTTCAGCGTGGTCGCCACCGTCGCACCGCAGCTGTTCCCCGAGTCCTTCCGGATGGACGGGACGGTCGCCGTCTACTTCGAGGCCGCCGCCGTCATCACCACCCTCGTCCTGCTCGGGCAGGTCCTCGAGCTACGCGCCCGAGAGAGCACCTCCGGCGCCATCCGCGCCCTGCTCGACCTCACCCCCAAGACCGCACACCGGATCGACCCCGACGGGACCGAGGCCGACGTCAGCCTCGAGCAGGTCCAGGTCGGAGACCTGCTGCGCGTCCGGCCCGGCGAGTCCGTCCCCGTCGACGGAGCCGTCCAGGACGGCCGCTCGACCCTGGACGAGTCCATGGTCACCGGCGAGTCCATGCCCGTCACCAAGCGGGCCGGTGACGCCGTCATCGGCGGCACCGTCAACCAGACCGGGTCGATCGTCATGCGCGCCGACAACGTCGGCCGGGACACGATGCTCGCCCGCATCGTCCAGATGGTCGCCGACGCGCAACGCTCCCGCGCCCCCATCCAGCGGC
Source organism: Terrabacter sp. P2_E3 (assembly GCF_056403915.1). Classification (NCBI taxonomy): domain Bacteria; kingdom Bacillati; phylum Actinomycetota; class Actinomycetes; order Micrococcales; family Intrasporangiaceae; genus Terrabacter; species Terrabacter sp. P2_E3. Next base: position 156,409 of record NZ_JBFUEN010000011.1, read on the forward strand.
TCGCCGACAGGGTGTCGGCCGTGTTCGTGCCCGTCGTCATCGCCGCGGCACTGGTCGCGTTCATCGTGTGGGCGACCGTCGGGCCTGAGCCCCGCCTGGCGCACGCCCTCGTCATCGCCGTCAGCGTGCTTATCATCGCCTGCCCCTGCGCCCTGGGGCTCGCGACGCCAGTCTCGATCATGGTCGGCGTCGGCCGCGGCGCCTCCCTCGGCGTCCTCATCAAGAACGCCGAAGCACTCGAGCGGATGGAGAAGGTCGACACCCTGGTCGTTGACAAGACCGGCACCCTGACCCAGGGCCGCCCCTCGGTCACCCACGTCGCCGCCGCCGACGGCACGGACCAGGACGAGCTCCTCCGGCTCGCCGCCGGCGTCGAACGCGCCAGCGAGCACCCCCTCGGGATGGCCATCGTCCGCGCCGCCACCGACGCCGGGCTGAGCATTCCTGACGTAGCCGACTTCGACGCGCCCGTCGGCAAGGGCGTCACCGGCACCGTCGACGGAAGACGCGTCCTCGTGGGCAGTCAACGGTTCCTCGCCGGGCATGACGTCGACACAGCCACCAAGGACGCCGACGCGGACCGGCTGCGCGCCGATGGCGCCAGCGCCGTCTACGTCGCGATCGACAGTCGCGTGGCCGGCGTGCTCGCCATCGCCGACCCGGTCAAGGACACCACCGCCGCCGCGTTGAAGGAGCTACGCGCGGACGGCATTGACGTCGTCATGCTCACCGGCGACAACAAGGTCACCGCGAACGCCGTCGCCCGCAGCCTCGGCATCGACCGCGTCGAGGCCGAGGTCCTGCCCGACCACAAGAGCGACGTCGTCCAGGCGCTGCGCGCCGAAGGGCGCGTCGTCGCGATGGCTGGTGACGGCGTCAACGACGCACCCGCCCTGACCGCGGCCGATGTCGGCATCGCCATGAGCACCGGCACCGACGTCGCCATCGAGAGCGCCGGAGTGACCCTTCTCAAGGGCGACCTCACCGGCATCGTCCGCTCCCGGGCGTTGTCCAAGGCCACCATGTCGAACATCCGCCAGAACCTCGTGTTCGCCTTCATCTACAACGCCGCCGGCATCCCCCTCGCCGCCGGCGTCCTCTACCCGAGCTTCGGGCTCCTTCTCTCCCCGATGATCGCCGCAGCGGCGATGGCCCTGTCCTCCGTCAGCGTCATCAGCAACGCCCTCCGGCTCCGCACGCAAGCGCTGTAGCGGCCTCGCCGAAGGGCTAGCCGCGAACGCTCTAGCCTCTCGCTTGGCAATCATGAGAGATGTCGGAGCACCCGCGAGTCCACGGCTAGGACGTCCGCTCTTCGGCATGCGGACGGGACCTACCCACAGCTGTTGATCCGATCCTCGCGCATAGATGGACGTCTACACGTGGGCCCACAAGCTCGTGCCGGCCGTGTCGAGCGACCTCGTGATGGACTGCTTCGAGCTGGCCCGCGACATCCGCACCCTCGACATGCGGGCGGCGCCGTACGACCTGCGGGAGCTCGGCTACGAGCCGGTGCGGATCGAGACCGCCGAGGGAAAGGCGGAGTATGCCGCCGCGCAGCGCGGCTTCTCAGTCCGCGGTCAGGCGCTGCGCACCCGCCTCGTCGACGCCATCGACGTCGTCACCTCAGCCGAGACCGCGCGCCGGCCCTGACCGGGGAGCAGGGGTGGCGCGTGGGAGGTGTAGGTGTGCCCGGTCGGGGTGGTGATGCGCACTGTGTGGGGTGCGCCGGGTTGTCGGGTGAGGATGGTCGCGGCGGTGAAGCCGGGGAGCTGTTTGGTGTGGTTGCAGCGCACGCAGAGGCCCTGGCCGTTGGTGTCGTTGGTGGGTCCGCCATCCGCATGGTCGTGGATGTGGTCGAGGTGTCGGGCAGGGGCATCGCACCAGGGGGTGCGGCAGATGCCGGTGTCGCGGGTCAGGAGGTAGCGCCGCAGTCCTGCCTCGAAGGTGCGGCGGGTGGAGTCCATCGCGACGAGGGTGCCGGTGGCCGGGTGGGTGTAGAGCCGCCGTAGCCACACCGTCGCGGGGGCCGAGCGTTCGTTCACCGGGTCACTGGACCGGGTGAGCAGCGTGCGGGCCCAGACGGCAGGGACGGTGCCGTAGCCGGGGATCTGCGCGGGCGTGGTGTTGCCGGCGAGAAGGGCCCGGTCGGTCTTGACGAGCTGGACCTCGACGGGGACCGCGTCGGCGGCAGTCTGCCCGGTGAGCCGGGTGACGAACGTGTCGGCCATGACCTGGCCCTTGCCCCGCTCGTCGCCGCCGGCGCGGGCGGTATCGGCGGCCGCAGTGAGGGCGGCGTGCGCGGCAACGGCCTGCGCGACGGGGAGCAGAGCGGTGACGTAGGCCATCGTGTCAGGGGCGGGCCGGATCGTGACCCGCCGCTCGGCCTCCGCCTTCGCCGCCCGGGCCATGACCGAGGCAGCGTCGACGCGGTACGCGGCGGCGCGGACCCGACGGGCGAGCTCGCGGTCGCCCAGGGCACCGACCTGCTCGCCGACGTCCCGGGCGTCACCGGCGTCACCCACTGGCCCGACGACCTCGGAGTCGACGAGGGTGCGCTGCTCGCTCGTCAGGGTCGCGGTCTCGGTGATGATGATCTGCGCGCGCCACTCGCTGACCTCACCCGCCTCGAGCGCGGCCAGCGTGTGCGGCATCTCCGTGGTCAGGGCGAGCGCCAGCCGCACGTGCTGCGCGCCGCGGACGGGTGACTCGCGCCAGGCCAGGGCGACCTGCGCCGCGACCCCCGTCAGACCCGACGAACCTCGCCTGCGCGACCGGGTCGATGGCTGCCCGGTCGCCGCACCCTCGTCGTCGACCGACGCGGCGCGGGCCTGCCCCCGCGCGGCGCGCCACCCGTCGAAGTCCCCGGCGTCGGAGCACTCCCGCGCCCGGTCGAGCCAGGCCTGTGCGACCTGCGCCTGGGACTCGACGAAGGCCGCCGTCACCCGCACCTGGGCCGCGGCCGCCGCGGACTTCACACGCTCGAGGACCGCGAGATGGTCGACCCGCTCCTGGTCCGAGTCCCCGTCGGACCCGACTCGCGACAGCGCCGACACGAGAGCCTCCAGGTCCTCCGCCGTCACCATCGCCGCGCCTTCGAACATGTGTTCTGCATATCTGCTTGGGTGAAGTAGGATCTGTGGATGACCGCGAATCCGGTTCGGGGAGTGGACTACCCGTCCACCTACCAGCAGCTGCTGGAGTGGTTCCCGGACAACCAGTCCTGCCTGGACTACCTGGCCGGACTGCGCTGGCCCGACGGGTTCGTGTGCCCGAAGTGCGAAGCCACTGAGTTCTGGCGCACCGGTGCCGGGCTGTGGATGTGCCGGGCCTGCGGGCGGCGCACGTCGGTCA
>NZ_JBFUEN010000012.1:0-145192 GCF_056403915.1 Terrabacter sp. P2_E3
CCTGCTGCGCACGTCACTGTCACCAAGGAGTCAGCCTTGTCGATGGTGAAGGACGCGGTCTTGGAGCTGTCGTAGTGGTTGGCGTCGCCGGCGTAGCTTGCCCGGACGCTGCCGGTCCCGGCGTTGGTGTTGTCGGTGTACTGCGCGGTGGCTGTGCCGGTGACGACGCCGGCGCCGTGAACGGTCGCCGTGCACGGCTGCAGTGCAGCGCCGTTGTACGTGGCAGGGTCGCACGTGATCGTCACCGAGGAGTTAGCCTTGTCGATGGCGAATGTCGTCGAGCCACTGGCCGGGGCGTGAGTCCCGTCACCGGAGAACGACGCCGACGCAGAGGCCGTGCCTGCCGCGGTGTTGTTGCCGTAGGAGACTGGCACGTCCTGGCTGAAACCACCGGCGGATGTCACCGTGGCCGTGCAGGGCGACAGGAGTTGACCGGTGTAGACCTGTGCCGGCTCGCAGGTGATCGAAACATGGCTCGCGGCGCGGACGATCTCGAAGGCTGCGGAGTCGTTGCTGGCCGTGTGGTTGGTGTCGCCGACGTAGCTGAACGTCGCTGTCGCCGTGCCGACAGCCGTGTTGGCGGCGTAGGACGGCGTAGGCGTGAGGTGAAGGCCGCCAGCCCCCGTCACCTCGACGGAACACGGCGTGAGGGGAGAACCGGTCCACGGCGTGCTGCTGGGGCACGTGACGGAGGTGGTGGACGACGCCTTCGTGATGGCGAACGTCGCACTGCCGTTGCTGGACCTTTGGGTCGCGGTGCCGGCGTACGTGGCCGAAGCCGTGACCGTGCCAACGCTGGTGTTGTCAGTCGAGTACGTGACCGGCACGGTCGCGCTGAGGCTGTTCCCGGTGACCGTCGCGGAGCACGGGCTCTTCGCAGTGCCGTCGTAGATGACCGACGCGGGCAAGCAAGTCACCGTAGTGGTCGTCGCGGCAGGAACGATGGAGTAGGTCGACCTGGCCGTCGCAGCGAGGCCTCCGGTGTCGGACGCGCTACAGGTGGCGGTTTGGCTGCCGATGCCTTCGCTCGCGTTGGGCCCGGAGATCGGCGAAAGGTCCGCCGCGAAGCTTCGAGACGGATCTTCCTGGTCGGTGAACGAGCATGCAGCTACGGGCACGCTGCCGAACTCGTAGTCGGCTCCGGCCGAGACGCCCGTGACCGCGACGACGGGAGCCGTGTTGGAGGGTGCCGCGGGTGCGACATTCACGGTGAAGGTGGCGGGAACCAAGTTGAAGGTTCCGTCGGTGTTGTTTGACGTGAGGCCCAAGGAAACCGTGGTGGATCCGACGATCTTGGGTGTAATGGTGAGAACCCGTACTGCACCGCAACTGTCAAAGGTCACGCTGGACGGCGAGACCGCCGCCACTGCTGCGCTGCTCGAGCTCACCGACAACACGAGTGTGCTCGAGGACGTCAGGTTGCAGCCGTTCTTGCCATCCCCGTTGGTCGGGTTGACAACGAGCGTCGTGCTTCCAGTGGCACCGCCAGCGTTGAGCGTCATGACCTCCGCAGTGGAGTCGACCGTCGCGTCGAGAGTGTTGGTGACATCGTCGGCCAGTGCGGCTTGAGCGCCTGCGGCCGTGAGTGTGATTGCTGCCGCTAGGGCAGCAAGAAGTCGGCGTGTTGCCATGGTGGTGGGTCCCTCTCCCCTTTAGAGCGTCGACACCTTCGCCCCCGCGACTCGACGTGAGGCACAAACTAGGTCGGCCCCGACCGATGTGTCTGCGGAATCCCCATTTCCGGGTTCCTTTGGGGCCCATAAGAATTCGCTGTGTCCGAATTAGGCTGGTTTGTCATACGGTGGGGAGACAAAGTCCCCCGAAGTCGCTCCGAAACCCACGCGCAACGACGCCGTCGTTGACGTTCAGTGAGGGACAACTGCCTCAGATCGACGCGGTCTGCTCTCGGTTGCTTCGGTTCACGCACCGATGGCCCACCGGGAACCGTCAGAGCTGTGTGAGGACCTGCTCGCCGATGTGGCGCATCCCGCGCAGGACGGCCCAGACCGTGAGGTGGTCGAGCGTCGTGCCGGGGGAGGGGTCCCAGTTGGCGACCGCGGCCCAGGTGATCGTCCGGTCGGCCGACGTCACAGCTCCGACGTCGGCCCTCACCCCGGCGTCCGTCCCGGTCTTGTTCCAGAACGTCGTCGGCAGGCCCAGCGAGGAGTGGTGGGCGATCGGATCTAGGCCACCTTGCTCGACGAGCGCCGAGCCGACCATCGACTGGTCGACGTTGGCCGAAAGCCACTGGCGCACCAGGCGGTCCGCGTCCGGGCCGGCGGCAGTGCCGGAGGCGAGGCGGGCCATCAACCGGCTCAGCTCGGTTGCGTTGCCTGTCGACAAGGTGGCCGGGTGGTCGGCGCCACGGACGTCTCGAACGCGGTCGTGCAGGGCGGTTGCACGCAGGCCGAGGGAGGTGGCGCGGGCCGCGACCTCGGCGAGCCCGACCCGCCGGAGCAGGACATTGGTCGCGAGGTTGTCGGAGACGGCGCCGACGAGGGCAGCGACGTCGATGAGGGGGAGCGTCTCGACCGAGAGCGTGTGCCAGAGTCCGGAGTCGCCGACCCAGAGGTCGACCGAGCGGGTGAGTGGCTCGTCGGGGGAGAGGTCGCCGGCGGCGATGAGCCGGGCCGTCTCCACGAGGAGCAGGACCTTGCCGACGGACGCCGTGCGCAACGGCACGTCGGCCGCAGCGGAAGCCAACGGCGTACCCAAGCCGTCACGGACGCACACCGACCACGTGACGCCGCCGGCGTCGGGAAGCTCGAGCTCCATGTCAGCCAAGGGTTCCGAGCCACGTGAGGAGGGCGGCGTTCACCTCGTCGGGGGCTTCCTCGGTGAGGAAGTGGCCGGCGCCGGGGACCTTGACATGGCGGTAGTCGCCGGGCACGAAGGCGCCCGACCCGTGGGTGGCGGCGGCGATGACGCAGCCGTCGTCGCTGCCCTGGAGCTGGAGCACCGGCACTCGGATCGCGTGCCGGATGCGGCGCATGAAGAGCGGCCCGTCGGGGCGCACGGCCGACCTGCCGAGCCAGCGGTAGTGCTCGGCGGCGGAGTGGGCCACGAACGGGATCATCATGGCGTCGCCGTAGCGCGAGACGTCCTCGGGCGTCGGGAAGCTGCCGAAGGGTGAGGACCACGAGCGGAGGAGGTCCTCGACGTAGTCGTGCGACTTCGCCATCTCGCGCTCCGGCACGAACGGCTTCTGCAGGCCGGCGATCCACGACGAGGCCCGACGCTGCTTGGCGTTGGACCACATCGCGTGCCGCAGGATCCGCGGGTGTGGCATCGACAGCGACGCGATGGCGCGGGTGACGTCGGGTCGCAGGATCGGCATGCACCACGCGATCCAGCCGCCGAGGCCCTGACCCATGACGACGGCGTCCTTCTCCCCGAGGGCGCGGATGACGCTGGCGGCGTCGAGGGTCGCCATGTAGGTGTCATAGCCCCGCGGGGGCTTGTCGGATCCGCCGTAGCCACGGAGGTCCATGGCGGCGACGCGGTAGCCGGCGTCGGCCAGGGCGACCATCTGGTCGCGCCACACGTACCAGAACTGCGGGAAGCCGTGCAGCATCAGCACCAGCGGGCCGTCGCCCAGCTCGGCGACGTGGAAGCGGGCGCCGTTCGCGGAGACGTAGCGGTGCTCCCACGGACCGTCGATGTTGACGAAGGCAGCGTCGACGGACATGGGTGTGGCTGGTGGTCCCGGGTCAGGCGTCGCGAGACGGGTCAGGCGTGGTCGGCGCGCTCCCGTTGCTCGGCGGCGCGGCGGGAGTGATGGGAGCAGTGGTGTCGGCCGGCACGGTGGCCGGGAGGCCGGGGCGGTCCCACTCGGGGCGCGGGGCCGGCACCGTCGTGCCCGGGTGCTCTACCGCCGACTTGATCGCCTCGACCGTCTCCTGAGCCTCGGCGATGGTCTTCGCCGGGGTGGGTTCGACCGTCTTCATCTTCCTCACGCCGAGCAGGCCGAGGACGGCCGCGACGAGAAGCATGAAGACGGTGACGATGAGGAAACTCGCCCAGCGCGGCAGTCCCAGGGCCTGGATGCCTTCGGCGAGCGTCGTGAAGAGGAAGTAGACCGAGTAGAAGACGATGACGGCCGCTCCGGCGAGCAGGCCGCCGCCAACTCCGGCCTTCTTGACCTGCACCGAGACCTCAGCCTTGGCCAGGGCGATCTCGCTACGGACCAGCGTCGAGATGTCCTGTGTCGCGGACGCGACCAGCTGGCCGAGTGTCCGCTCCTGCCGGGGATCCGTGCTCATCGGCTCACTTCCTCGGTGATCGTCGGTGACTGCGCGGTCGCGCCTACCAGATGCAACCCTACTGCGCAGTCCCTACCCGAACGTGCACGGCAGGCACCATCACGCCCGATCTAGTCGTCCCTCGGTCTCGTAGACGTCCGGCACGCCGTCGTGGTCACGGTCCGCGGTCTCCCGGGCCTCCACGAGCCGGTAGTGCCGGTTGCGCACCCGGAGCACGACGCTCGAGAGCAGCGCGGCGATGACGCTGCCGCAGAGGACGGCGAGCTTGACGTGGTCGTCGCGCTCCGAGCCGTTGCCGAATGCGAGCTCCCCGACGAGCAGGCTGACCGTGAACCCGACGCCCGAGAGCACTGACAGCCCGAGGACGTCGGTCCAGGCCAGGTCTTCGTCGAGCTCGGCTCGGGTGAAGCGGGCGACCGCCCAGGTGCCGCCGAGGACGCCGACCGTCTTGCCGACGACGAGCCCGACGACAACGCCGACTGCGGCTGCGTCACCGAGTGCGGAGCCGAACCCGCCGCCGACGACCGTGACCCCGGCAGCGAAGAACGCGAAGACGGGCACCGCGAAGCCCGCGGAGAACGGACGGATCTTGTGCTCGATGCGCTCCGCGAGCGAGTGGCGGTCGGGGTCGTCCTCCACCTCGCGGTTGACCGGGACGAGGAGCCCGAGCAGGACGCCGGCCACGGTGGCGTGGACGCCGCTGGAGTGGACGAAGACCCAGGCGAGCAGGGCCGGGATCGCGAGGATGAGCGGGTTGGTGATCTTGCGCTTGAGGAGCAGGCGCCACGCGGCCAGGGGGATGATCGCGGCGAGCAGCCAGAGGAAGCTGACCGTGTCGGTGTAGAAGACGGCGATGATCGTGATCGCGATGAGGTCGTCGACGACGGCGAGGGTCAGCAGGAACGAGCGCAGCGCGCTCGGCAGGTGCGTGCCGATGACGGCGAGCACCGCCAGCGCGAAGGCGATGTCGGTGGCCGTCGGGACGGCCCAGCCACGGAGTATGCCGCTGAGCTCGCTCGCGCTGTCGCCCCGGCTCATCAGCGTGGCCGTGACGACGAACAGGATCGCGGGCAGCGCGACGCCGCAGACCGCGGCTGCGATGGGCAGTGCCGCCTTGCGTCGGTCCGACAGATCGCCCGCGACGAACTCGCGCTTGAGCTCGATGCCGGCGACGAGGAAGAAGACGGCGAGCAGCCCGTCGGCCGCCCACGTCCCCAGCGACAGGTCAAGGTGCAGCGCATGCGGGCCGATGACGGTGTCACGCAGGGCGGCGTAACCGTCGCGCCACGGCGAGTTCGCCCAGACGAGGGCGGCCACGGCTGCGGCGAGGAGGATCGCGCCGCCGACCGTCTCCGCGCGCAGGAGGTCGGCGACGTAGCGGGCCTCACGCCAGCTGCCTCGGCCGAGCAGCCGGTTGCCGGCGCTGTCTCGAGGGGGTGTCGGCGGGGTCGTGGTGGGGTCGTGGTCGCTCACCTGGGGTCCCTTCGGGGGATGGGTCATGGGACGCCGACCAGACTTCCCGGCACACCATGGCCACTCGCGTCGTCGCCGTGAGCCGCCTCGATTCTAGCGAGGCGGCGACCGCCGGCCCGGGAGGCCTTACGGGAGGCGTCCGGGAGCCGGAGGTGGCGGCGTGGCATGCAGAGGTCCGAAGGTGGCCGGGCGGCCGGCGCCGCAGGACGGAACGCGCTGCGCCACGGTCAAATCGGACTAATTAGACATCGGTGGATTCGGCCGGTTGGCAGCCGTAGATTATGGCTCGGGAGGGGGGCTCCCACATGGGTGAGTGTTATGGGGGTTTGACGATGAACGACAAGCCAGCGGGTTGGTACTACGTCGGCGATGGCACGTTGCGCTACCGCGACGACTACGGGTGGACCGAGTACTACATGGACACCAAGGACCCGCGCGCCCAGGACTGGCCGCCGCCGAAGCCCAAGACGCTGCTCCAGCAGCTGCGTGAGGACGAGGCTGCGCGGTCGATGGCCGCCGCCCACCGTGGCTCTCGGGTGACCACGCTCTTCCGGCGGCGCAAGGCAGCGCACTGAGCGTCCGCGTGACGGTTCGCGCCTCTGTGCCGTCACGATTCTCCGCATTCTCCTGCGCGCCGCAGTACCTCTGGGAAATACTCCACCGCTGAGGGGCTGAATATCCCTCTACAGGGAGATTCAGGGGGACGAATGCGTATCTGCATCGTTGGGGGTTGCGGCCATGTGGGTCTGCCCTTGGGGCTGGTGCTCGCGGCCGCGGACTGTGACGTCGTGGCGCTGGACACTGACGCCGAGGCGGTCGCCCGGGTCAACTCGGGAGTCATGCCCTTCCAGGAGGAGGGCGCTGACGACACCCTCCTCGCGGTTCGCGCCGCCGGCCGGTTCTCTGCGACGACGAATGCTCGCGCCATCGCCGACGTGGACGTCGTCGTCGTCGTGATCGGCACGCCGGTCGACGACCACCTCAACCCCGACCCCAACGCGGTCGTCGGTGCCATCGAGGAGTGCCTGCCCTACCTGAACGACGATCAGCTCGTCATGCTGCGCAGCACGATCTATCCGGGGGTGACGAGGTCGGTCGGTCGCATGCTCGAGGAACGCGGCGTGAAGGCGCCGGTCGTCTTCTGCCCCGAGCGCATCCTCGAGGGGCATGCGCTCCGCGAGCTGCGCACCCTGCCGCAGATCGTGGGCGCCATGTCGCTCGAGGGCGCTGAGCGAGCCACTGCCGTCTTCGACCACCTCGACGTCCAGTGCATGATCGTGACGCCGGAGGAGGCCGAGCTCGCCAAGCTCTTCACCAACACCTGGCGCTATATCAAGTTCGCGGCAGCCAACCAGTTCTGGGAGATGGCCAACGACGCCGGTCTCGACTTCGCACGGATTCGCGAGGCCATCACGTTCGACTATCCCCGCGCTGCTGATCTCCCCGGCCCGGGATTTGCCGCTGGTCCGTGTCTCTTCAAGGACGCCATGCAGCTGTCCGCCTTTGCCAAGAACACCTTTGCGCTCGGCCATTCGGCCATGCTCGTGAACGAGGGCATGCCCCTCTACGTGGTGGACCGACTTGCCGCGCGGTTCGACCTCGAGAACATGACCGTCGGCATCCTCGGAATGGCTTTCAAGGCAGGGTCCGACGACTCACGTTCGAGCCTGTCCTACAAGCTCAAGCGCACCCTGCGCTTCAGGGCCAAGCGAGTGCTCACGAGCGACCCGTACGTCACGAGCGATCTGGCGCTCAGCCCGCTCGACGTCGTCCTCGACCAGGCCGACATCCTCGTAATCGGCGCTCCCCACCCGGAGTACAAGGCGCTCTTCACCGACAAGCCTGTCGTCGATGTCTGGGACCTGCAGGGGAACGGAACCCTCGTATGACGGCTCCTCGAGCCACGATCGTCCTGCCTGCCTACAACGAACACGAGTCCATCGTCACGGCCCTCCGACGTATCGACGACACAGTCTCGCTGTCCCACGAGATCCTCGTCGTGGTCGACTCCGAGTCCGACACGACCATCGCGGCGGCCCGCGAAGAAGTCAGCCGTATGCCGCATGCCCGGGTCGTCGTGCAGGACTACGGCCGTGGACCCGCCAACGCCATCCGCTACGGCGTCGACCAGGCGCAGGCGCCATGCGTGGTCGTGACCATGGCTGACGGCTCTGACGACGTCCGCGTCATCGACGACCTGGTGCGCCTCGTGGAGCGGGGCTTCGTCGTCGCGTCCGCATCGCGCTACATGCCGGGTGGAGCACAGAGGGGCGGACCTGTCGGCAAGCGGCTCATGTCGGAGACCGCAGGGCGGAGTCTCAACCTGCTGGCACGCGTCGGCACGCGCGACGTGACGAACGCCTTCAAGGCATACGACACGGCCTTCGTCCGGGAAGTCGGGATCGACTCACGATCAGGCTTCGAGATCGCGATCGAGCTGGTGTCCAAGGCTCGTCGGGCACGACGGCCGGTGGCGGAGATCCCGACGATCTGGCTGGACCGGGAGGTCGGGGCGTCGAACTTCAAGATCCGGGCTTGGCTGCCGAAGTACCTCTACTGGTATGCCTTTGCCTTCGGTCCGGCTGTCCCGCAGGAGAGCGTGCGCGCTCGGGTCAGCTCCAACGTGAGAGGTTCACGATGAAGGTTTTGGTCACGGGGTCCGCCGGCTTCATCGGCGGCTACGTCGTGCAGGAGCTGCTCAAGCAGGGCTGGGACGTCGTGGGTATCGACAACTACTCGAAGTACGGTCCGGTCCGACACTCCTACGACGACCACGAGCGCTACTCCTTCGTCGAAGGAGACGTGCAGGACACGGACCTGATGCGTCGACTCATGGGCGACGTAGACCACGTCATCGCGGGAGCGGCCCTCATCGGCGGCATCACGTACTTCCACAAGTACGCCTACGACCTCCTCGCCCAGAACGAACGGATCATCGCGTCGACGTGCGACGCGGCCATCTCCGTCCGACGTGAGGGCGCGCCGCTGCAAAAGGTCACCTACCTGTCGTCGTCGATGGTCTTCGAGTCGACGGACCGTTGGCCCTCGGCTGAGGGCGACCAGCGACTCGTCCCGCCCCCGCGGTCGAGCTACGGCTTCCAGAAGCTCGCCGTCGAGTACTTTGCGCAGGCCGCCTGGGACCAGTACGAGCTGCCCTTCACCATCCTGCGGCCCTTCAACTGCGTCGGCATCGGTGAGCGCCGTGCCCTCGCTGACCTCGAGGTGTGGTCGGGCAACGTCCCGCTGGCCATGAGCCACGTCGTCCCTGACCTCGTGCAGAAGGTCATCAAGGGGCAGGACCCCCTCCACATCCTCGGCGACGGCAGGCAGGTTCGGCACTACACCTACGGCGGCGACCTCGCGCGTGGCATCGTCGCAGCGGTCGGCGACCCTAAGGCGACCAACGAGGACTTCAACCTCTCGACCGCGGCCGGGACAACTGTGACCGAGCTGGCCCAGGAGATTTGGACCAAGGTGAACGGTGAGCGACCGATGACGCTGGTGCATGACGTGGCGTTCGAGCACGACGTCCAGAAGCGTGTGCCCTGCGTCGACAAGGCGAAGCAGGTCCTGGGGTTCGAGGCGACGACCACCCTCAGCGACATGCTCGACGAGACCATTCCATGGATCCGCTCGGCCGTGGCGTCTGGGATCCTCTAACAGGACGGCACAACGGACTCCGACTACCTCAAGGCCACCTGCGAGGCCCGCTTCTCAGACGCTGAACTGTCCGACGAGCAGATTGGGGTCTGCTGCACGGATAGGTGACATCTGATCTGCGTCGATGTGTGTCGGCGCTGGAATGATCCTGATCGCGCATAGGTCTCAGGATGAGTTAGGGGACCGGCGCCCCATCAGGACGTAGCGCGCTCGAGACTGAAGAACGCCGGATCGGCGGTGGGCGTCGCTCTCCAGCCGGGCGGCAGGTAGGACGCTGGGTTCAGGGAGATGTCACAGCGTACGAGGAGGGCATAACGCGGCATCTCCGTAGCTGGCGGCTTGGCATCCTGCGAAGTGTCGACGACCATGAACCCTTTCCGGTCGGCCGCGTAGAGCAGGCTGGGATCCCAGGTGCAGCCGATGACGAGGACGTTCGCGTCGGGGGCGGTGCGCGCGGCGAGGGCCTGTGCTAGCTCAGGCACCGCGTTGGCTCGGGCGAACTGGCCGAACTCCTGTGGACCCGGGCTCACCGCCGCAGCACCTAGCGCAAGGAGTGCGGCAAGGAGGGCCACGGCTCGATTCGGACTCGCACTGTTGTAACGAAGGCGTTCGGCGACCGCTTCTAGCCCAAGGGCCATGAGAGCGACAAGTGCTGGAAAGACTGCCACCCAGTAATAGGAGTGGACGATGTAGAGGTTGAAAAGGATGGCTGGTCCGCTGGCGACCGTGAGAAGCAGGCCCGCCCGGTGCCAGGCAGAGCCCACGCCGAAGAGTAGGCCGACCAGAGCGATCGCGACTCCCAGTCCCAGAGGTCCGCCGACCTCGAGGAAAGCGTGGGATGCAAGCTCTCGGTTTGCGGTTAGAGACAGTCGGCTGGCGACGGTGCCGAAGTTCCACTCGACGAGTTCTCCGCTTGTGAGCCACCGGGTTGCCGGGTTGTAGGTCTTGACCGCGTCCGCGTACCGGCTCCACCCGACCGCGAGGCACAGGCCGAGACCCGGGCCGATGATGGCAGCAGTGGCAGCCCGGGTGACGCCCTGACGAGTACGCACGACGGCGAGCGTGGCACCGACTAGGAGCAGAGACCAAGGCACCAAGGTCGTGACCTTGACGAGCGCGCAGGCCCACGCGGCCGCAGAGCCCGAGAGTAGGGGGACAGGGCCACCCCGGCGCAGGTAGGTGTCGACGGCCAGCACCATGCCGAGCCCGAACGCAACTGCGCTGAACTCGATCAGCGCGGCCGCCCCCCAGGCAAGGGCAAACGGCAACACCTGCATGAGCGCGAGGGCGACATGGGCTGCTCGTGTGGAGTGCCAGCGACGAACCAAGACCCACAGCAGCAGCGCCGCGAGCTGAAACGACATCAGTCCCACCAGTCGGGTGGACATGTCTACGGTCAGGCCGGTGTGTGTGAGGAGCGCGGCCACGGCCTGGAACAACGGGAGCTCGAAGGGGACGTCTGCCCCTGGGCCGAACACGGGCAGGGGAGTGGTGAGTAGGTCGACGCCGTGCCGGCCGTACTCGCGGACGACCATCGCGGTCTGTGTCTGTCGGAACGAATGTGACTCGTAGAGAAGGTGCCCCAGCTGGGGTATCCGGATCGCCGTTCCAAAGGCGATGATGCCGATGACCAAGAGCTGGTCGCGCCGCTCGACCGCTGGGAACGCTGGTGCGTTGCTCATGTTTCCGTTCCTGGGTTGGCGTTCTGCTTCGCAGAAAATACAAGATCCACACCGCGAAGGTGGTGAAGGCTCACCTGCCGCACAAGGGCAGCACTTGTTCGCGGATGCTGCGCGTGACCGTCAGTGATAGAGGTCGGCTCGCGTGAGTCTGTCAGTGCGGCGTAGTGAGGGCGCGCATCCTCAGTGCACTCGCGCTGCCAATCCTGGTGGCTCGGGTCGCGCCGCTCGACCCCGCCATGCACGCCTTCGGGCTCGCTCTCTTGAAATGGGCTCCGCAACGAGGCAGTCGCACGCCGACTGGCGTTCTGAACCGTCATCGCCGCCCAGAGGTTGGTCTATCTGTGTTGGTCGGCCACCCGTGTTTCTCCGTTCCACGGACGGAAGTGCAATCGCGCGGCATCCTGTGGCAATGCGATCGACAGGGGCACCTGGGGGGACGGCGGGTTGGTTAGGTCTGGAGTCCCGGGACAACGCACTTAATGCGGTCCGGCTCGGGCTAGCAACTCTGGTCATCCTTGGTCACTCGTGGGATCTTGCCGTTGGGCGAACTATGACCTACGTCCCAAGCTTCGCGGTTGATGGCTTCTTTGCGGTCTCGGGGTACCTCATCACTCAGAGCCGACTCCGATTGACGTTCGGATCGTTTGTGTGGCGACGGGCACTTCGCATCTTCCCCGGCCTGTGGGTCTGCCTGATCGTGACAGCGTTCGTGATTGCACCGTTGTCAACGCTATCTACGGGGAAGTCGTTCGACATTGGGGATGGTGTGGCCTACGTCATTCGTAATCTGGCGCTCAACCATGGCGGTTGGGCCATCGGGGATACGCTCGCCTCAGCGCCGATGCCGGACCAGTGGAACGGCTCGCTGTGGACCCTTGGTTACGAGTTTGGCTGCTATGTGATCGTCGGGATGGTTCTGGCCTTGGCGTGGTTCAGAGCTCGTGCGATGGCTTTGGTGCTGGCCGGGCTGACCGCGATGGCCGTACTCCGATTTGGCTTCGGTATCGAAACCCTTGGTGTCGCGCCGGTCCGTCTTGGCTCCTTCTTTGCCGCAGGCGCGCTACTTCGACTCGCAGGTGACCGCGTTCCATTCTCTGGTCGAATCGCAGCCCTCTGCATGCTCGCTGTGCCGTTGGTCTACTTCGCGGGCGCCTCTTGGTATCTGGCGATCGCCCCATTGGCGCTGGCCTATCTCCTTTTGTGGTTGGCATGCGATCTGCCGATCAGGTTCGGATCGGTCAACGACGTCTCGTACGGGATGTACGTGTACGCCTTCCCGGTGCAGCAACTTCTCGTCGCCGTAGGTGTAAGTCAGGTTGGTGTGCCGCTACTCGCCATCTGCGCTGTCGGTCTCTCGGCAACCTTGGCATGGCTATCTTGGCGGCTCGTCGAAAAACCCGCCCTGGGGTTGCGACGGACAGCGCCGATGTCGAGCTTGCAGGGGGTCCGTCAATCGCTCCGCGGGCGGGCTCGTGTCCTCGGTCCAGATTGATCATGGAGTCACGCATCTCCGCCTGGTTCTCCTCTAGTAGGTCCGGACGCTCAGCCGACCGTGATTTCTCGGCCATTGGCCCGCCAACCGAGATGCGCGCTCCTCGGCTCGCAGGTCGGAGCGGTCGGCAGTTCCGGCATCCGGCCTACTCCAAGACCCCCGCATAAAGATGGGCCAGACCTGGTCGGCGTGTCACGAACAGTTCTGTTCCCGGTATCGGTCGCCGCTGAGTGGGCCGCCGCGACAGAAGTTTCTGATTTCGCGGACGTAGCGGACACGGCAAGGCATGCTGGGCGGCGGTGGACGCCGACTAGGGGAGCGTCTCCGGCTCTGGGGAGGGCACATGACGGCACAGGCGGACAGCGGGGTGGAGGTCCTTGTCGTGCGACCTGCTGCCATGAGGCCGGTCGACCGGCTGGCGGCTCTTGGCCGGCGGGCTCTCGCCGACAAGCGCGTGAAGTTCGTCCTTACCGGCGCGCTCAACACCGCCTTTGGCTTCGGGTGCTTCGTGGCCTACCAGTACCTCGTCGGTGTGCGTTTCGGCTACATGTGGACGCTCGTCCTCGCGCACATCACAACGGTCCTCTTCGCGTTCATGACGCACCGACGTCTCGTCTTCCAGGTGTCGGGGTCGGTGCTGCGCGACCTCTGGCGCTTCGAGTCGGTCTACCTCGTGGCACTCGGCATCAATGCAGTCCTGCTGCCCCTCGCCGTCGAGGTCGCGGGGCTGCCGGTTCTCGTCGCCCAGGCCGGCATCACGACGCTCAACGCGTTCGTCAGCTGGTTGGGTCACAGCCGCTTCAGCTTCCACCGCAACGAGGTCGCAGCGTGAGTGCGGAGCTGCCACGGCCCCTGGTCTCCGTCGTCGTCCCGACGTACAACAACGCCGCGTTCGTCCGCGATACGATGCGCTCGATCCTGTCGCAGACGTTCGCCGACTTCGAGCTCATCGTCAGTGACCACTCGAGCACCGACGGCACGTGGGAGTTGCTCCATCCTTTCGCGTCCGACCCCCGCGTCCATCTCCTGCAGATGCCGCGCACGGACCATCCGCATGACAACTGGGACAACGCCACCCGAGCGGCAACCGGCAGATACCTGAAGCTCGTCTGCGGTGACGACCTCCTCGCGCCGGAGTGCCTCGAGCGGCAGGTGGCCGCGATGCAGTCACACCCCCGCGCGGTCATGGTCGCTTCCCGGCGGGACGTCGTCACGGCCAGGGGTGACATGGTGCTGCGGTCCTGGGGGCTGCCCAGGATGCTGGGCGAGCTCTCCGGACGGGCAGCAGTGCGACAGGCCGTGCAGTCGGGCACCAACACGTTCGGGGAACCTGCCTGCGTCCTCCTGTGCCGGTCCAGCCTCGAAGCGGTCGGGGGCTGGGACGGCACCCACTCGTACGTCCTCGACCAGCACACGTACTCCAAGGTGCTCATGCGAGGCACCTTCGTGGGTTTGGAGGAGCCGCTCGCGTCGTTCCGGCTGAGCGACAGCCAGTGGAGCCACGCGTTGGCCCGCAACCAGTACCGTCAGGTCGTGGCCTTCCACCGTGACCTCGCCGCCTCGTGTCCCGACCTGCTGTCTCGGACGGATCTCGCTCGAGGGCGCGCGAAGGCGAAAGCTCTTGCGTACGCCCGAAGGCTCGCCTACTTCTCGCTGGCCCGTGAGTTGCGTACGCCCCTGGCTCCGATCGAGCTACAGGTGTCGCCCCAGCCGGCTTCCGTCCCGGTCGCGGGCCTGGGCGCCGAATGAGCGGAGACACCGCAGCGCGTGACTACGCAGACCGGCTCGAGCATGCGCAGCGGGTGTGGTGGAAGCGTGTCATCCCCGTGCAACTGCCTTACCAGCTCCACCTGCGACGCCAGCGCCTCGGTCGCACCCTTGAGGTCGGATGTGGCATCGGTAGGAATCTCCGCACGCTCGGCCCGGGCTCGGTCGGGGTCGACCACAACGAGGCCGCTGTGGCGTATGCGCGGGGGCTGGGCTTCGATGCCATGACCGTCGACGCGTTCATGGCGAGCGACAAGGCCTCGCTCGAGGGCTACGACTCCATCCTGCTCGCGCACGTCGTAGAGCACATGGAACGGTCTGACGCCGAGGGCCTGCTTCGGAAGTACCTTCCGTATCTGAGGCCGGGCGGCACCGTCTTCTTCATCTGTCCGCAGGAACGGGGCTATGCCTCGGACCCGACACACGTGTGGTTCGCCAGCGGGTCTGAGCTCGTCGACCTGGCCAGAGCCGTGGGGCTGAAGCCCGAGCGGTCGTGGAGCTTCCCGTTCCCGCGGCGCGCCGGCAAGTTCTTCATCTACAACGAGTTCTGCGTCAGGGCCGTGAGGGCCTGACGGGCTTGGGCCCTACGGCACCTGCACGAGCTCTCGAGACACGATGAGGCAGTAGCGGATCCACCACCACTGAGCCGCGACGCCTATGACGGCGAACGCGATGGCAACTGCGATTCGCTGGCGCGGCCGGTCTTCAGGGACGCCAGCGCGAACCAGAGGCCAGAAGACGGGGATCGCGAGCAGGTAGTAGCGGACGGCGCTCCAGTTCCAGTCGACGACAGCCAGCACGTAGACGATGTAGGCGATCGTCCATGCCCGCAGCATCGGCTCCTGCTGACCAACGGTGAAGAGCCATAGCAGCAGCAGAGCCCAAAGAGCTGCGATGACGGCGGCGGTGACGAAGCCACCCGGCACGTCGCTGTTCCGCTCCAGGAAGCGCGCGATCGGGGTCGCCCTCAACTCAGGGTTCCACGCCTGCTGCGTCAGGAAGTAGGCGCGGGGTTCTCCCGTGACGAAACCGACGATGATCGGCCAGATGACCCCGACGAGCCCGGCCCACACCGCCAGAAGGGCGAGTGGGAGAGCCCGTCGCCGCGACAGCGCCCCCTGCCGCCAGAGGAGGTACGCGTAGAGCACGAGGGCAGGTGCAAACGCCACGGCAACCCCGCGCGTGAGCCCGAGAAGCAGGAGAGCGAGAGCCGCCCACCAGAAGCGCTCGCGGGTCACGCACGTGATCACCGTGAGGACGAACGTGAGGGCCAGACCCTCCGTGTAGCTGATCTGCATCACGGGTGCGCAGATGAAGGTGCTCATCGCCAGCACAGCGATGATGCCCCCGAGTCGGCCGTGTCGGCGAGCCACGAGTCGGTAGAGCAGGAGCATCGCCACGGCGCCCGCGGTGAGCGAGACAGCCACCGAAGCGATGGGAAAGTCGAGCCGAGTCACGAACATGACACCGCGCACGACAAATGGATACAGCGGGAAGAACGCCCACGGGTTCTGTTCGACATTGCCAGACGCATCGGTCGGAAGTTCCGACGGGTAGCCGTGTGCGGCTATCTCCCAATACCACTGTCCGTCCCATCGGGTCACTGCCGTCAGGTAGCCGGGCGGCGCCGTGCCCGCGTCGGTGCCGAAGTGGCGCCCACCCAGCCCGACGAACTCCTCGAGCGTGAGCGATGAGTTGCTGGCTATCGCGATCATGGCCACGTTAATCAGGCGGGTCGTCAGGTAGATGGCGAGCGGCCAGAGCCACCAACGGCCCACGAAGGCCGTTGCTGCTGCGTCGGAGAACGGGACCGAGCGACCGGTTGACTCGCTCGCGGAGCGCGGAAGCCGGTCGCCGACTTGCTGTCGAGCCATCTGGTGGGTCCCCGTTCGTGGCCTGGTCTGCGGCCGGAGCGCCGTTGGGGCACTCGCGGCGTCACGATATCGCGACGAATCGGACGTCGTCGTTCCTTTGGACGATTGGTGAGTCGGCTGGGTGACTCGGGGGCCCGAACGAGCCAGGAAGTGACGAATCGGACCTTTCGGAAATGCCCTTCGGAAGGTGACCCGACAGCCCTAGGGTCGGCCTCGGGGAGGCGGCGGGCGAGGGGCCAGGGTCGCGGTGGTCGTGGGCGGGCGCTCACGGGTTGGGGGAGTCATGAACGCTGGACCAAGTGCGCACCTGCGCTCGTTGACGAGTCTGCGCTTCGCCGCAGCCCTGCTTGTCGTGGTCTTCCATCTGTCATTGGTTGCACCCGGGCTGGGGGGTGTCGGACGTCTTGCGGCCGCCGGCTACGTCGGCGTCACCTTCTTCTTCGTGCTGAGCGGATTCGTGCTGACGTATTCGTGGGACATCGACGCCACCGCATCGCGCTTCTATCGACGGCGGTTCGCTCGCATCTACCCCGTGCATCTGCTCTTCATCGCACTCGCGATGGTGCCGTGGAGTCCGCCGCCAAACTGGGGTGCCCTCCCTGCGAATCTCGCCCTGCTGCAGGCATGGTCGCCGGACGATCCCGTTGCGCGGTCCTTCTCTGGAGTCTCGTGGTCGCTGTCGTGTGAGCTCTTCTTCTACGCGACCTTCCCGTTGCTCGTGCGGTTGATCTGGCGCTGGGTCCGTCGTCCGCTCGTGGTCGGTGCAGTGTCCATCGCCGTCGCGCTCGCCGTTGGCGTCACGATGCAGCGTCACGACCCCGAGTTGGGTGCGTGGCTCTTTCACCTTCCCGCTTTCCGGATGGTCGAGTTCGTCGCGGGATCGCTGGCTGCCATGGCCATGACGCGTGGCTGGGTGCCGCGGCTGCGAGTGCGGTGGGCCGGCGTCTTCGTCGTCGTCTCCTACCTCAGCGTGCTCGTACTCCCCGTCGCCATCGGCTACCGCTTCGAGGATCGGTGGGCGTTGTCACTCGCGATGGTCCCGAGCCTCGTGATGCTCATCGCGGTCAACGCCCATGTTGACCTCGTCGGTGCTCCGTCACCGCTGAAGAGCCGGACTCTGGTGAGTCTCGGGCAGTGGTCCTTCTGCATCTACATGGCGCACCCGCTAGTCATGGGGTTCACCCAGCCGCTGCTCGTCTCCGCGGGAGTGTTCGGGTCGCTGCTCGGCTGCGCGCTGGTCATGCTCGCCGTCGTCGGCGTCTCATTCGTGCTCCACGTCGTCGTCGAGCGCCCCCTCGAGCGACGACTGCGTGGTGCGGCTGATGTGCGCACCTCCGGCGCCACCGAGACCGAAGGCGTCGGGGAGTCCGTGCCGCTGGTCAGCCGGCCTTCGGTGATCGCGACCAACTAGTCGCGACGCAGAAGCACGTACGCGCCGACAACCTGACGGGCGGTGAAGCCGTTGGCCACCGCCGCTCGTGCCTGTGGTGACGCGGGTGGAGCGACGACGACGTCCGCCCGGGCGAAACCGCGCGCTCCACCTGTCGCGTCGCCGTCCATGAAGGCGAGGTATGCCGTCTGGTCGGCGTGGTCGAACGCGTCGAGCGGGTTGCTCACCCACACCAAGGCTCCCGCTGCGGCCATGGACTCGGCGAGTGGCTCGGAGACGAGCACCACGCCCCCGCGCGTGGCGGCAGCGAGCTTTGACGCCTCTGCATCGGCAGCGTGGAAGGTCGGAGCTCGGGCCGCGAGCAGGCCGGCAACCACCATCATGCCGGCGACGCAGGCCGCTGCGGGCGCCAAGTTGGCCCTGCGTGCCGGTGCCTCCTCTGGGCGCCGGTGCCGGGTCATCAGCGCCAGGGCTGCGGGGACGGCCAGGAACAGCAGAAGCCAGATGCCGTGGCGTGCGGCGACGAGGGTCGCCCCAGCTAAGCCAAGCGAAGCGGCATACTCCCAGAGTGGTCGACGGTGACGAAACGTCATGTACGCCAAGCAGATCGCCGCCACCAGCAGCATGAGGTCGAACGGGTTGGACAGGCTGAGCCGGCTCCACATCCCGGAGTCGTCATTGGTGGCGGCACCGCCGAAGACACCGAGGTAGTAGTGCGGAGCCTGGAGTAGGCCGGGGTTGAGACAGGAAGCTGCGAGCGAGGCGAGTCCCACACCGACCGCCGTCCAAGGATCGAAGCGGAGGCGCGAGAAGGCCAGGTAGCAGCCGAGGACCGCGACGCCGACCAGTACTGCGCCGTGAAGGTTTCCCCACAGGGCGATGAGTGGGACGGTCGCCCAGATGAGCCTCGACGGGCGATCGTGCTCCAACCGCAGCAGGACGACCAACGCGGCATAGGGCACCAGCGACAACAGTTGTGCACGCGCGATGAGCAACGGTGCGGCGCCACCGACCAGGACAAGGAGCAGCATCGATACGAGGCCGATCACGTGCGCACCGCGACGCCGGGCGGACGAGACGAGGATCCAGAGGGTCCACACAACTGCGACGACCTGTGCCGCGACGACGCCGAGGCTGCCTGCGACATGGATGAACGAGAAGAGCACCTGCCCGAGTGCCGTCGTGTTGACCCAACCCTGCGAGGGCGCAGCGGCGAACGGCACGCCTGCCGGAATCTGGCGATCGGCGCGGATCGTGTCACCGAGAGCGCTCAGCCACAGGGCATCGGAACCGACCACGGACAGCCATGCGATCACGCACCCGACCAAACCCAAGGCGACAACGACGAGCGTAGGCGTGGGGGCGGCTTTGCCTGTGCCTGCATGGCGTTCAACCGCGGATGTCCTGGTCATCGCGACCCGACTCGGCTCAACAGTGACGGTCGAAGGTCCGCAAAGGCGATGGCGGCAGAACCCAGCAATAGCCCAATCGCGCAATAGAGGTAGGCGTAGGCGAAAAGGAGCTGGCCGGCGGTCAGAGGTCCGGTCTCTGGTACGGCCCACATTGGGGCCACGTAGAACGCGAGTGCAATGCTCGCGGCGACCACGAGGCGACGCGAGTGGACCAGGGCTCCGAGTGTCGGAACTACCCAGACCCAGTGATGGGTCCACGAGATGGGAGAGAGTAAGAGTGTCGCGCCCGCCAGGCTGAGCGCCACACCGGTCCAGTAGCCGCGGCGCTGGTGAAGGACTGCGGCGGAGAAGGCCACCGCGGCAGCCGCTGCGATCGCGACCCAGAGGACCCACCCGGGTGCTGCCGGTGCCACGCGCGACACGAACGACCGCACGGACTGGTTCACAGGGGAGAAGGCCAAATCGCCGAAACGATCGAACTTGTCGAAGCCTCCCAACCAGTACCTCTGCGAGGAGCCTGACGCTGCAAGCCAGCCCACGGCGAGAGTTGCCGTGCCAGTGGTGATCGCGAGGACGGTTCCACGCCAGTCGCGGCGAAGGACGAGATAGAGGACGAAGACCGCGGGCGTGAGCTTGATCCCTGCCGCGAGCCCGATCAGGACACCCCGGAAGCGCGCCGGCATGAGATAGAGATCAGCGAGTACGAGCCCCATGAGAATGATGCCGATCTGGCCGAGGACCAGAGTACGGACGACAGGCTCGAGGGCCAGACCTGCTGCCCCGAGCAGGATCGTCGTGGTCCAGCGAGCACCGAGGGCCCGCCGGATGGCAACGAGGCTCACGACGTAGGCGACGAGGGTCGCCATGGTGAAGACGACCTTCGACACGGATAGCCCGACGATGCCGAGTGGCACGAACGCGACGGCGGCGAACGGAGGGTAGTTGAAGGCGAGGACGCCTGGTCTTGGCGCATAGACGTCGACACCCTCGAGAACTGACACACCGCCGTAGTAGAAGTCGGTGAGATCAACGAAATTCCATGTGGCAGAGGCGCTCCAGCGGATATAGAGGGCCGCGGCCACGACCATCCAGCCGACGACGACCTCGGAACCGGGCGGTGGCCGCAGGCGGCGTTTGGCTGCGATGAGCGTGCCCTGGGCCGCCATACATACTCTCCACTTCTGGTCGATCAAATCCGACTGCACGTGTCCAGAACGGGGTTCTCGGACCCCCGATCGGGCGGGTGCAGGATGTCTCCAACCGTGCCATCTCTCCCTGTCCGAAAGGCGCAGATTGGGAAGGTGTTGTGAAGTTCAAGCATTTTCAAGACACGCTGTCGGCGCCCGCCTACTCTTCCGATCAGCGGGGGGCACATTCGGGTGGCCCTGCATCACTGGGAGGAACCCTTCACCATGACCAAGATTGCTGCCAAGGTCCAGACGCTGCTCAACAAGGAGCGCGGCGCGACCGCCGTCGAGTACGGCCTGATGGTTGCCCTGATCGCTGTCGTGATCATCGCTGCTGTCTCCCTGCTCGGCAACAACCTGTCGACGACGTTCAACAACGTGGCCGCCAAGGTCTGAGCATCGACCGCGGGTGCGAGGCCGGGGGTACGGCTTCGCACCCGTGACTCGCTCGTGGAGGGGTCCTACGAGCTCCAACTCACACAGTTCGGGCGTAGTGCCTCATCACCAGGGAGAGAATCGAATGATCAAGCTTGCTGCCAAGATCCAGAGCCGACTCGCTTCCGAGCGCGGCGCGACCGCCGTCGAGTACGGCCTCATGGTCGCCCTGATCGCCGTCGTGATCATCGCCGCCGTCTCGCTGCTCGGCAACAACCTGTCGACGACGTTCAACAACGTCGCAGCGCAGGTCTGACACTTCGTACGACGTCCACGCCGGGGGGCCACGGACGAAACCGCACAACTTTGGGGAGGGCGATCTGGCATGGCCAGAACTGAGCGCGGCGCATCGGCCGTGGAGTTCGCGATCGTCCTCCCTGTGCTGTTTCTCATCATCGCCGGGATCGTCGATTTCGGCCGGGCGTACTTCTACCAGATCCAGCTAGCGAACGCCGCTCGAGAGGGCGTGCGCGCTGCCGTGGTAGGCACGCTGTCGACCACTCAGATCGAAGACCGGGCCAAGGCCGCCGTCGGCGGCATCCCCGTGGCGGACCTCAGCTTTCCCGGGATGGTCACGTGTGGCACCACCAACGCCTCGGTGACCGCGCAGGCAAGCTTCCAGTGGCTGGTCATGGGGCCGGCCATCAAAATTATGGGCGGCACCTGGGGCGCAGGCAACGTCCTCTCATCGACGGCGGTGATGAAATGCGGCGGCTGATCGGGATATGGGCCGGACGACGGGATCGGGGCGCCACCGCGGTGGTGGCTGCTCTTGTCGTCACGTTCATCGCGCTGCCGGCTCTGGCCCTGAGCGCGGACATCGGCAACATCATGTTCGAGCGTCGCCAGCTTCAGAACGGGTCGGACGCGACATCCATGGCACTCGCCCAGATGTGTGCCAACGACGCCACGACGTGCAACGCGACGACGAGTGTCACCTCGTTGAACACGCTCGCCAGCGCCAATGCGATTGACAATGCCTCGCAGCTCAACACGGCGATCGGGACGAACGGCCAGTGCGCGAGGCCCCCGACAGGTGTCACCTTCACCGGCATGCCTGCATGCGCCTCGTCCTCTGCTACTGCAGCCCAACAGACTGCTGCACTGAACAATCTGGGTCTCTGCCCTCCGCTGAGCGACTACTACGTCTCGGGTGTAGGTAAGGATCTGGGATACGTCGAGACCTACGTCCAGACGAAGTCGAGTGCCTCTGACAACACCCTCCTGCCGGGCATCTTCTCCCAGGCCGTCACCGGCGGAACCAAGGACACCGCCTGTTCCCGCGCTGCCTGGGGTCCGGGCGGCCCGGCCTCGCTCACCGTTCTGCCACTGGCGATGTCGGAGTGCGACTGGGCCACTCAGGTTGGCTATCCCGGTGCAACCAACTATCCATCCGGCCCATCCGGCACGTGGCCCGGCTATTCCAACTCGGACGCGCGACCGGACTGGCCGACAAGCGAGAACGCGATCTACTCCAAGGGCAACGACACGACGTGCGACACGTCCAGCCCTGGAGGTACAGCTCCGGGCGGTTTCGCGTGGCTCGACGGAATGATCACCTCGTGCACCGGTGTCGTCAGCGACACCACGTGGATCCATGGCGACACAGGCGCCGACGGCTGCGACACCTCGGTGTTCAACCCGCTGCGGGGCACCGTCATCTACGTGCCGGTCTTCGACTGCAAGGCGGCCAGCAACCTGGGTCGTGAGCCGATCTCGACCGACCCGTGCAACGCCGGTAGCGGCAGCAACACGTGGTACCACATCTCCGGCTTCGCGGCCTTCTACCTCAGCGGTTGGCGCCTGACGAAGGGCGACCAGAACAGCATCAGGCCGCCGAATGCGCTCTGCGGCACGAGCAACTCGGAGCGATGCCTGTCCGGCTGGTTCCTCAAGGACCTCATCCCGGCCGGCGACTTCGTGACTCCCACAACGACCAACCCGAACTACGGCATCACCATCGTGAAGCCGGCTGGATGACGCACACCGCAACACCATGAACTTCTTCTCTGGGGGGATCTCCGCATGAACCGTCGCATTCTTGCCATCGTCGTGGCGCTGGCCCTCGCCATCGGTGGCGGTGCGCTCGTCATTATGTACGCGCGCAACGCCGACGCTCGGGCCATCGCCGAGGCCTCGCCGGCACCTGTCTGGGTGGCTCAGCAACCGGTCCCGGCCGGCACGACCCTCAAGGACGCCCAGCGCACTGGCCTCATCGCCCAGACCTCTGTGAGCGCCAAAGCCGTCCCCGTGGGAGCGCTTCAGGAGATCAACGCGGACAACAACGCCCTCCTTGCGACCTCCGACATCCCGGCGGGCGAGTACCTCCTCGCGGCCCGCTTCGGCACGACGCCTGCCGGCACCAAGGCGATCGAGGTCCCGACCGGCATGCTTGCCGTCTCGCTGTCCCTCACAGACCCCGCCCGCGTTGGCAAGTTCGTCACACCGGGGTCTCACATCGCGCTGTACCAGAGCTACAAGATCAAGGATCTCCGGGACACTCCTGAGGCAAAGATCCTCAACGAGAACGACATTCATGGGACGAGCCTGTTGCTCCCGGATGTCCTCGTCATCGCCATGGGTGACGCGCCGCTCTCAGGCCAGGCCGCGCAGCCGGCAGCCGAAGGCCAGCCGGCGACGGCGGCCGGGGCAAGCGGCAACTACCTCGTGACTGTGGCCATCAAGCCAGCGGATGCGCCGATCCTCATCCACGGCATCAACAACCGGCAGCTCTACGGCGCGCTGCGCGGCTCTGACGTGAAGGTCGACCCGTCCCTCGAGGTCACCGACCTCCAGCTGCGAGATGCGGTGAGTGGCCAATGACGATCCTCTGGGACTACGACCCTGCCGCGGTCGACACCTACCGCTTCGCCCTCGGCGGCGACGCTCTCCACCTCAACTCGGCGCCGCGCGTCAGCCGCGCCCTCGAGGAGGACCGCAACCAGTCGCTCGTCGTCATCGGCCCGGACATCGACCTCGACTCGGCGTGCGAGCTCGCGGAGCGCGAGCGCATCGACCGTCCAGAGCTAGGCGTCATCCTGCTCCGGCACCGCCTCGACGTGACAGCGCTTGCGCAGGCCCTGCGCAGCGGCGTCCGCGAGGTCGTCCAGGCCGACGACCAGACGGCGCTCGCCGACGCGGTTCGCCGGTCAGTTGCGCTGACGCAGCAGCTCAGCGGCCACGGGACCACAGTCGGAGGGCGTGACGGCAAGATCATCACCGTCTTCAGCGCCAAGGGCGGCGTCGGCAAGACGACGATGTCGACCAACCTCGCCGTCTATCTCGCCTCCGTCGGAGCCAAAACGCTTCTGGTCGACCTCGACCTAATGTTCGGCGACGTCGCGATCAGCCTCCAGCTCCAGCCGCATGGCTCGGTGCGAGACGTCGTCGCCATGAGCGGGCACCTCGACGACCAGGGCGTCCAGTCGGTGGTCACACGTCACGAGGAGAGCGGACTCGACGTCATAGCGGCGCCGGCAGACCCGGCCGACGCAGACCGCGTCCCATCACACGTCATCATCGAACTTCTCCGCGTCGCGCGCGGACAGTACGACTATGTCCTCGTCGACACGCCGCCGTCGTTCACCGAGCACGTCCTCGCGGCCTTCGACGTCAGCGACCTCACGGTCCTCATCGCGACGCTGGACATCCCCGCGGTCAAGAACCTGCGCATCGCGATCAACACCCTCGACACGCTCGGCGCTTCGCGGGAGGCACGCACGATCGTGCTCAACCGCTCCGACGCCAAGGTCGGCCTCAAGCCCGACGACGTCGAGGCCGCCCTCAAGGCGCCCATCTCGGCGAACGTGCCCAACAGCCTCACGGTGCCGGCCTCGGTCAACCGCGGCGTCGCGCTCGTCCTCGACGACCCGCGCAACCCCGTGTCACTCGCGATCCGCGACCTCGCCGACCACGAGATCCGCCGCCGGTTCGGCGAGGACCTGCAGAACGGCGCCAAGCGCAGCTTCGGACTCTTCGGGAGCAAGAGATGAGCAACCTCGCCGACCGCCTCGAGCGGGCCCGCCAGTCGACGCAGATCAACGAGCCCGCGCCGAGCACCAACGGACAGGTCCGCATCACGAACGGCGCTGCACCCGTGCGCCGCCGCGGCGTCGACCCCTTTGCCGGCGTCAAGGAGCGCGTGCACCAAGCCCTTGTCGCCTCGCTCGGCCCACGGCTCTACGACCCCAACCTCAGCGAGAGCGAGCTCGCGTCACAGGTGCGCACCACGCTGCAGGAGGTCATCGACTCCGAGCAGACGCCGCTCTCGCACGCCGACCGCACACGGATCGCCCAGGACGTCTCCGACGACATCCTCGGTCACGGTCCTCTCGAGCCTTACCTGCGTGACGCAGAGGTCTCCGAGATCATGGTCAACGGGGCAGAGGACATCTACATCGAGCGCGCCGGCAAGATCTTCCCCGTCGACGCACGCTTCTCCGACGAGAGCCACCTGCGTCGCACCATCGACAAGATCGTCGGCCGCGTCGGTCGTCGTGTCGACGAGTCGAGTCCCATGGTCGACGCCCGTCTGCCTGACGGTTCGCGTGTCAACGCCGTCGTGCCGCCCATCGCGCTCGACGGGTCCATGCTGACGATCCGTAAGTTCTCGGCCGACCCGTTCACCGACCGCGACCTCATCTCGTTCGGCACGTTCACAGAGAACGTCCGGGACTTCCTCAGCGCCTGCGTCAAGGGCCGACGCAACATCATCATCAGCGGCGGCACCGGCTCGGGCAAGACGACGACCCTCAACGTGATCAGCTCCTTCTTGCCCCACGACGAGCGGATCGTCACCATCGAGGACGCCGCCGAGCTCCAGCTCCAGCAGCAGCACGTGCTTCGACTGGAGGCCCGTCCGGCCAACATCGAGGGTCGCGGTCTGGTCTCCATCCGCGAGCTCGTCAAGAACACGCTGCGTATGCGTCCCGACCGCATCATCGTCGGCGAGATCCGAGACGGCGCGGCCCTCGACATGCTCCAGGCCATGAACACCGGTCACGACGGATCCATCACCACGGTCCACGCCAACACGCCCCGAGACAGCCTCGCTCGTCTCGAGACGATGGTGCTCATGGCCGGCGTCGAGCTCCCCGTCCGCGCCATCCGCGAGCAGGTGGCCGGCGCCGTCGACCTCATCGTTCAGCAGTCGCGCCTCAAGGACGGCACGCGCCGCATCGTCGCGATCTCCGAGGTCGTCGGTATGGAGTCGGACGTCATCACGCTCCAGGACATCTTCACCTTCAACTACGGCGCCGGCCGTGACGAGAACGGACGCTTCCTCGGCGGCCTCATGCCGACGGGTATCCGCCCGAAGTTCACCTCAGACCTCGCCGACGTGGGTGTCGAGCTGCCCGTCAACCTCTTCTCACGGTCGGCGCTGTGAGCCCTTCGACCCGTCGTCTCGTCACCGGTTTGACCGCCCTCGTGGTCGGTCTGGTGGTCCTGCCTGCCGGGATCGCGAGGGCCGACGACGTCTCCGTGGGGCTCAGCAATGTCAAGGCGACCTCGTCGGGCTCGGGCTCGACCGTCACCGGCGTCATCACGCTGCGCAGCAAGGAGGACGTGCAGCTCGACCCCAAGACACTGAAGTTGAAGGTCGACGACGAGCCGTTCCCCGCGACCGTCAAGCAGGCCGCCAAGCTCGACCGGCGGGCGATGCTCGTCATCGACACGAGCGGCTCGATGGGTGCCCAGGGCATGTCGACGGTGCGCAAGGCGTCGGCGACCTACCTCAAGACGGTGCCGACTGACGTCAAGGTCGGGATCGCCTCCTTTGCCAACACCGCGGGCGTCGATCTGGCGCCGACCGTCGACCGAACTGCAGCCCAGCGGGTCATCAATGGCCTCGACTCGCGCGGCGACACGAGCCTGTATGCCGCCATGCAGAGTGCCGCAGCCGCGCTGAGCGGGACGGGAGACCGGAGCATCGTCCTCCTCAGCGATGGTGCCGACACCGTGGCCGACAACAAGGCTCTCGCCCTCAAGAACGCGGTCGCGAAGCTCAAGGCCGGTGGCATCCGCGTCGACGTCGTGCGTTTCAACACGAACGACCCCGAGGCGACGAAGGCTCTTCAGGCGTTCGCCGACACCAACGGCGGGACCGTCGTGGCCGCCGACAACACGGCCGGCGTGAGTGCTGCGTTCGCGGCGTCGGCGCAGGCCCTCAACCGCCAGGTCCAGTTCTCGTCAGCAATCCCCAAGCCGCTCAACGGTCTTCACCGTTACGAGATCTCCGGCGTCGCCGGCAGCACCGTCTTCGGTTTCGCGCGGGAGGTCACTTTCGCGGCGCCGGCGACGGCGCCGAGGCCTTCTGGGTCGCCACCCGCGCCGGTCGCGGCCCCCGCGCCCCAGGCCGCGGGCCTCAGCCTGGGACCGGTCCCGATCACGGACCGTACGCCCTTCATCGCGGGTGGCCTGCTCGCGCTGGCCCTCTTCGTCGTGCTCTCAACATCGCTCATGCCGACGCTCCAGACCAAGCGCGAGCGCCGCGTCGCCTCGATCGACTCCTACGTCGTCGGCGACACGGTGACGCTCTCGCGCCAGGAGATGAAGGCCGCGCAGAGCACCATCACGGCGCAGCTGCTCGACATGGGCGACCGCGTCATGAAGGACCGCAAGTCGACGAGCAAGACGATGGCTCTCATCGAGCGAGCCGACCTGCCCTTCCGTGCAGGGGAGTGGCTCGTGCTCCGCGTCGTTGCCGTCATTGTCGCCATGGCTCTGGGCCTGGTCCTCGCAGGGCAGGCGAAGGTCGTCGGCCTCATCTTCGGCGCGGTCCTCGGCGTGCTGATCATGCCAATCGGGCTGCGCTTCGCCGCCTCTCGACGGGCCCGCAAGTTCGAGGCCCAGCTGCCGCAGATCCTTCTCCTGATCTCGACGAGCCTCCGCAGTGGTTTCGGACTCCCGCAGGCCCTCGACGCCGTGGCCCGGGATGCCGCCGAGCCTGCGGGCAAGGAGTTCAGCCGAGCCCTCGCAGAGACGCGCATCGGCACCGACATCTCGGATGCCCTCGAGCGGGTGGCCGACCGCATGGAGAGCACCTCGATGCACTGGACGGTCATGGCGATCCGCATCCAGCGCGAGGTCGGCGGCAACCTCGCCGACACGCTCCGCACGACCGCGGGCACGCTCCGGGAGCGGGAGTCGCTCCACCGGCAGGTAGCTACCCTCTCCGCCGAGGGTCGGCTATCGGCCTACATCCTCGTGGCGCTGCCCATCTTCATCTTCATCTACATGACGCGCGTCAACTACGAGTACGTCAGCCTCCTGTGGACGACGACCGTGGGTCTCTTCATGTGTGTCGGTGGACTCATCTCCCTTGGTGTCGGCATCGTCTGGATGCGTCAAGTCGTGAAGATCGAGGTGTGACGTGAACCTGAACCCTGTCTACGTCGCCGCGGGCCTCTTCGCAGTCGGTGTCCTCGTGGCAGTGCTGAGCGTCAGCTTCAGCAGTGGTGAGCCACGTGGTGTGGCCAAGTCCCTCATGCTTATCGACGCCTCGGTCGACCGTCGTGAGGTCGTCACGACCGACCTTGCGGCCAAGGACCGGCTGGTGGCACCCATCCTCGAGCGCACGAAGGGTCTGGCCCGAGCGCTGTCGCCGGGAGGCGCGGACGACCGATACACGAAGCTTCTTGACCAAGCGGGCAACCCCGCGGGCTGGACCGTCGAGCGCATCCTCGGCATCAAGGGCGCAGCCCTCCTGATCGGTGTCGTCCTCGGGGCCTTCTACGGCAAGTTCCAGCTGCCCAATGCCCTCCTTTTCGCCGTGATCGGCGGTGCCGCCCTCTTCTTCCTTCCAGACCTGCTCATCAAGAATGTCGCCCTGCGCAGGCAGGAAGAGACGAGTAAGAGCCTGGCCGACGCTCTCGACATGCTCAGCGTCTGCGTCGAGGCCGGGCAGGGATTCGACTCAGCGCTGCTCCAGGTGGCGCGAAACGTCAAGGGCCCGATCTCCGGCGAGTTCGCCCGCGTCCTGTCCGAGATCCAGATCGGCAAGTCGCGCGGCGAGGCCTTCAGCTCGATGGGCGACCGGGTCACCCTGCCCGAGGTGAAGAACTTCATTACCGCCCTGGTCCAGGCTGACCGTCTCGGTCTGCCTATCGCGGGCGTCCTGCGCGAGCAGACCGTCAACATGCGCCTCGTCCGTCGCCAGAAGGCGGAGGAGAAGGCCCAGAAGGTCACCATCAAGATCCTCTTCCCGCTGATGTTCTGCATCTTGCCGGCGCTCTTCATCGTCATCATCGGCCCAGGCGGCATCCGCATGATGCAGGCCTTCAGCGGCGGCTGACCGACACCGTGGCCGTTGTCACGGACCCGAGGCCCGGTGCGGCCCAAGATCACGGGCCGAGCTCACCGGCGGCTCGGCTCGGCTGGCTCCTGCCCGCCCTGGTCCTTGCACTGTTCGCCCTCAAACCGCTCGGACCGCTCAAGGACCCAGACGCGTACTGGCACATCGTGGCTGGCGAGCACCTCACGCAGACAAGGCAGTTCGTCCTCGATGACCCCTTCGGCGCCGCGACCGAGAAGGTGTGGATCCTCAACCAGTGGCTGCCCGAGGTGCTCATGCACGGGGCGCACGCGGCATACGGCCTCCCTGGCATCGCATGGCTGCTCTGCCTCGGCTCGCTGCTCGTCGGCGTCGCTGTGTATGCCGCGTGCCGGCGCCGTTCGTCAGCCCTCGTCTCGGCTCTCGTTCTGGCGGTGACCTTCGTCGCCCTGAGCGGGAGCCTCTCGCCCAGACCCCAGCTCGTCACGTTCGCTCTGGCAGCGGTCACGACGAGCGCGTGGCTCCTGACCCGCGAGGACGGACGTGCTCGCTGGTGGCTCGTACCGCTCACCTGGCTCTGGGCGTGCAGCCACGGCATGTGGTTCATCGGTCCCGTCCTCGGTGGCGTTGGCGTGGTCGGGATGTTCCTCGAGCGACGCCTCTCCCTTGGCGAGGCGGCGCGGCTCGCCGCGGTGCCGGTGCTCTCAGTGGCCGTCGGTGCCTTGACGCCTGTGGGACCTCGACTCTTCATCTCGCCCTTCCAGGTGAGTGGTGTGACCGGGCTGATCAACGAGTGGCAGGCCCCGGGCCTGACTAGCCCGGGGATGCTCGCGGCGTTGCTGCTCGTAGCCGTGGTGGTCGTGGACCAGGTCGTCCGCGGCCGTGGGGAGTGGACGGTCGCGCTGCTTGCTGTCCTGGGCCTGGTGCTCGCAGTCACGTGGTCCCGAACCACCGGGCTTGCCGCGGTCGTGCTGGCGCCGTTGGCCGCCCTGGCACTCCAACGACTGGCCCGACAGAACGGCTCCGCCGTCCCGCGCAGTGAGCGGCTCGCGGTGCTGCTCTCGAGCGGCCTGAGCCTCGTGCTGGCGGCCGTCCTCGCCCCGGTGGCTGCGGCTTCGCCCGGGATCGGACCGAACGGGCTGGACGCCGCGCTCGACCGGCTCCCTGCCGGCACTGTCGTGTGCAACGACCAGGCTGACGGCGGGTGGCTCATGCTCCGCCATCCCGGACTGCGTCCCACGATGGACACCCGCGTCGAGCTCTACACCGTGGAGCGCATCAGGACCTACCTCGGCTTCGTCGCCGCCGAGCCGGGTTGGCAGGACTATGCCGCCCAGGTCGGCTGCACCCATGCCGTCCTGCCATCAGACGCCTCCGTCGTTCCAGCCATGCGTGCCTCCGGCGTCTGGCACCTTGTGAGCCAGACGGCCGACTACGTCCTCCTGGAAGAATGAGGCGCGGTCGACAGATCGCGCGTCGACCCTGAGCGGGTCCCATTCGTGACCATTTGGGATGTTATCGAATCTCCTTGATACCAAAGGATTTCGCGTTCATCTGTCACGTTGTCGTGGCTCGTGCACGCTGGCCCCATGCCAGTTAGGGGGAGCGGGAGAGCCGAGCGACTGCACGTGGGTCTCACTGGGGGTGACAACGCCCTCAACGCCCTGCGCCTCGTTCTCGCATCGATCGTGATCCTGGAGCACTCCTACTCGCTGGTCCACGGTCCGGGTGGACCGATGCCGTATGCCGGTGGCTTCGCGGTGGACGGATTCTTCGCCATCTCGGGCTTCCTCATCACCGGAAGTCGCACGAGGATGGGCATGCGGCCATATCTCTGGCGAAGAGCCCTACGGATCGTGCCCGCCTACTGGGCGGTTCTCCTGTTCACCGCTCTGGTCGTGGCGCCCGTCTCCGCAAAGATCACGAGCTCCCCGTATGCATGGGACGAGGCGGGCAAGTACGTCACATGGAACTCCATGCTCGTCACGCCGATCCTCGGCATCGGCGGCAGCCCGCACGGCGTCCCCTACGCGGGTCTGTGGAACGGGCCGCTCTGGACGCTCACTTTCGAGGCCGGCGCATACCTCTTCTTCGGACTCCTCGTGGCTTTGCCTGGCTTCGGGGCGCGCACTGCATCCCGCATTCTGATCGGTTTGTCCGTGCTGACGACGATGCAGTTCGGCGCGGGAGTCGCGCCACGTTTCGACCCCGACCTGGCCCGCCTCTGGGCCTTCTTCGCGGCGGGGGTGCTGCTGTGGTTCATCCGCGAGCGGCTGCCGTCGTCGCCATGGATGTCGGTTGCCGCCGCGGGCGTCGTGACTGGGTGCTTGGCGTCCAACCACACGCTCTACCTCGCTGTCGCCCCCTTGCCGCTCGCGTTTGCCCTGCTCTGGCTCGGTGCGCGTCTGCCGCTACGCGTCGGCACGCGTCACGACATCTCATACGGGCTGTATCTCTTCGCCTATCCGCTCCAGCAGCTGATGATCATCGCTGGGGTCGCAGCATCAGTCGGCTCGGTCTGGTTCGCGGTGTTGTCCGTCGCCATCACCGTGCCTGTCGCATGGGCGTCGTGGCTGCTCGTCGAGCGGCCGTCGATGCGACTGCGTCGCTTGGTCCCCGTTGGTGGGCGGCCCACTCCCGTCGTCCCCCTCGAGACGGTCGCGCCGGCTCAGTAGCGGAGGTGTCGCAGGTAGCGCTCGGGCGCTTCGAGGAAGCGGCGGTGGTGGTCGACGACGTCGAGGTCGTCCCAGGCCCGCTCGTGGATGCCGTCCTCGTCGAACTCGAGGATCAGCGCACCGGGCAGGCTCGCCACGACGGGCGAGTGGGTCGCTATGAGGAGCTGCACGCCGGGCTGCGAGACGAGCTGGATCAGGGCCCCGACGAGCGCGAGCTGTGCGTGGAACGACAGTCCGGCCTCGGGCTCGTTCATGACGAAGAAGCCCTCACCGGTGAAGCGGTCCGAGTTGAGCATCGCGAGGAACGACTCTCCGTGGCTCAGCTCGTGGAAGCGCGGCTCGGGGCGACGCGACGGGTTGTCCTCGAGGTAGGTGAACAGGCCGTGCATCGTCTCGGCGCGCAGGAAGTAGCCCCACCTCGAGGCGCCCGCACCCCGCTCCAGTGAGATCGACTGTGACAGAGGCGACTCCGTCGGACGCGTGGCGTGCAGGGCGCCTGTCGAGCCGCCTTCGGGAGCGAGGCCGTATGCCACCGCGACCGCCTCGACGAACGTGGACTTCCCGGTGCCGTTCTCACCGACGACGATCGTCGCGGGCGCGAGGTCGAGGCCTCCGTCGAGGACGTGCGCGACTGGGGCGAGGGTCGCCGGCCACTGGTTGGCCGTGAGCGTGGCGTCGGTCGACCGTCGCACGCGCCGCACCGGCAGTGGTGCGGTCCAGTCGTCCCCCATGTGCCGACCCTACGAGAAGGTCGGGGGGCGCGGGCCGGAGCGGACGGCATACGCCATCGCTCAGCCGTGGTCCTGCTGGGCCGCCCACCATGCCGCGGCGGAGGCTCTGCCGCGGCGACCCGACTGCTCGTAGACGGAGCTGAGGTGCTTGCGCACCGTGCGCTCGGTGATGCCGAGCCGGCGGGCGATGCGCAGGTTGGTCCACCCGGCGGCAGCGAGGCTCAGCACCTCCGCCTCGCGCTGGGTGGGGCGGTAGGCGGCGCAGAGGGCGGCGATCGGCGCCAGGTCCTCGCTGAGGGAGCCGCAGCTCAGCGCCATCCCGTCGTCGCTGAGCACCGCGATGGCTTCGTCGAGCGCGGCCCGGAACGCCAGCGCCGCCACGAGTGGGCGCTGGATCGCCTCGAGCAGCAGGAGGTCCTCCGTGCTGAAGTCGACGGTGCCGCGGTGGGCGCCGAGGAACACGACGTCGGTCGCGGAGCTGTGGAGCATGATCGCCACCGGGTATCGCCCGCCGACGTGTCCGTGCATCCGCTCGTAGACGTCCGTGTGCCAGAAGTCCCTGATCGGGACGAGGTCGCTGACCCGGACCGCTCCGGCGGTCGACAGCACGGGGATCGCCGGGTGCCGGTCGGCGACCTCGGCGGCGAGGCGACCCATGGCCGGCGTGATCGGGGCCGAACCGGCGACATCCACCGACACGTCGATGCCCTGGCCGGTCCGACGTAGGCGGGTGAGCCCCACGCCCGTGTCGGCTCGGAGGACCTCGACGACGGCGGGCAGCAACGGCAACAAGGGCTCGCCGCGCGCGGCAGCCACAGCGAGGTCTCGCGCCACGCCGGCGGACGCCACCTGTCGACTGAGCACCACGTCTCCTCCTCCAACGAGGGCGAGTGCCGCCGCCGTCAGCCGAAGCCCTGCGAAGAGCCGAGCGCGGTCGCCGTCAAGGTGTCTGAAACGACACTCGACAGTGATCCGCTCCGGCCTTCAGAATGGCACGACGAGGGTGGGGGTTGGACGAGTTCGTGGAGGTTCGTCGGCGTTCAGGGAGCCGGGGGCCTGGCGCGGGCTGACGGAACGGCAGGGTGTGCTGCACAGGGGGGAGCGCACCGTGCGCCGTCGGGAGCCCCGTCGACCGAGCGCTCCGCTGTCAACGGCCGGACGGTGACGCCGAGGGCCGACGCGGCCGGAAGGGCGAGTCAGTCGCGCGGGCCCTTGCGGTACGGCTTGGACTGCGCCGGACGGCTGCCGCGCTCCTGCGACTCGCTCAGCTCGATGAGCTGACCCGAGATGCGCGTCGAGCGCAGCTTGTCCCACGTGCCGGGCGGCAGCGTCGCCGGCAGCTCGACGAGGGAGTGGTCGGCGCGGATGTCGATGTGCCCGAAGTCCTGGCGCCCCAGACCACCCTCGTTGGCGAGGGCGCCGACGATCTGGCGCGGCTCGACCTTGTGTCGTCGGCCGACCGCGATCCGGTACGTCGCCATCGGGCCGGACGTGCCGCGCCTCGGTCCCCGGTCGCCCCGGTCTCCGCGGTCGCTCCGGTCGTTGCGACCTGGCCGACCTCCGCGGTCACCGCGGTCGTCACGACGGTCGCGCGGGCCACGGTCGTCGAACGTCCGCGCAGCACGGACCGGCTCCGGGTCGAGAAGCATCGGCTCGTCACCCTGGAGCACGACGGCCAGGGCCGCGGCGACGTCCGCTTCGGGGACGTTGTGCTCGTTGACGTAGTGGGCGATGACGTCGCGGAAGAAGTCGACCTTGTCGGTCGAGAGGGCCTCGGTGATGGCGTCGTCGAACCGGGTGAGACGGGTCGCGTTGATGTCGTCGACCGTGGGCAGGTTCATCGGGGTGAGCGACTGGCGGGTCGCCTTCTCGATGGCCTTGAGCAGGTGGCGCTCGCGCGGGGTGACGAACGAGATGGCGTCACCGCTGCGGCCGGCCCGGCCGGTGCGCCCGATGCGGTGCACGTAGGACTCGGTGTCGGTCGGGATGTCGTAGTTGACGACGTGGCTGATGCGCTCGACGTCGAGCCCGCGGGCCGCGACGTCGGTGGCGACGAGGATGTCGAGCTTGCCGGACTTCAGCTGGTCGACGGTGCGCTCGCGCTGGTTCTGGGCGATGTCGCCGTTGATCGCCATCGCCGAGAAGCCTCGGGCCCGGAGCTTCTCCGCGAGCGTCTCGGTCTCGTTCTTGGTGCGGACGAAGACGATCATCCCCTCGAAGTTCTCGACCTCGAGGATGCGGGTCAGGGCGTCGACCTTCTGCGGGTAGCTCACCGTGAGGTAGCGCTGCGTGATGTTCGGCGCCGTCGACGTCGTCGTCTTCACGGTGATCTCGACCGGGTCCTGGAGGTACTTCTTCGAGATGCGCCGGATCTGCGCGGGCATCGTCGCGGAGAAGAGCGCGACGTGCTTGTCGTCCGGGGTGTCGGCGAGGATCGTCTCGACGTCGTCGGCGAAGCCCATCTTGAGCATCTCGTCGGCCTCGTCGAGCACGAGGAAGCGCAGCTCGCTCAGGTCGAGCGTGCCCTTCTCGAGGTGGTCCATGATGCGGCCGGGGGTGCCGACGACGATGTGGACGCCGCGGCGCAGCGCGCTCAGCTGGACGCCGTAGGCCTGCCCGCCGTAGACGGGCAGCACGTGCACGCCCCTGAGGTGGGCGGCATACCGCTCGAAGGCCTCGCAGACCTGCAGGGCGAGCTCACGCGTCGGCGCGAGGATCAGCGCCTGCGGGCTCTTCTGCTTGAGGTCGAGCCGGCTGAGGATGGGGAGAGCGAAGGCCGCCGTCTTGCCCGTGCCGGTCTGGGCGAGCCCGACGACGTGACGCCCGTCGAGCAAGGCCGGGATCGTCGCCTCCTGGATCGGCGAGGGGTACTCGTAGCCGACGTCGCGCAGCGCCTTGAGCACCTTGTCGTCGAGACCGAGGTCGGCAAACGAGACGCGCTCGGGCTCGGGAGCGGCGTCCGCGATCTGCGGCCCGTCCTCGGGGGACTCGTTGACGGGGGACTCGACACTCGGCTCGCTCACCACTCGACGGTAGTGCGTCCGAGCGCTCGCCGAAACCAGCCCACCGCGGAGCGGTCGCGATGACGCCCTCGGCTGACCGATCTGGTCAGGCCTTGATGCTCCGCGCCACCCGCTCGACCTGAACCGCGAGAGGGTCGCTGCGGTCGATCGGGTGGTCGCACGAGGAGGCCGATCGGGTGACGCCGTCGATGGTCCAGGAGTAGGCGACCGACGTGCCGTCGTGGTTCGCGGCGCAGTCCGGGGTGCCGGTGGCGGCGTCGAGATGGCTGGAGCGCGCGGCCAGGGCCAGGGCCGCGACGCCGGCCCGGGGGAGGGTGTCGGTCCTCGTGGCGCTCTCGGAGCTCAGGACCCATGCACCGGACGCGGTGACGACGAGGCTGGAGCCGCAGGGACCGCCCGGGCACAGGCCGCCCCAGGTCTTCCGTCGGATCGTGAGGTCGGCCGGGACGGCGACCGAGGGTGTCGCGGAGGGTGTCGCGGAGGGTGTCGTGGACGGAGCGGTCGCGGGCGGTTCGACGACGACGCCCGCTCCCGTCGTGAGCGGTCGCGAGGCGGGTGGCGGGGTGGCAGAGCCGCACGCCCCGAGCGACCCGGCCACGACACACAGAGCCGCCAGTCGCAGAGCAGCCGGCACGGGCCGTCGTCGGCGGTCCGGCCGGTGTCCGTGAGTGGGTCAGGCGGGCAGGGGGAAGACGTCGGAGATCCGGCAGGCGCCGCCGCCGCCCGTGATCGGCGGCGTCGAGCGCCGGCCGCTGCAGATCGTGACCGGCTGAGAGCCGACCACGGGCGAGCAGTCGCAGCGGTAGCGGGTGTAGGTGACGCAGACCTCGCTGTTGGAGCTCGTGCCGCTCGCCGCTCCGTCGGTGTAGAGCAGCACCCGCTGCGTGCCGGCGCCGCTCTGGGTGCACCACTGGTGGTTCGTCGGGGCGCTGCCGCACGAGGAGCACGTGCAGGAGCCGCTCTTGACCGACACGGCGTAGTGCGGCTCAGCGATCCCGTCGACGGTCACCCCGGTGATGACCGTGACCGTGTTGTCGGAACCGCCGGCACTCGTGGCGACGAGCTCGAAGACGTAGCCCTTGTACGTGTCCGACGAGCCGCCCGGGAGCTTGCAGGCGGATCCGCTGAAGGTGAGCGGGGCCACGGACGCCGCCACCACCGGTGCCGGCGCGGCGACGAGCACCGCGGGCATCGTCCAGGCGGCACCCTTGACGACCGTGCGTCGGCTCGGGCTGTGAGACGCGTTGGCGTCGTCGTGCGACATGCATCCTCCGGGTGGTGGCGGGGGGCGGCCGCGTCCCGGGCTGTTTCAGGAACGACACGTATGCCCTGTATGCCCGCTTTGTATCACCGGATCGGACGGCTCGTCGGCGAAACGGTCGCGAAAGCCGGCCTCACGCGCCCGACGGCGGGAGGGCGGCATACGCCATCGCGTCGACAAACCCGGCGTCAGTCCGACGGGAAGAGGTCGTCGGCGATGTTGCGGAGTGCCTGCGTCGAGCCGGCGGCCGGGCCGTCGATGCCGCGGGTGCGACCGCCGGCAGGCGACCTCTCGTCCCCGCCGCCGGGACCGCCGCCGG
Organism: Terrabacter sp. P2_E3; assembly: GCF_056403915.1. NCBI lineage: Bacteria > Bacillati > Actinomycetota > Actinomycetes > Micrococcales > Intrasporangiaceae > Terrabacter > Terrabacter sp. P2_E3. The sequence continues at coordinate 36,916 of NZ_JBFUEN010000012.1, forward strand.
GACCGCCGCCGGTCGCGTCCGGCTCCGTGAGGGAGTGGACCGCCTTCGCGAGGATCCGGCCCTTGGTCTGGGCGGCGTCGGCCCGCGAACGTTCCTGTGCTGCGGCGTCCTTCGCGGTGTCGGCGCGGTCCTTCTCAAGCGTCGCGACGTGCTTAGCCTCGTCGGCGTGCTTCTGCGCCTCCTGCGCCTCACCGCGGTGCACCTCGCGGCCGAAGAGCCAGCCGACGGCCGTGAACGCGAGGGCCTCGACACCGAGCAGCACGTAGACCGACCGGCTCCAGTCCGTCTCGGGCAGCTTGTCGTCGGCGCGGACGAAGGCGAGCAGGACGAACACGACGTAGGCGAAGACGATCGCGATGGCGGCCCAGAAGAGCCAGCGCCAGCTCGCACCGCTCGCGGAGGCACTGGTCGGCGGCGCGGGCGCCGGCGCGGGCGCCGGCGCAGGGTCCGGCTCCGCCGGCCCGGGCTGTGCCGGACCCGGCGCGGGATCGGGCTTCGGGTCCGGCGGATCGGCCTTCGGCTTCGTGGGCATGACGTCCCCTCTCGCGTGATGCGGTCGCCCGTCAGCGGTCAGCTGTCGGCGTTGTAGTCGAACGACGGACGGTCGGCCTCGCCCTGCCAGTACTTCTTCACCGACTCGCGCAGGTCGAGGTCGTCGGGCAGAGCCTTGACGGCCTCGGCGAGGGCGTGGCCCTGCACCGCCGACGACAGGTCGCCGACGTCGGGTGCGGTCTCCTCCTCGTCCTCGTCGAGGGCTCGGTCGGTCGGCCCGATGGTCGGGTCGCTCTCGATCGTCCGGCGGATGTTGGCCTGGATGACGTCGAGGGTGCTCGCGTCGTGGCCCGAGGCGTCGTCGCCGGCCGAGGTGACCCCGACGTGGAGGGAGGCGTCGGCGAGCAGGCTCGGCACGGCGTCCCCGAGCTCTGCCGCGAGCTCGCGCACGAGACCGGGGTGGCTCGCCTTGTCCTGCTCGGTGAGCCCGGCCGCCTCGGCGATGAGCTCACCGCGCAGACGGCGGGTCGCCGACTGCGACCCGAGGCCTCCCTGGCGCCGGACCATCCGCAGGACGCCGACGCCGGCCGTCAGCGCCGCGGACCGCGCCCCGAAGTCGGTGGCGCTCTCCCGGGCGTCGACGAAGAGCCGGGCCGCACGGTCCAGGTCGCCCGCGTCCTCCGCGACGCGGCCGCCGACGATGCACAGCTCGATGTAGTCGAGCGACAGGGGACGCTCCTCGGCGGCGCTCACCGCCGCGTCGACCTCGGCCATCGCCTCCTCGTGACGACCGAGGGTGGCCAGCGCCTCGATGCGCAGTCGGCTGACCTCGACGAGGCGCGGCTGGCGGTCGTCGGCGGCGAGGAGGTCCCACGCGGCGGCCGGGCGACCGGAGTCGAGCAGCGACCTGGCCTGCTTCGTGGCCTGCCGCGCCCAGGCGGTGTAGTCGGCCTCGGCGAGGTCGGCGGCGTCGACCTCGAGCCGCAGCTTGCCGGCGAGGTAGACCCGCGAGGACGGCGGCAGCTCGCTCATCGCTGGCTCGAGGAACGGCCCGGCGCCGCGGTCCCAGTGGGCATCGAGCGTCGACGACGCCTGGCCGAGCATGAGCCGGTGGTAGAGCCCCTCGATGCGGTCGTCGGTGCCGGAGCGGGCACCGTAGAAGGCGATGGCGCGGCGGTGGATCTCGGCGACCCGCTCCGGGCTCTCCGCGTCGAGCAGCGGCAGCATCTCCTGGCGGACGTCGGCGCGGTGCACGAGGACGCCGGACCGCGACTCGGTGACGAGCGAGACCTCTCCGCGCAGCATCTCGAAGAGCTCGGCCGCCCGCTCCGGCGCGAGCTCGCCGAGACCGCACGGCACCGCCAGGACGTCGCTGATGACCTCACGCGTGATCTGCCGGACGACGAGCCCCGGGTTGGCGAGCGGCCGGATCGGGCGGGCCACGTGGTCGAGGATCCGGCGGTAGAGCACGCCCTGCACCTGCTCCGCCCGGAGGTCGAAGAGCAGACGCCGTCGACCACGTTTCGTGGCGAGCACGGAGGGACCCTCGCGGCGCATGAGGTCGGCGGCGAGCCGCAGGCTCAGCGGGTTGCCCGAGACCTGCTCGACGACGGAGTCCACGAGCGCGTCGGTCACCGCGAGGTCGGCGACCGCGCGGCGCAGGAACTGCCTCGCCTGGGTGTCGTCGAGCCCCTCAAGCGGTCGGTTCTCGACCTGCAGCTCGGTCACCTCGGCCCGACCCGCGACGACGACCCGCAGCGACGGCAGCTGACGCTGGAGGCTCTGCAGCGTGCGGTTGAGACGGCCCAGGGTCGAGCGGCGCCGCCGCTGCGCGACCTCGAACGTGTCGAGGACGACGAGCACCGGCTTGCTGCCCCAGGCGCGCCGCAGCCGCTGGCTCAGCTCCATGAGGAACGAGTCCTCGTCGACGTGCCGACGCACGGCGTCCTTGGTGCCGAGCCCCCGAGAGCTCGACGTCTCGCGCTGCAGCGCCGCCTCAGCCTCGACGACGGCGACGATCTCCCGGCGCAGCTCGCCGAGCGGCCCGGCGAGGTCAGTCGACTGGAGAGCGAGCTGACGGCACACCTCGGCGATGAGCCCGATCGGGAACTCCGGGTCGAGCTCGGCCCGCTCGAAGCTGAGGTATGCGAAGGGCATCGGCGGGCGCGCGGCTGTCCCCTCGATGTGGTCGAGCACGAAGGTCGCGAGGAGGGTCGACTTGCCGACGCCGCCGGGGCCGTGGAGGGCGAGGGGGAGGCCTCCGGGTCCACCCATGACGTGGGCCTCGAGCTGGGCCAGCTCGACCTCGCGTCCAACGAAGTCCGGCGTGGACACCGCCCGCAGCGGGGTGAGGACGTTGGCGAGGTCGAGGGCCGACTGCACGTCCGCGGCGGCCGGCACGTCGAGCCCGAGACCCTCCAGCCAGACGGCGGCCTTGAGTATGCCGGTCAGCTCGGCCGGCGCGAGCGCGCGGAGCGTCGTGTCCCCCTGGATCAGACGGACCGCCATCCGGTGGGTCACGTCGTCGGGTGCAGGGGCGACGGCCCACCGCCCGGTCGTCAGCGCGACTGCCCGGCCGGGGCCGAGCGACCTCAGGACGTCGGCGCGCACCTCGGGCCGCAGGCGCCACGCGCCCCCTCCTGACCTGGTGGTGACGAGCTCGCAGTCGGTGCCGATGAAGCCGTCGATCTCCTGGTGTCGCTGGGTCTCTCGCGTCGTACGGCCTTCGAGGGCGTCGACGGTGAAGTAGTCGAGCAAGGCGACCCGCTCGCGCAGGCGCTGCCGAGCGGGGTCCGGGGCGGCTGCGTCACTGGTGGGGCCCGTCGAGGCAGGCTCGACGTCCCTCGTCGACGAGGGCGCGACGGCTGCCCCCGAGGCCTCCGGCGCGGTGGGCTGGGGCCTCGGGGCTGACGGTGCCGACCGTGCCGATGCCCGCTGGGCCAGCCGGGCCCGGACGTCCTCGGCCGTGACGACGGGGGTCCGCCCGGACGGGGACCCGCTCACGGGAGCACCCCGAACACGTCGAGACAGAGGGCGTACGCGCTCGGACCGAGCTCGACCAGCCGGCGGTCGGCGATGGGACCGCCGTCGCTGACCAGCTCGTCGAAGACGGCGTCGACTGCGTCAGCGCCGGGTGAGATGCCTTGCGCCCGTGTCGCGTACGCGCGGATGAACGCCTTGACGTCATCGTCGCCGGGGTGGCGGAGGGGCTCGACGAGGGCCTGGTCCGGCTCGGAGAGGGGGTCGTCGTAGCCGAGCACGATGACGCGCACCGGCCCGAGGTCACGGACCGCGGCCGACTGCGCCAGCTCCATGACGAGCTGCAGCGCCGCGGCCGTGGCGGTCGTCCGGTCGAAGCCGTCGAAGACGAGCCAGCAGTCCTGGATGTCGCCCTTGGCGGCCACCTCCGCCACGAGCCAGTCCTTGAAGAGCCACACGACGGTCTGCGGCTGGGCGGTCGGGTCGAAGTTCGGCGCGGGCTCGCCGACGACGAAGCGCGCGACCGTGTCGGCCAGCTCACGGACGTCGATCGGGGTGCCGGCGCGGCGGGCGGCGTCGACGGGGCTGACCTTCGCCTTCGTGCCGTTCGGTGGCACGGCGTTCTCGGATACGTAGCGGATGAACTGGCGGGTGTGGGTCTTGCCGGCACCGCTGGGGCCTCTGACGAGCAGCGCCCGCCTACCGCCGGGTCCGAGCATCCGCTGCACGTGGCCGCGCAGGTCGGTGCGGTCGATGAGCGGCACGTCGTCCCAGAGGACCGCGGCGGTGAACATCGCCCCGACCGCCTCGGCCACGGCGGCCACGGCTCCGGCCACCACCGGCTGCGACTGACCCGACTGGGGCGGGATCTCGACGACCTCGTGATCGGTCGGCTCCGCCGCGAGGTCCTGGAAGATCCGGTCGGCGCCGGCGTCCTGGGAGATGGCGATGAAGAGCAGACGCAGCCGTTGCTGCTTCCACGCCGTCTCGAGCACGTCGATCCACAGCTGCGACGCCTTCTGCTCCCAGAAGATCTGGTCGCGCTGCACGCCGGCCGCCAGGGCCAGCTCCTGGATCGGCTGCTTCTCGAAGTAGCGGGACCCGAGTCGCTCCACGACGTACTGCCCGGCCGGGGTGCCGGGGTCGAACCGGTGGTCGAGGTAGCCCATGATCAGGCCGCCCCCTCCAGGACGACGCCTGCGGCCGCCAGGCCCTCGACGACGCGCTCGATGCGGACTCCCTGGTTGTAGATGCGCCGTCGACCGCCCACGACGTCCGTCTCCCACCGGTGGTGCAGCCCGACGAGGCGCCACTGCTCGTCGAAGACCGGCGAGCCCGACGAGCCGCCCTCGGTGTCGGTGAGGTAGCCGATCCGGTCGTCGTCGACCTTGACCACGGTGTTGTGCACCATCCCGATCTGCTTCACCCGCCCGTCGGGGTGCTGGATGATGTAGACCCGGTCCGCCACCGCCGGCGTCGGTGCCCCCGCGATCTCGATCGGGCGTGCTTGTGCCGGAAGGGGACTCGCGACCTTGACGACTGCCCAGTCGTGGTCCTTGCGCCCCACGATCGTGCCCTGGTCGCAGGCGATGACCTGTGGCTCCCGGGTCGCCCCTGCGAACGACCGCTCGTAGCCGTACCACGCCTCGACGGTCGTGGCCGGACCCTGGTCGTCGAAGAGGACGTGGTGGTTGGTGAGGAGCAGGTCGTCGGAGATGCGGAATCCCGTTCCGTTGTAACGCATCTCGTCGTTCAGCGTGACGACGAGCTTGACGACCGACGGGCTGATCTCGATGCCACGCTGGAGGAACGACACGTCGAGCAGGGTCGACTGGGCCCCGATCTGGCGCTCGAGCCCGTCGGGGGTGGGGTCGCTCTTCCAGGCGATCGGCTCGTCGGGAGGAGGTGCCTCGGCGCTCGGTGTCGCTGCCAGCGCGTCGGCGAGGAGCGCCTCGAGCATGGGCCGGATCGCGGCCGAGTTCGGCTCGCGGATCACCACTGCGACGAGGACCCTGAGGCGGTCCTGCTTGCGGGCGACGTCGAGCACCTCCTGCCATGCGGCGGCCGTCGGTTGCAGGAGGTTGACGTACGCCTCGGAGATGCCGGACTTGCGCAGGACCATGCGCAGGTCACCCGCCGTCGGGAAGGTCTGGATCAGCGCGGTCTCCAGCTGCTGCACCTTCGGGTCGGTGAAGTCGAGCGGGAGCGCGTCGAGGACATGGGTCATGGCGCGACCTCTGCCGGCCCGCGCAGCTGTGTGCCCATCACAACCGCCCTCCCATCCGTGGCGCCCATCCAGTCAAGCACCGGGCACGCCTCACTTCAGGCGAATCGACCGAACGGCGTACCTGTCAGACGGAGCGCGTGGGGGCGTGTCTGATACTCCGGCAGACGCCCCGGCGGCGGGGGAGCCCGGCGGAGTGACGGCATACGCCATCGGGGAGCGACGACGGGGGCCGCCCGTGGTGGGCGGCCCCCTCGGGAGTGCGTGTGCTGGGGTCAGGCGGTGGCGCCGACGGGCTCGTCGACCTTGGCGGCCAGCGCGTCGAGGAGCGCGCCGAGCTCGGCGCGACGCTCGTCGGTGACGTCGAGCTCACCGGCGGGGGAGACGTCCTGGGTGAAGACGAGGCCGGTCGAGCCGACGACGTCGGCCTTGACGTGCTGGAGGACCTTCGTGAGGTCGGCGGTGGCGTCACTCGCGCCGCTCCAGCCGTAGCCCACGAGGGCGATGGGCTTGGCGTCCCACTCGGCGAAGAGGTAGTCGATGGCGTTCTTGATCGGCGCCGGGAAGCTGCGGTTGTACTGCGGCGTCACGACGACGACCGCGTCGGACTCGAAGACCTTGGAGGCCCAGTCCTTCGTGTGCGGCTTGGCATAGTTGCCGTTGCGCGGCATGTCCTCCTCGTCGAAGAAGGGCAGCGACGACAGGTCGAGCAGCTCGACCTCCCACTCGCTTGCGGGTGCCTGGGCGGCCACCCACTCGGCGACCTTCGGGCCGATGCGGCCGGGGCGGGTGGAGGACACGACGATACGAAGTTGCTTCACGGTTCAACCAACTATCACGGGTCGTCGGGCATTCCTGACGCCCCGGTGCTGCGGCTGTGACCCATGCCACAGGTCCGGTCGGTGGTCCTGTCGGTCGGGGTGCGGCGATTTAACGCCGGGAATGCACGATATTTCAGACTTGAGATAAACAAATGAGAAAAGAAACGCATTGTCATGAATTGCACTTGCGACTAAAGGTCGACAATTCCCAAACCGATCTCGCACGCCTTTAGTAGCTGCATTCTTTGCTTATGAGAAACCTTCGAGTTGCGAGCCTGTCGCTCTTCGCGACGCTGGCCCTGGTGGGGCCCGCCGTGGCCGCGACCGCGGCCGTGCCCACGCCACCCGCGACGGTCACGGACCTGCCGACCGTCTACGTGACGCTGACCGACCTGCCCGCGAAGGACTCTCTGAGTTTCATCCATGCCAACAAGGACGTTCCCGTCGCCAGCCAGGTCGACGTCGCCGATGGCACGACCACCCAGACGCTCGCGTGCACGACACTGCCCACGGACGTCGCCCCCCTCGGCGTCGGCTGCCCGACCATCAAGGGCCACGGCAACTTCACCTGGACCCTCGACAAGAAGTCCTACCAGCTGAAGTTCGACAAGAAGACCGCGATCCTGGGCATGCTGCCGGGCAAGACGTGGATCCTCATCGCCAACCGGGCCGACCCGTCACTCATGCGCAACAAGGCGACGCTCGAGCTCGCCCGCCAGTTCGGCATGGTCGCCACCCCGGAGTCGCGGTTCGTCGACCTCGTCGTCAATGGCCAGGATCTCGGCAGCTACCTGCTGACCGACAAGGTGACCGTCACGAAGTTCGACCCGACCAAGCCGGACAGCCACGTCGCGCTGACGAGCCCCCAGGGCGTCCTCGTCGAGATGGACAGCCACTTCGGCGCCGCCGAACCGATCCACTTCACGACGGCCAGGAGCAGGTCGATCTTCACGCTCAAGGACTCCTATGTCGGGTTCAAGAACGACCCGGGAGTGGTGCTCGATGCCGACACCCAAGCCGGGTGGGACGACGTCCAGAGCACGATCAACACGCTCGAGGGGCTCCTCTACGCACGGAATCCGGACTGGACCAAGATCAGCGCCCTCATCGACGTCGACTCGTTCGTCAAGTACTACTTCGTCTCGGAGTTCGTCGAGAACCCTGACGTCGCGTTGTCCAGCGTCTTCTTCTACAAGGACGGCCCGACCGACAAGCTGCACGCCGGACCGGTCTGGGACTACGACATCTCCCTCGGCAACTACGCCACCACCAACCGCGGCGGCAACCCCACCGAGGACTACGTCAAGAACGAGCTCCTGACGATCAAGGGCAACGGCCCCTTCGACTGGTGGACGCAGCTCTTCCGCAACCAGGCGTTCGCGGCGCAGGCCAACGCGACGTACGCGACGCTGAAGCCCTTCGTCAACGACGTGCCCTCCACGATCGACGGTTACCAGACGCAGCTGCTGCAGTCGGCCGCCCACAACTTCGTCGTCTGGCCCAACATCCTCGGCCAGACCTCGGTGATCGCCTTCAACGGCGGGCACTCGCCGATCACGTCGACCTGGGCCGCCGAGGTGGCGCTGCTCCGCTCGTGGGCCGCGCAGCGCGCCTCGTACCTCGCCCATGCCTACGGTGCGAACGTGCCGGTCCTGCGCTACTCCGCCCACGTGCAGAACATCGGCTGGCAGCCCACCGTGTCGACCGGTCAGATGACCGGGACGACGGGTCGGTCCCTGCGCGCCGAGGCGATCAAGATCACCGACACCAACACGACGACGACCGGGTCCGTCGTCGGCAACGCCCACGTGCAGAACATCGGCTGGATGGGCTACCAGGCTCCCGGCGCCGTCATCGGCACGGTGGGGCGGTCGCTCCGCATGGAGGCGATCCAGCTGAAGCTCACGGGCAACCTCGCGACGCGCTACACCATCAGCTATCGCGTCCACGTGCAGAACATCGGCTGGATGGGCTGGGTGTCCAACGGCGCGACGGCGGGCACGACCGGGCGCTCGCTGCGCATCGAGGCGCTGCAGATCCGCATCGTCAGGAAGTGACGGTCACCACGACCGGACGTCCGGACCCTGGGCGTCCAGGGTCCGGCTTCGGGCGGGAGGCGGAACCGCGTCAGAGCAGGCGCTTGACTCCCGGCACGCGTCGCAGGAGGAGGACGATGACGTACGTCAACGCGAGCACGGCCGCGATGCGCATGAGCAGGACCACCGTGCTCCCCGCCGTGTGCTCGCCACCGATGACGGGCCACTCGAAGACCCACAACAGGATCGTGAGGTGGAGCGCGAAGACTCCCATCGTCGCGTCACCGAGGGTTCGCGCCAGCGAGCTCATCCGGGGCGAGGCGAGGCGGTGCAGCGGTCCGTCGCGCCGGATCACTCCTTGGAAGAGGAGAAACAGCGCTGCCGAGTAGACCATCGCCGTGATGCTGTAGTACCAGGCCGGGCTCATCGTCTCGAGCCACTCCGGTGCGTCGGGGTTGCGCCACTGCCACGGCATGAGTGCTCCCAGCGCGACAACCACGACGAGCGACCCGGCCAGCGCTCGGCCTCGCAGGACGACGCCGCGCAGCGCCCAGCCGAGGAGGAAGTAGCCGAGGTAGGGGACCCACCACGTCCAGGCCGTCTCGACGAACACGTCGGGGGTGTCGCGCCACTGCGCCGTCGCCTGGCTCACGGCTGTCATCAGGCACCCGAGCGTGCCCACGACCAGCATCTGGCGGCGCGTCGCCTGTGCCACGAAGGGAATGAGGAACGGTGTGAGCACCGCCAGGCCGAGCACGATCCAGAAGAAGTAGAGGGCGCCGTAGAGCTTGCCGCTCAGTGCCTGGGCCGCGGCGTCGCTCAGCCCCAGGTCCTGGTCGAGGAGGAGCACGCGCACGAGGAAGTACCAGGCGTGCCAGAAGACGATGGCCGGCAGGAGCCGGAGGGCGCGCTTGCGGAGGAACTCACGCGGCCCCTGGTAGCGGGCAGGGTCGAGCAGCAGGGCGCCGCTCAGCATGACGAACACCGGGACCGCGAAGACCCCCAGGACGTCGAGGTAGATGGCCGTGGTGCCACGCAGCGTGCCCCGGGCCCCGGGCTCCAGCGCGTTGTAGCCAACAGTGTGGATCGTGACCACTGCGGCGATGGCCACGAACCGCAGCCATGAGATCCACGCCAGGTCCGGTCGGGGACGCGCCTGCGTCGCGTGCGTCTGGACGCTGGTGCGTGCATCCTCGACGACCGCGTGAACGCTCTGACCCGAATCTCCGACGAGGAAGGCGACGTCTGGGCGCGCCGGGTCGACGAGCTCGGGCCGGCCCCCGTGTGCAGAGGTGCTCATCAGCACGTCCGCAGGTCGACGTGTGCGCGGCATGCACGGGGGACGGGCTGTGGGTGAGTGGGGCGCACGGGACTCCATGGACGAGGTGCTGTGTGGGGGTGGGGGCTCGAACCCGGCGCAGCGGCGGACGACCGGGCCCTGGTGTGGCGCGCCGGGTACAGCCGGGGGGCCACGCCACCGCAGGGTACAGGCACACGGCCTCTCGGGCCTCTTCACGCCGACGCCGCCCACTCCCGCAGGTGCGCGGGAGTGGGCGGCATCGGCATCGGGGTTGGGCGCCGGTGATCGATGGGTTAGTCGGAGGAGACCGTCGACATACCGGTCTTGATCAGCTCCATCACCGAGCTGTCGGCGAGCGTCGTGACGTCGCCGACCTCGCGACCCTCGGCCACGTCACGCAGGAGGCGCCGCATGATCTTGCCGGAGCGGGTCTTGGGCAGCTCGCTGACGATCATGATCGAGCGCGGCTTCGCGATCGGGCCGATCTCCTTGGCCACGTGGTTGCGCAGCTCCTGGACGAGGTCCTTGCCCTCGCCCACCTCGTCGGCCTCCTCGACGAACTCCTGGCGCAGGATGACGAACGCGCACACGGCCTGGCCCGTCGTCTCGTCGTTGGCGCCGACCACCGCGGCCTCGGCGACCTTCGGGTGCGACACGAGGGCCGACTCGATCTCGGCCGTCGAGAGGCGGTGGCCGGAGACGTTCATGACGTCGTCGACGCGGCCGAGCAGCCAGATGTTGCCGTCGGCGTCGTACTTCGCGCCGTCGCCGGCGAAGTAGTACTTCTCGCCGAACCGCGACCAGTACGTCTCCTTGTAGCGCTCCGGGTCGCCCCAGATGCCGCGCAGCATCGACGGCCACGGCTTCGTCAGCACGAGGTAGCCGACCTGCTCGGGCGTCGTGAACGGCTTGCCCTCGTCGTCGAGGATCTCGGCGCTGATGCCGGGGATCGGCTTCTGCGCCGAGCCGGGCTCGAGGGTCGTGACGCCGGGCAGCGGGCTGATCATGATGGCGCCGGTCTCGGTCTGCCACCACGTGTCGACGATCGGGGCGCGGCCGCCGCCGATGTGCTTGTGGTACCAGAGCCACGCCTCGGGGTTGATCGGCTCGCCGACGGACCCGAGCAGCCGCAGCGAGCTCATGTCGAACTTCGCCGGGATGTCGGCGCCCCACTTCATGAAGGTGCGCACGGCCGTCGGAGCCGTGTAGAGGATCGTGACCTTGTAGTCCTGCACGATCTCCCACCAGCGCCCCTGGTGCGGGGTGTCAGGGGTGCCTTCGTACATCACCTGCGTCACGCCGTTGGTCAGCGGCCCGTAGACGATGTAGGAGTGACCGGTGACCCAGCCGATGTCGGCGGTGCACCAGTAGACGTCGGTGTCGCGGTGGACGTCGTGGACGACGGCGTTCGTGTAGGCCGCCTGCGTCAGGTAGCCGCCGGTCGTGTGGAAGATGCCCTTCGGCTTCCCGGTCGTGCCCGACGTGTAGAGGATGAAGAGCGGGTGCTCGGCCTCGAAGGGCTGCGCCTCATGGGTCGGCGCGGCCTTCTCGAGGGCCTCGTGCCACCAGACGTCGCGGTCGTTCCACGCGGTGTCCTGGCCGGTGCGCTTGACGACGAGCACGTGCTCGACCGACGTGTCGTCGTGGTCGAGAGCCGCGTCGACCGCGGGCTTGAGGGCCGACGGGGCGCCGCGGCGGTAGCCGCCGTCGGACGTGATGACGACCTTCGCCTTGGCGTCGTCGATGCGCGAGTGCAGGGCCTCGGCCGAGAAGCCGCCGAAGACGACGGAGTGCGGGGCGCCGAGTCGGGCACAGGCGAGCATCGCGACCGCGGCCTCGGGGATCATCGGCAGGTAGATCGCGACGGTGTCGCCCTTGCCGACGCCGAGGTCGGCGAGGGCGTTGGCCGCGCGCTGCACCTCGGCGTGGAGGTCGGCGTACGTGATGTCGCGGGTGTCGCCCTCGGGCTCACCGACGAAGTGGATCGCGACCTTGTCGCCCCGCCCCGCCTCGACGTGGCGGTCGACGGCGTTGACGCACGCGTTGAGCTCGCCGTCGGCGAACCACTTCGCGAAGGGCGGGTTGCTCCAGTCGAGCGACTGCGTGAACGGCGTGCTCCACGTCAGGTAGGTGCGGGCCTGCTCGGCCCAGAAGCCGTCGTGGTCATCGGCCGCCTGGTCGTAGAGGTCGGCCGTGCCGTTCGCCTGCGCGGCGAACTCGGGCGGCGGCGGGAAGGTCAGTCCCTCATGGACGAGGTTCTCGAGCGGCTCTTCGCTCACTGGTGTCACCCTTTCGCATCGACGATGGTGCGGTCGCGCCGCCCGCGCGCGTGTCGGCGGGGTCGACGTGGTTGATGCACAACTCAAACGCAGGCTAGTTCGCGCTTCAAGGGCGGAGTGAGCCGGGTCTCATCGCTACCGACGAGTAGCCCGTCGAGCGGTCCGAGTCCGAGGACGAGCGGTCGGGCCCATGGGCACCCGCGGGGGGACCACGGCATACGCCATCCGGCCCCAACGCTTCACCTGAGGTTCTCCGCGTGGTGGGCTGCGCCGGCCGCGGAGTCACAAATGTGGACGACATGGACACGACTCACCAGCTGCCCTCTCGCCGAACCCTTCTCCGTGGTGGCCTCGCCACCGGGACCGTCGCCCTCGCCGGGGCCGGCGTCGTCCTCGACAGCCGTCCCAGCGCGGCGGCCGTCGTCCCGGCCGCCAACCCCTTCACCCTCGGCGTCGCCAGCGGCGACCCCGAGCCCGACGGCTTCGTCCTCTGGACGCGCCTCGCCCTCGACCCGCTCGCCGCCGACGGACTCGGTGGTATGCCGTCCGCGACCTACCAACTGAACTGGCAGGTCGCGTCGGACGACCGATTCGCCGACGTCGTCAAGGCGGGATCGGTTGCGGCACAGCCCGGTTGGGCCCACTCCGTGCACGTCGAGGTCCACGGCCTCCGACCGGGCCGGGAGTACTTCTACCGCTTCCGTCTGGGCAAGCACCTCTCCGAGCCCGGTCGGGCGGTCACCGCGCCGAACCCGTGGGAGACCCCGTCGGCGCTCGCCATGGCGTTCGTCTCGTGCTCAAACTTCCCCGCGGGCTACTTCACGGCCTACGGGCGCCTCGCGGAGGAGCGGCCGGACGTCATCCTGCACCTCGGCGACTACCAGTACGAGGGCGGCGGCAACGGCGTCGGCCGCAACCATGCCGGCCCGGAGACGACGACGCTCGCCGGCTACCGGCAGCGCTACGCGCAGTACAAGAGCGACCCCGACCTCCAGGCTGCGCACGCCGCTGCGCCGTGGCTCGCCGTCTGGGACGACCACGAGGTCGACAACAACTACGCCGGGGACGTCCCCGAGAAGGTCGCCGAGACGCCGACGTTCCTCCAGCGCCGGGCCGCGGCCTACCGCGCGTACTACGAGAACATGCCGCTGCGCCGCTCGTCGGTGCCGGACGGCCCGAACCTCGACCTCTACCGCCGCGTCCGGTGGGGTCGGCTCGCGAACTTCCACATGCTCGACACGCGCCAGTACCGCTCCGACCAGGCCTGTGGCGACGGCTACAAGGACTGTCCCGCGGCGGACGACCCGACGCGCTCGCTGCCCGGGATGGAGCAGGAGCAGTGGCTGCTCGACGGCTTCCGGCAGTCGGAGGCGCGGTGGGACCTGCTCGGCCAGCAGGTCTTCTTCGGGCAGCGCGACAACGACGCGACGGCGCGGACGACCGTGTCGATGGACGCGTGGGACGGCTACCGCGCGTCGCGTCGGCGGGTCACCCAGGGCTGGGTCGATGCCGGCGTGCGCAACCCCGTCGTGCTGACCGGCGACGTGCATGCCCACTGGGCCTCGGACCTCTACCTCGACTGGGACCAGCCCGGCGAGGTCGTCGGATCGGAGCTCATCACGAGCTCTATCACGTCGGGCGGCAACGGCTACGACAGCCCGACCGGCCAGCACCCGTGGGCCACGTGGAACCCCAACCTGCGCTTCTGGACCAACCTGCGCGGCTACGTCTCGACGACGATCACCCCGTCCGAGCTGACGGCGCGCTTCCGGTGCGTGCCGGTCGTGACGACACCCGGCGCGGAGGCGTTCACCCGCGCGGAGTTCGTCATCGACGACGGCATCCGCGGCTTGCGGCAGACCGCCGACCACCCGCTGCCGACGACGACCCTGCGGCGCTCGACCCCGAGCGACGAGCAGATCGTCGCCGACACGATCCGCGAGGAGACCCACGGCAGCGCCTGAGCGCCCACCCCGTCAGGTGGCCCCTCGCCACACCCGGCGCCTCACCCAGGTCGGGAGCGGTCCCGGCCCGTGCCGGGACCGCACCCGCTCAGGACTTGTTCCGCGGCACGTAGACGACGAGCCGCTCGGCGAACCCGGACCCGAAGGCGCCGAGCACGATGAGCAGGTCGGCGTGCGCACCGGGGATGGTGATGAGGCCACCGGCCGCCGCGAAGTAGAAGGTCAGCGCCGCCACCGAGCCGATCAGGGCATGCACGACGGCGGTGGTCAGCGACCCGAGGTGCGACGGAGGCTGGGCCAGCGGGCGGGCGCACAGGCGCTGCATCGCGCTCGTCACGGCGCCGATGGTCCCGGCGACGGCCGCCGACGAGGCGAGCCACGGCGTGTCGAGCGCGGGCGACCGCGTGCTCAGGTGGGCCCAGATGAGCCAGCCAGCGACGGCGAGCAGCCCGAGGAGGATCACCGACAGCCAGATGCGCTGGGCCGTGTTGGCCTCCATCGCGGTGTAGCGGCTGCTGTTGAGGTCGTTGCGGATCCGCCGCGCCTCGCGCAGGTACTCCCGGTCCGCCCGAAGGTCCGACGGTGTCGACCGGCGGGCGGGAGGCTCCTCACCCGGGTCATTGGCACCCGTCGCCGCCGTGCCCGTGGAGCCCGCGGTGCCCGTAGGGCCCGTAGGTCCGGCCGACATCCGGCGCAACAGGTCGAGCGCGGCCTCACGCCACCAGCCGGCCTCCTCGTCGAGCGCGATCTCGCACCGGAGGCTGTGCCGGGCGGCCTCGAGCTGGTGACGCCCGAGGAACGACACCTCGAGCTCCTCGGCCCGGCTGACCAGGGCCCACCCCTTGCCGGCGTCGTGCTGCTCGCGCGCGATGGCTGCCTTGTCGAGGAGCAGGAGCACCTCGTCCTGCGGGTCCGGGCGGTCGCGGGCGTCGTCCCGGCCCTCCCACGCCTCGGAGGCCCGCAAGGGCTGTCCCGCCAAGCGCGCCCGGACGCTCTCGATCTGCCAGTCCAACCGGGCGAGCTCACGGTCGCGCCCGGTCACGTGGTCCTGCACCCAGAGCAGGGCCGGGCGCCACGACGACCCGCGCTGCGCCGCAGGCGTCACCGCCAGTCCCACCGACGCCTGTGCCATGTCCGTCCTCCCAGATGGTCCCCGCGGAGGCGGCCGGTGCCGCCTTCCATCGGGACAGACGGCCCGGCGCGACCGGGTGATACGCCGGTCCGCTGCGACCGGCCCGAGGGCTCGGCTGCCGCGCCCGAACGCGGCGCCGCCGACGTGTCGCTGCCCATCCGATCGGCGGTCCTGCGACGAAGATGGGGTGTGACCGACCGGACCTATCGCCTCGTCATCCGCGCTGCCCTCGGCGTCTTCGCGGCGCTCGGGCTGCGCATCGACGTACGGGGCGCCGAGCACCTGCCGCGCGAGGGTGGCGCGGTGCTCGCCGCCAACCACGTGGGCTTCCTCGACTTCCTGTTCGTCGGCCTCGTCGGACGACAGCGGGGTCGCTTCGTCCGCTTCCTCGCCAAGCAGGGCGTCTTCACACCACCGGTCGTCGGCGCCGCGATGCGGGCGATGGGGCACGTGGCCGTCGATCGCGCACACGGTGAGGTCGCGCTGCGCCACGCCGTCGCGAGGGCCCGGGCCGGTGAGGTCGTCGGTCTCTTCCCCGAGGCGACGATCTCGCACTCGTGGCAGCTGCGGCCGTTTCGTCCCGGCGCGGCCGCGGTCGCGACGTGGTGCCAGGTGCCGCTCATCCCGGTGGCCGTCTGGGGCAGCCAGCGGATCCTCACCGTGGGTGGTCGGTTCAGCCTCCGCCGGGGCACGGCCGTCACGATCGTCGTGGGCGAGCCGCTGAGTCCCGCGCCCGACGCCGAGCCGTATGCCGTCTCGGAGCAGCTGCGGGACCGCCTGCAGGTCGTGCTCGCGGAGGCGATGGACGCCTATCCCGACCAGCCGAAGGACGACGCCGACCGCTGGTGGATCCCCGCCTCCCGCGGGGGCACGGCGCCGGGTTCCGAGGAGGGTCTGCGCCTCGACGAGGAGGGTATGCGCCAGGCAGACCTCGCAGCCGAGGCGCGGATCCAGCGCTCCCGCAAGCGCGCCCGCCTGCGTCGCATCCGGCGCAGTCGAGTCACGACGGGTGGCGCTCAGGCGCCCCCGTCGATCCGTGAGAGCGCCTCGTAGTCCGCTCGGTCCTTGGCCTCGTCCTGCTCGTCGTCGACGCGGGGCCGCCTCTTGTCGCGAACCATGATCTCGAGAGCCGGGACCCGCGCCGTGACCCCGTCGAGTGTCTGCCGTGCGTCCCCGAACGGCTGCTCGGACCACACGGCGGCCTCGGGCTCGAACGGGATGACGACCCTCCCGCCCTCGTCGACCACGAAGGTCAGCTCGAGCAGCACCCCGGCACGCACGTAGCGCGTGCCCACGACCTCGTCCTCGAACGGCGTGTGCAGCCAACCGTTTCCGACGAGGGCAGCGTGCAGCGCGGGGCCGTCGTCGCGCCGGACGGCCAGGTCGACGTCATCATGTGGACGCGTGACGCGGCCCACCCAGAAGTCGACACCCCAACCCCCGAAGAGCCAGTGCTGCACACCGGCACCGTCGAGGAGCCGGCCCACATCGGCGATCGCCGCGAGCTGCTCCTGCGGTGTCGCGCCGGCGAGATCGCCCGGCTGCGTGTCGTTCTCCATGGCTCAGGCTAGGGCCGTCGGGGCCGGGCACGCGATGTGGTTTTGCGGGTCTCAGTAGCTCATCCCCATCACCGCCCGCACGGTCGCCAGCGTCCGCTCGGCCACCTCGTTGGCGCGCGCGTTCCCCTCGTGGAGCACCGAGGTGACGTATGCCGGGTCGCGGGCGAGGTCGGCCCGCCGCGCCCGGTGCCCGGCAAGGGACTCGTTGACCGCATCGGTGACGACGCGCTTGAGGGCTTGGGCGCCGCCGTCGCCGACCCGCTCGGCCACCGCCTCCGGTGCCTCGTCGAGGAACAGTCCCGCGATCGTCAGCAGGTTCGCCACGGCAGGACGGCCCTTGGGGTCGAACGTGATCCGTCGCTCCGAGTCGGTCCGTGCGGCCCGCACCCGGGCGGCCGTCTCGTCGGCGCTGTCGCGCAGGTTGATGACGTTGCCCTTGCTCTTGCTCATCTTCGTGCCGTCCGTCCCGAGCAGCAGTGGGACCTCGCTGAGCAGGGCCTCGGGCTCGGCGAAGACGCTGTGCCCCGCGGCATACCTCTGGTTGAAACGGCGCGCGATGGCTCGGGTCTGCTCGAGGTGCGGCAGCTGGTCCCGGCCGACCGGCACGATCCGGCTGTGGCAGAAGAGGATGTCGGCTGCCTGGTGCACCGGGTAGGTGAGCAGCAGGCCCGACAGCGGCCGTCCGTCGGACAGGGCGAGCTCGTCCTTGACCGTCGGGTTGCGGCGCAGCTCCGCGTCGGTGACGAGGGACAGGAACGGCAGCATGAGCTGGTTGAGGGCCGGCACCGCGCTGTGGGTGAAGATCGTCGTCCGAGCCGGGTCGAGGCCGGCGGCGAGGTAGTCGAGCACGAGCCCCTGGACGTTGGCACCGATCTCGCCGACCGAGTCGCGGTCGGTGATGACCTGGTAGTCGGCGATGACGACGAACGTCTCGACCCCCTTCTCCTGCAGCCGGACCCGGTTACGCAGGCTGGCGAGGTAGTGGCCGATGTGGAGCGGGCCGGTGGGGCGGTCACCGGTCAGCATCCGGAAACGTGCGGCGTCCTCGGCGTCCTTGGCGGCATCGGTGGCGTGCTCGTCGATGAGCGCGTCGAGGACGGCGCTGCGCTCCAGGGCCACGGCATACGTCGCCCTCTCGTCGGCGTCGCCGGGGGCGAGCGGTGCGGGGCGGGTCGTGCTGCTGGTGATGGTGCTGGTCATGGTCTCTCCTGGTGTGGTGGGTGGCCCACGGGAGAGACCTCGCCGCACGTCGTGGACATGCGAGGAGCCGCCCGTGGGCGGCTCCGGATCTCGGGTTGGTTCGACGGGCCGCCTCAGCTGGGCAGCCACCACGCGCGGGTCGGTGCGACGGTCGAACTCATGTCAGTCAGGATACGCGAGGAGCACGCGCTCGGCGATCAGCGTGACCCACGGGCTCGGCGCACCCACCCGCTCGTTGGGCACGTGGGTCAGGCCGGGGTAGGCGCGGCTCGGTGTCCAGCGGCCGTCGGCCCTGCGCCGAGCACGGATGATCGACAGCGCCTCGTCCATCCGCCCGTCGCGCGGGATGCCTGCAGCTGCAAGGGAATCCAGGCCACGAAGGATGTCGTAGTGCCACCGGGCCGGGTAGTGCAGACCCGTGAACTCGGCACGGATCACCTCGCCGGTGCGCTCGCTGCGCAGGAGCCGGTGACGCAGGAGGAACTCGGCGGCCGACGACCGGGCCCGCTCCAGCTCGTCGGCGCGGTAGGCGGCCCCGGCGCTGAGGTAGGCGGTGATGCCCTCGATGACGCACACGGTCGTGTGCACGGACGAGTGCGTGACTCGAACCCCAGGACGGTTGTGCCGACAGTTGAAGCCCCCGTCCGCCACGACCTCGCGCAGCAGCAGGTCGACGACGCTGCGCAGCTCGTCCTCGGACGCGCCGAACCAGCTCGCGTAGCCCAGCGCCATGCCGTTGATGCAGGCATCGCTCGGCTTGGCGGGCGGGGACGGGCTGACGCCGCCGTCGTCGGCCTTGCAGCCGTCGAGGATGAGCCCCACCGTCTCCCGGGCTGCCGCGTTCTGCGGGGCCAGGCCGATCTGCCCGAGCTGGAGCAGCGTGTAGTGGCTCGACGTCCACTTCGGCCGGTAGAACCCTCGACCCCAGTGCCCGTCGGGTGCCCGCGCGGCGAGCAGCGCTGCGCCGACACCCTCCGTGGCGATGCGGGCCTGGAGGCCCGGGTCCTCGCGCCCGAGCAGGTCGCGCGTCGTGACGTAGGCCACGGCCACGTCGCCGGCGAGCAGCCAGTCGATGACGGGGGGAGTGGCCACCGTCTCATCGTGACAGGCAGGGTCGGCCCCTCGACAGATCTAGGCTGACAGGCGTGCCAGACCCGATCCCGAGCCGCCCGACCTCGAGCCTCCCCACATCGAGCCGCCCGAGCCCGGGCGCGACCCCCTCGAGCACGACCTCCAGCCCGTCCTCCCAGCAGAGCGTGCTGCTCGACCAGCTCGCGGCGCTGACCGACCTGCCCGACGTGCGCGCCCGCGCCGACGCAGCCCGGGACGCCTACACGAGGCTCCGCTTCCACGAGGCCCTGCGCCGACGCATCCCGGAGGCATCGGCCGAGTCCCGGGTTCGGGGTGCCCAGGCGAGTGCGGCCCTCGACGGTGCCGAGTTCCCCGTCGAGGTCGTGCGCGAGCTGATGAGCGGCGCGCGTGACTGGCCCGACGACCTCGACCCCGGTCTGCGCACCCTCAAGGGCGCCGTCTCGGCCACGGCAGAGAGCGAGCGCGTCGTCGCGCTCGTGCGTACCGCGCCCCTCCAGGCGCTGGCTCGGCTCCACGTCGCCGCCGCGTCGCCGGTCGTGAGCGGTGACGCCCTCGGCCGTCCGCGCATCGGTGACGAGGGATGCACCGAGCTCGTCGACCTCGGGCCGGCCCCGCCACCGACCGTCGTCGCCGCACGCCTCGCCTCGCTCTCCGACGTCGTCGTCGCCGCGGCCGGCAGCAACCGCGTCCCGGCGTCCGTCGTGGCGGCCCTCGTGCACGCCGAGATCGCCGCGATCCGCCCCTTCGTCCACGGCAACGGGCTCGTGGCCCGGGCCATGGAGCGCGCGCTCGTCCAGGCCCTGGGGCTCGACCCGACCGGAGTCGCCGTCCCCGAAGCCGGCCACGTGGCGAACGGTGGGCCGGCCTACCTCGGTGCGCTCACGGCCTACGCCCAGGGTGGCGCCGCAGGCGTCGGCCTCTGGCTCGCCCAGGCAGGGGAAGCGATGGTCCGCGGGGCCGCGGAGGGGGAGCGGATCAGCGACGCGGTGCGGGCGGGACGACTCACCTGAGTCATCTGAGCCCTGGCTGACAGGCCGGGAGCGGCGATTCGTGCGGGATGTCCACCGGGGTGGACAGTTTCTTGCCGCCGCGGCGACGAGGGGGGTGTCGCCACGCCGACGGCGTGGAGTAGAACGGAGTCAGGAACCACATCGCCGAGAGGCGTAGATCCGGATCCACGCAGAACAGATGTCTCGAGAAGAGGCCGAGTACCCACGCGAGAGCAGTTCCCTTGGAACAGTCCACCCCCGGGCGCACAACCGGGGCGACACTATCGAGAATGCACGCCTGGTAGCCCGGAGCTTCTCTGGAGGCCCTCCGACCGTTGGTCGGGGGGCCTCCGCCTTGTGTGGGAAGATCTGTCGGCGCCCTCGGAGTTGAACGTTTCTGTCGTGTCGTGACAAATCGCGAGAAATCACCGCGTGTCGTGACTTCTCGGTTTGCAATCCGAAGGACTAGCGTCCAGCATTGTTGGTGGTGCTCCCCTCATGGGTCGAGCACCGACGCGATCTGGCCCCTCCCCCCCGGTGCCAGTCTCGTGAGGTGGCCTTCGTCTTCCCCCGGACGGAGGCCACCACTATTTTCCGGGCCGGTTGCGTTCGGGTGCGTGCGGCTGGGTCGGCTTGTCCACATCCCCTCGGGCGCGGGGCCGGGTATCCACCGGCTTGCGCATGCCGCTGGGCGGGCTCCGTCCCGTGCGTGACGGTGGGCGCATGGGAAACGTCATCGCCTTCGTGCCGGCCTCTGGTGGGGTCGGGTCCTCGACCCTCGCGGCTGCGGTCGCCGTGCGCGCCGCCGCGGCCGGGCGCTCGGTCGTGGCCGTCGACCTCGACCGCGTCTCAGGGTCTCTCGACGTCGTCTTCGGCCTCGAGCAGGAGCCGGGGTGGCGCTGGCCGGAGCTGGCCGACGTGGCGGGCGTCGTGGACGGGCTCGGGCTCGCCGACGAGCTCCCGGTCTCGTGCGGGGTGCCCGTGCTCTCGGGGAGCGGCGGCTCCGGGTGGGTGGGTCCGCTCGACGACACCGACGACGGGTGGGCGCAGAGCCTGCCCGACGTCGTGGCCGGCCTGGCCGACGCGCATGACCTGACGGTTCTCGACCTGTCCCGAGACCCGTCCGTGCTGGCCCGCGTCGGGCTGCTCGTCGACGCGGTCGTCGTCGTGTCCGGCACCCAGGTGCCGCAGCTCGCGGCCACTGCCTCCGTCGTGTCCGGCGTGCGCGGCCTGCTCCGCCGTCTGCGTGACGCCGGGCGGCCGTGGGAGGCCCAGCCCCTCCTGCCGATCGAGCCGTGGGTCGTCCTGCGCGGTGCCCACACCGAGCCCGACCTCGAGGACCTCGTCATGGACGGCCTCGACGTGCCGCTCGTGGCCACGGTCGGCGACGACCGGCGCCTCGTCTCCGAGGTGGCCGAAGGACTGCCGCCGGGCGCTCGGGGACGCGGCGAGGTCGTGCGTGCCGCTGACGAGCTGCTGCTGCGGCTCACCGACCAGGCGGTCGCCGCATGAGCGTCCAGCCACGGCCCGGCGGCTCGCTCACGCCGGCGGTGTGGCAGCGCGTCCGCGACGGCATCGGTCCCGACGGCGCGGCGGTGGCCGAGGTGGCCACCCAGGAGCGTGGGGCGCTCGGAGCCCACCGTGTCGCCGAGACCCGGTCGGCGCTGGCCTCGCGGGTGCTCGGCGCCGGACCGCTCGACCCCTGGCTCGCCGAGCCGGGCGTCACCGACATCGCCGTCAACGGCGACGGACGCATCTGGGTCGACCGCGGGCACGGCATGGAGTGGGTGGGCGAGCGGCTCGATGCCGACGACGCCCGAGGTCTTGCCGTCCGCCTGGCCGGCATCGCGGGGCGCCGCCTCGACGAGGCCAGTCCCTGGGTCGACGGGCAGCTCCCGTCCGGCGCTCGGCTCCACGCGATGCTGCCGCCGCTCGTCGACGGTGGCCCGCACATCACGATCCGGGTGCCGCCCGGGGATCCGGTGTCCCTGACCGAGCTCTGCGGTCGCGCGATGATGCCCCCGGAGTGGGAGCCCGTGCTGCGCGCCGTGGTCGCTCGGCGGCTCGCGTTCGTCGTCTCGGGCGGCACGGGAGCCGGCAAGACCACCCTCCTGGCGGCACTGCTCGGCTGCAGCGACCCGGTGGAGCGGCTGCTCGTCGTCGAGGACGTGCGCGAGCTGACGGTCGACCACCCTCACCTCGTCCGGCTCGAGGCCCGACCGGCCAACGTCGAGGGCGCCGGCGAGGTCACGTTGACGACGCTCGTGCGGCAGGCGCTGCGCATGCGCCCCGACCGGATCGTCGTCGGCGAGGTCCGGGGGGCCGAGGTGCGGGAGCTGCTGGCCGCGCTCAACACCGGCCACGAGGGCGGGTGCGGCACGGTCCACGCCAACGCCCCGGCCGACGTCGTGGCCCGGTTCGAGGCGCTCGGTGCCCTGGCGAGCCTGGGGCCCGATGCGGTCCGGGCCCAGCTGGCGGCTGCCATCGACGTCGTCGTGCACGTGACGCGCGACCACGGAGGGCGGCGCGTCGCCTCGGTGGCGGCGCTCTTCCGTCGCGACGGCAACCCCTGCATCGTGCCCGCCCTCGAGTGGGACGGCCCCGGTCACGAGCCCCGATGCGGTCCGGCGTGGCCGGCGCTCGCCAGCCGGCTCGGGCTGGAGTCGGAGCTCGTTCGCCCGACCGTGATGGCGCCCCCGGCTCTGACCTCGACCCCGCCGACGGCATCGGCCCCGCCGCCACGGACCGCCTCGGCCACATCGACGGCCCCGCCGACGGCATCGGCCCCGCCGCCGGACCCGGTCTCGCGGCCAACGGCCCCGGCCGCGCCACCGATCCCGGCCTCGGTCGCGGAGGCGTCGTGAACGCCGGTGCCGTCGGGGCGCTGGCCGCGCTCCTGCTCGGTCTGGCCGTGTTCCTGTGGCCGAGCGGGATGTCCGCTCGGGCGACCGCGGTCGACCTCTGGGGAGGTGAGTCTCCCGGAGGTGAGGCGGGCGCCGGGCTCTCCGGTGGCTTGGCCGGCGGGCACGGTGGTGGGCCCGGGCGGCACGCCGCACTCGGCTCGGCAACCGACGGGTTCGCAGCCGGCCACGGTGGAGCAAGCCTGTGGCGGCAGGACCCGGTCGACCTCTACCGGCGCTGGCGACTTCGCCGACGGCCGGGAGCGCTCGTCGACGACGTCCTCGACCTGCTGCGCGGCATCGGTCCGGCCCTCGGGGCGGGCCTGACGCCGAGCCGCGCCATCGAGCTCGCGGCCACCTCGACGCTCGGTGCCGAGCGGGTCCAGCTGGCCCGACAGGCCCATGCCCGACAGGCCCATGCCCGACAGGACCAACGGTCCCGCGCGCGCAACGGCCGGCACGCGGCCTCCCTCTCGGCTCCCCACCGACCGTGGTCGTCCGGCGGCACCGCACGCGGCGATGACCGGCCGGCCGCCGACATCGACCGGCTCGTCGGCAGCCTTCTCCACGCGAGCCACCGCGCCGAGCCGACCTCGCCGGTCTGGGCCGAATGGGCGGCTCGCAGCGCATCCGCTGAGCTGGCACTCGTCGCGGCTGCCTGGCGCCTGTCCGAGACCACCGGCGCCCCGCTCGCCTCCGCGGTCGACCGTGCGGTGGGTGGGCTCCTCGACGCTCGCACCCGTCGGGGCAAGGTCGCGGTCGCCGTGGCCGGGCCCCGGGCCACGGTCACCGTCCTGACCCTCCTGCCGCTGACGGGCCCGATCTTCGGGCTGGCCTGCGGCATCGACCCGGCGACGCTCTACCTCGGGTCTCCGATCGCGACGGTGTCCGTCATGGCCGGGGTGCTTCTCGTCTGGGTCGGTCGGGTCTGGTGCTCCCGGATGGTCCGTCGGGCGGTGCGGCCATGAGCGCACTCGTCGTTGCTCCTGCCGCCGATTATCCTGGCGTCGTCGAGGCGATCGCCGAAGCCGTTGCCCTCACCGACGTGGTCCTCGGCGGGCGTCTTCGCGGAGTCATGGCAGCCGGCCTCGCTGCCGGTGCGGTGCTCGTCCTGCTCGGCGGTCGCGGTCACCCGGTCGTCGGCGCCGGCCACGAGACGCCGAGCATCGCCGTCGGGTCGAGTCCGACAGACCCGGCCCGCTCGACAGATCCCACCGGTTCGACCAAGGCAAGCCGCCCGACCGGTTCGACCCACCCGACCGGTTCCACCTACGGCATCGGCTCGACGGACCGCTCCCCAGCCGCGAACCGTGGCGGCGCTGTGCCGCCCCCGTCCGGCAGCACGAAGGACGACGGGAGGCGGGCCACCGACGCCGAGGTGTCCTCTGTCCTCGCTCTGCTCGCCCTGGCGTACCGGTCGGGCCTGCCCACGTGGGGCGTGCTCGAGGCGGTGGCCACCGGGCTGCCCGGGCGCGCGTCCACGGACCTGCGGCAGGTCGCGGCTGCCCTGAGGTGGGGAGCGACCGACGCCGATGCCTGGGCCTCCGTCGGGCCCACGTGGTCGCCGGCCGCACGCGCGGTGGCCATCGCCCACCAGGCAGGCGTGCCGCCCGGAGCGATGTTGCTCGCTGCCTCGGACGACCTGCACTCCGCTGAGCTCGAACGCCTCGAGGTCTCGGCGGCCAAGGTCGGCGTCCGCCTCGTCGCCCCACTCGGTCTCGTGCTGCTCCCGGCGTTCTGCCTGACCACGGTGGCGCCGCTCGTCATCGCCCTCGCGGGCGACCTGCTGGCGGCCTGACGTGGCACCGAGCATCCCCCCCGGGGACCCAGCGTCCCGGGCACCCCGCCCGGGCGAGGAGAGGAGAACCCATGACCCATCAGCTGATCCGACGACTCACGCGTCGCCGGGTGACCTCCGGACGCCGCGACCGCGGGATGACGACGGCGGAGTACGCCGTCGGCATCATGGCGGCCTGCACCTTCGCGCTCGTGCTGCTCGGAGTCGTCAAGTCCGACGCGGTGCGCGGAGCCCTGGCGGGCATCGTCCAGAGCGCCCTGGGGATCGCGGGGTGAGGTCGCGACGCCCTCGACCCGCACCGGGTCGGGAGCGCGGGATGGTGACGGCGGAGCTCGCCGTCGCCATCCCGTCGGTCGTGCTCCTCCTCGGCTTCTGTCTCGTCGCGGTCAACGCCGCCGTCGACCAGATCCGGTGCGTCGACGCTGCCCGGGTCGCCGCACGAGCGGCGGCCCGTGGCGACGACCCGGCGCGGGTCCGTGACCTCGCCGTCGAGACGGCGCCCACGGGCGCTCGCGTGCAGGTCTCCGGCGTCGGTGGGGGAGTCCGGGTCGTCGTCTCCGCCCGCACCGGCGGCTGGGGGCTGCTGCCCGGCTGGGAGCTCAGCGCCTCAGCCGTGACACCCGTCGAGTCGCCGTCATGACGACCGTGCCGATCGTGCGGGTCGGGCCGACACGTCCCCAGGGCGAGCGTGGCGCGGCGAGCGTCCTCGCTCTGTCGGTCGTGGCCGTGGTGCTGGTCCTCACCATGGGCGGTCTCGTGGTGGCCTCCGTGGTGGTCGCCAGCCACCGGGCTCGGGTGGCCGCCGACCTCGGCTCCCTGGCCGCCGCATCGGCGATGCAGGACGGTGCGGACTCGGCTCAGGCGTGCGCGGTGGCGCACCAGGTGGTTCGCGCGAACGGTGCTGCGACACAGGCGTGTTCGTCGATGGGGGCAGACGTCGAGCTGCGCGTCACTGTCCGGGCCCGGCTGTGGCCCGAGCCTGCCACGGCCCGCGCCCGTGCGGGTCCCCAACGCTGACGGTTGGGGGCTGACGTCCGGCACGATGACGGCAGAGCACTTGACTGCCGAACAGTGACGGTCGAACAGTGACGGTGGGACGTCAGCGGTTCTGCCAGGCGTCCGGGGCTGTGAGCAGCTGACGCACCCGGTCCGGCAGGTCGCCGGTGCGGAGGTCCTCGAGGGAGGTGTCGTCGAGCACCTCGCGCAGGCTCGCACGGACCGCCACCCAGAGGCTCGGCAGGTGGGTGGCGACACCTTGGTACTCCGTCTCGTGCGGTCGCAGTCCGCGCACCTCGGCGAGCGGACCGTCGACGGCGCGGAAGATGTCGCCGACGCTGATCTCCCCACGCGGCCGCCCGAGCACGTAGCCGCCGCGGGCACCGCGACGGCTCAGGACGAGGTTGCCGCGGCGCAGGTCGGCGAAGATCGCCTCGAGGAACTTGCGCGGCAGCTCCTGCCGGGTCGAGAGGCTGTCGATGCTGATCGGGCCCGAGCCCTCCGCGTCCGACTCGGCGAGGATGAGCATCGCGCGGACCGCGTAGTCGACTCGTGCCGAGATGTCCACCCATGCAGTCTGCCGCACCCGCGGTGACCTCCGCGCCAATCGGGCCCACCGGCGACGTGGCGCCGATGTTTGGGACCGCGGCGGGACGACAAGAAGTGAGGACGTGACCACTCGATGGGTGGCGAAGCATCGGGGTGTGACGACGGGGCCACTCGACGGTGCGGGTGTGACGACGGGGACAGTCGACGGGGGGCGACGCACCGGGTGCGACTGAGGCGGCGAGGTGTCGTCCCCTCGCCGCCTCAGTTCACTCGGTGACCCGAGCTGCCCGCCCGCGTCGCTCGGCGACGAGAGGGGCTTCACGGCATACGTTATGCCGTCGTCTGCGCCCGTGCGAGATCTGTCCCACGTTGGTCCAGCGGAGCTGGACGGTCGGGCGTCAGATCGCGAGGGCCGGGTCGTGGTCGACGACGCTCGAGCGCCCGACGGCGCGCGCGTGGATCGTCTCCCCCTCCCGCAGCTGCAGCTCGGCGGCGTCGCGCCGGGTGATCTGCGCAGCGAACCGCTCGCCCGAGTCGGCCCGCAGGTCGACCCTGACCTCGAAGCCGAGGGGCACGACCCGCTCGACGACGGCGTCGATGACCCCGGGGGAGTCGGGCACCTTGGCGTCGAGGGCGAGCGCCGTCGCGCGGTCGCGCTCGAGCGCGATGTCGTGCGGTCGCACGAGCTGCCCGCCGAGGTGCGCGACCGAGCCGAGGAAGCCCATGACGAAGTCGTTGGCGGGGCGCTCGTAGAGCGTGACGGGGTCGCCGACCTGCTCGATGCGTCCCTTGTTGAGCACGGCGATCCGGTCGGCGACGTCGAGCGCCTCCTCCTGGTCGTGCGTCACGAGCACCGTCGTCACGTGCACCTCGTCGTGCAGCCGGCGCAGCCACTGGCGCAGGTCGGTGCGCACCTTCGCGTCGAGGGCGCCGAAGGGCTCGTCGAGCAGCAGCACCTGCGGGTCCACTGCGAGAGCCCGGGCGAGCGCCATCCGCTGGCGCTGACCGCCGGAGAGCTGCGCCGGATAGCGGTGCTGGAAGCCGTCGAGCCCGACGATCTCGAGCAGCTCGTCGACCTTCTTGGCCGTCTCGGCCTTGGGGCGCTTGCGGATCGTCAGCCCGAAGGCGACGTTGTCGCGCACGGTCATGTGCTTGAACGCGGCGTAGTGCTGGAAGACGAAGCCGATCCCGCGCCGCTGCGGCGGCTCGTCCGTGACGTCGCGGCCCTCGATCGTCACGGTGCCGGAGTCGAGCTCCTCGAGGCCGGCGATCGCGCGCAGCAGCGTCGACTTGCCGGAGCCGCTCGGCCCGAGCAGCGCGGTCAGCGAGCCGCTCGGGATGTCGAGGCTCACGTCGTCGAGCGCGGTGAACGAGCCGTAGTCCTTGCGGGCGCTGGTCACGGTGATCATCGGTCGCTCCTCTTGCGGTCGAGCAGGGTCATGAGCAGCAGCACGACGAGCGCGATGCCCATGAGCAGGGTGGCGGCGGCATACGCGCCGTAGGTGTTGTGGTCGTCGATGTAGCGGGAGTGCACGAGGAGCGTCAGGGTCTGCGAGACCCCGGGGAAGCCGGAGCTCACCATGATGACCGCGCCGAACTCGCCGAGGGCCCGCGCGACCGTCAGCACGACGCCGTAGGTCAGGCCCCACCGGATCGCTGGGAGGGTGATGCGCCAGAACGTCTGCCACCCGTTGGCCCCGAGCGTCGAGGCGGCCTGCTCCTGCTCCTGGCCGATCTCGTGGAGCACCGGCTCCACCTCGCGCACGACGAACGGCAGCGTCACGAAGATCGTCGCGAGCACCATGCCCGGGATGCCGAAGATGACCTGGAAGCCGGCCCGGTCGAGCGCACCGAACCACCCGCCCGCGCCCCACAGCATGATGAGCGAGACGCCGACGACGATCGGTGACACCGCGAACGGCAGGTCGACCACGGCCTGCAGCAGCCCTCGTCCGCGGAAGCGTCCGCGCACGAGCGCCAGGGTGGTCGCGACGCCGAAGACGACGTTGACCGGGACGGTGATCGCCACGATGAGCAGCGACAGGTTGAGCGCCGACTTCGCTGCCGGTGTCGAGATCGAGGCGATGAACTCCGAGAGCCCCGGCTCGAAGGTGCGCCAGAGGATGACGCCGATCGGCACGGCGAGCAGCACGAAGAGGTAGCCGAGCGCGACGACGCGCAGCGACAGACGGGTGCCCCGGGAGACCCTCATGCGTCACGCTCCTCGCGCCGCTGGCTGCGGCTCGACACGACGCGCAGCAGCAGCAGCGTGACGAACGCGATGGCGAGCAGCGCGACCGAGACCGCGGCCGCGTTGAGCGGTCGGTCGATCTCGATCTGCTGCTGGATGTACTGCGAGGCCACCTGGGTCTCGCGGGGGATGTTGCCGCCGATGAGCACGACCGAGCCGTACTCGCCGATCGCGCGGGCGAAGGCGAGTCCGGTGCCGCTGAGGATCGCCGGAGCGAGGGTCGGCAGCACGATGCGGCGGAACGTCGTCCAGGTCGTGGCTCCGAGCGAGGCCGCAGCCTCCTCGACCTCGCGGTCGGCCTCGATGAGGACGGGCTGCACCGACCGGACGACGAACGGCAGGGTGACGAAGAGCAGCGCCACGACGAGCCC
This sequence comes from Terrabacter sp. P2_E3, assembly GCF_056403915.1. Taxonomy (NCBI): domain Bacteria; kingdom Bacillati; phylum Actinomycetota; class Actinomycetes; order Micrococcales; family Intrasporangiaceae; genus Terrabacter; species Terrabacter sp. P2_E3. The sequence continues at coordinate 65,848 of NZ_JBFUEN010000012.1, forward strand.
CCAGCGCGTCGCGTTGAGCTCGACCCCGATGGGGCTGTTGGGCCCGTAGAGGGAGAGCAGCACGATGCTGGCGACGATCGTCGGCAGCGCGAACGGCAGGTCGATGACGGCGTTGACGAACCGTTTGCCGCGGAACTCGTCGCGCACGAGCACCCACGCGACGAGCGTGCCGAGCACGGCGTTGATGAGCGCCACGACGGCCGACACGAGCACGGTCACCCGGAGGGACGCGAGCGCGGCGGGCGCGGTCACCGCCTCCCAGAACCCGGCCAGGCCCTCGTCGAACGCCGCGACGGTCAGCGCCGCGAGCGGCAGCAGGACGATGACGCTGAGCCACAGCGTGACGATGCCGATGCCGAGCGGTCGGCGCAGCCCCCTCAGGCCCTTGCCGCGGCGCGGGCGTCGCGCCGCGCCACCGGACCCCGCACCGTGGGGTGCGTCATCGCCCCGAGGACGTATGCCGTCCGGCGCGGTCGCGCCCGGACGCGGCGGCAGGGGCGCCGCCTCCGTCTCCGGATGCGGGCCCCTGCGCTGCTGGTCGGTGTCAGACGTCACTGCGTCGCCTGGTCGTAGATCTTGGCGATGTCACCGACGTCCTTCTTGAAGAGCGTGCTGTCGACGGTCTTCCAGCCACCGAGGTCGGCGATGGTCCAGAGCTTCGTCGGGGCCGGGAACTTCGAGGCGTACTCCTGGGCCACGGTGGTGTCGACCGGCCGGAAGCCGGCCTCGGCGAGCAGCTTCTGCGCCTCCGGCGTGTAGAGGTAGTCGTTGAACGCGGTGGCCGTGGCGAGGTTCTTGCTGCCCTTGAGCACGGCGGCCGGGTTCTCGATCTTGAACGTCGTGGGCGGCGTCACGTGCTCGACGGGGTCGCCGTTCTTCTCGACGAAGAGGGCCTCGTTCTCGTAGCTGAGGAGCACGTCGCCGCTGCCCTGCAGGAAGGTCTCGGTGGCCTCGCGCCCCGACTTCGGCTGGACCTTCACGTGGTCCTTGACGAGCGCCGAGACGTAGGCGAGCCCTGCGGCCTTGTCGGCGCCGCCGTTGCTCTTGGCGGCGTAGGGGGCGAGGAGGTTCCACTTGGCCGAGCCCGACGAGAACGGGTTCGGCGTCACGACCTCGATGCCGGGCTTGAGCAGGTCGTCCCAGTCCTTGATGCCCTTGGGGTTGCCCTTGCGCACGACGATCGTCACGACGGAGCCGAAGGGAATCCCCTGGTGCTCGTTGGCATTCCAGTTCGGGTCGACGAGGCCGGCGTCGACGAGACGCGTGATGTCGGGCTCGACCGAGAAGTTGACGAAGTCGGCCTCAGCGCCGGCAGCGACCTTGCGGCTCTGGTCGCCCGAGGCGCCGTAGCTCTGCTGGAACTGCACGCCCTGGCCGGCCTTCGTCTTCTGGAAGGCCGGGATGACGACGTCGAAGCCCACCTTCGGGACGGCATACGCGTAGAGGTTGATGGTGCTCGTCGCGGCGCCGGCGGCGGCGGCGGTGCCCGGCCCCGCGGCGGTGTCGCTGGCCCCGCCACCGGCACACGCGGTCAGACCGAGGGTCGCGGTGACGGCGATGGCGCTGAGGGCGATCGAGGGGCGGCGCATGTCGGGCTCCTGAGGGGTGCGGTCCGGATCGGGGTCGCGCCGCGGGGTGCGGCGGGCCGGGTCGGTCGGCAGTCGACGGGTGGCTGCTTTCCTATCCGTTGCATGGGAGTTTCGAATAGCGATGCGTTACTGGTCAAATAACTCGGCATTATGTCTCAGAGTGTGGTCCGCCCGGTTCGCCGGCCCGCACGCGTCGGGTTCCGCCGCAGAGCTCAGTCGCCGCGCGACAGGGAGCGCACGCGCAGCACGGGCCCCACCATCGACACCGTGGCGACCTCGGTGGCGGCGTCCCCGCTCACGGTGACCCGGGTGCCCGGCTCGGCGTCGAGGGCCCACCCCGGCGGGAGCAGCAGCTCCCACGTCGTCCCGTCGTCGGCGTCCAGCACGACCGGTTGCATCTCGACCTCGGCCCGGCGGAGCGTCCCGCGCACGACGACCGACGGGGCGGGCCGGCCGGCGGTGTCCCTCGTGATCCCGACCCACGGGCCAGCGCCGGCGTCCACCGGAGGACCCAGTGGATCAGCAGGTCCGGACGGCCCGGACGGGCGCGACGACCGCGACGGGCCCTGACGCCCCGGACGGCCACGTCCACGCGGTGGCCAGGTCACCGGACGCCCCCGGCCCCCGGGCCCGCGTGACGCAGGACGAGGTCGAGCAGCGCCACGGCGCCGCGTTTGTCGAGGGGCTCGTTGCCGTTGCCGCACTTGGGCGACTGGATGCACGACGGGCAGCCCTCCGCGCACTCGCACGAGTCGATGGCGTCGCGGGTCGCTCTGAGCCACGGGCGGATCCGTCGGTAGCCGCGCTCGGCGAAGCCGGCTCCGCCGGGGTGCCCGTCGTAGATGAGGATGGTCGGCAGCCCCGTGTCGGGGTGCAGGGCCGTCGAGACGCCGCCGATGTCCCAGCGGTCGGCCGTCGCGAAGAGGGGGAGCATCCCGATGGCGGCGTGCTCGGCCGCGTGCGCCGCCCCGGGTATGCCGTCCTCCGCCACCCCGGCGGCCGCCAGGTCCGGGGCCGGCATCGTCCACCACACGGCCTTCGTCGCGAGCGACCGCGGCGGCAGGTCGAGGGGGTGCTCGCCGAGCACCTCTCCGCCGGGCAGGCGGCGCAGGAACGAGGTGACCTGGTGGCGCACCGTCACGTGGCCGAACGAGCACCGGAGTGGCCCCCACTCCTCGTGCTCGGTCTCGTGGACGATCTGGAAGTCGCTGACCGACTGCGCCTGGGTCGTCCAGCCGGGGTCACCGCGCACCGCGAAGGCGGCGTGGTCGTCGAGGTCGAGCTCGGTGATCACCCACGTCTGGCCCTGGTGCAGGTGCACGGCGCCGGTGTGCACCTGCGAGTGCGCGCTCGAGTCGTCCACGGTGCCGACGACGCGCCCGGTCCGGGTCTCGATGATCCGCACGGGCTCGCCGGCCCCACGCAGCGACAGGTGGTCGGCGGGCCGGTCCTCACGCCCCCAGAACCAGCCCCGTGGACGCTTCTTGAGGATGCCGCGGGCGACGAGCGCGTCGAGCAGCACGCGCGTCTGCGGCCCGAAGATCTCGACGTCGGCCTCGGTCACCGGCAGCTCCGCGGCCGCCGCGGCCAGGTGGGGCCCGAGCACGTGCGGGTTGTCAGGGTCGACGACGGTGGCCTCGATGCCGCGGCCGAAGATCGCCTCCGGGTGGTGCACGACGAACGTGTCGAGCGGGTCGTCGGCGGCCACGAGCACGGCCAGCGACCGCTCTCCCGAGCGGCCGGCCCGCCCGGCCTGTTGCCACAGCGACGACAGCGTGCCCGGCCATCCCGCGAGCAGCACGGCGTCGAGGCCGCTGACGTCGACGCCGAGCTCGAGGGCGTTCGTGGCCGCGAGGCCGAGCAGCTCCTTCGCGCGCAGGGACCGCTCGAGCTCGCGTCGCTCCTCCGGGAGGTAGCCGCCGCGGTAGGCGGCGACCCGGTGCTCGTCCGTGACGGGCACCCGCTCCTTGGCGATCCGCGCGACGACCTCGACGCCGGCCCGCGACCGCGCGAACGCCACCGTCTGCACGTGCTCGCGCACGCACCCGGCGAGCAGCTCGCCCGTCTCGGTGATGGTGCTGACCCGAGACGGCTGCCCGGCCTCGTCGACGAGCAGCGGCGGCTCCCAGAGGGCGAACGTCATCGACGCGCGCGGCGAGCCGTCCCGCGTCACCGGGGTCACCGGCATACCGAGGAGCCGGGAGGCGTGCTCCTCCGGGTCGGCCACGGTGGCGGACGCGAAGACGAAGGTCGGCTCGGAGCGGTAGCGCGCGGCGACCCGCCGCAGCCGTCGCAGCACCGCGGCCATGTGGGCGCCGAAGACACCCTTGTAGACGTGGCACTCGTCGACGACGACGTAGCGCAGCGCCCGCAGGAACGAGCTCCACCGCTCGTGCCCGGGCAGCAGGGAGTGGTGGAGCAGGTCGGGGTTGGTGAGCACGAGGTTGGCGTGGTCGCGGATCCAGCGCCGCTCGTCGGTGGGGGTGTCGCCGTCGTAGGTCGCGGGGCGCACCGCGGGCAGCGCGAGCCGGTCGATGCGGCTCAGCTGGTCGGCGGCGAGCGCCTTGGTGGGGGAGAGGTAGAGCGCCGTGGCGCCGCGGCCGTTCGGGGCGCCCGCCCCGGCGATGATGTCGCTGAGGATCGGCAGGTGGTAGCCGAGGCTCTTGCCCGACGCGGTCCCGGTGCTGACGACGACGTGGCGCCCGGCGTGGGCGGCCTGCGCCACCTCGACCTGGTGCGACCAGGGCGCCTCGATGCCGGAGGCGAGCAGGGAGCCGAGGAGCGTCGGGTCGACCCATTCGGGCCACTCCCCGAGCACGGCGCGGCGAGCGGGCACCTCGTGCACGTGCACGAGACGCTCGGGATGGTCGCCGACGAGCGTGCGCAGGAGGTCCTCCGGCACGGGTCCCGCGGGCGCTGACTCCCCGTTCATGTGGAGCAACCGTATGCCGTCGGGGTACGGTAACCGACGAGCGGGGCATGTTACTGCGCGGTCGGTCACGCGGGGGGAACGTGACGGATGGGGAACGGTCAGCACGACGTCAGGACCGGACCCGCGCAACCGCGACCAGAAGCCGTGCACGTGTGGGCACAAGGAAGGGGCACAGGTGGATCTCTCGATCACTCGAGCCGACCACGGCGAGCAGACCGTGGTGCACCTCGGCGGCGAGATCGACGTCTACACCGCGCCACTCGTGCGCGAGAAGCTCGACGAACAGATCCAGAGCGGGCGCACGCAGCTCGTCGTCGACCTCACGGACGTGACCTTCCTCGACTCGACGGGGCTGGGGGTGCTCGTCGGGCGGCTCAAGCTGACCCGCACGCGGGGCGGTTCGATGCGCCTCGTCGGCACCGACGACCGCGTCCTCAAGGTCTTCTCCATCACCGGTCTCGACAAGGTCTTCGAGATCCACCCGACCCTCGACGCGGCGCTCGCCGCGAGCGTGGCCGGGGCGAGCTCGCCGGGCGAGGGGTCCTGAACGACACCCCCGTCGTCGACCGGTCCCTCGTCGCGCTGCTGCGTGCGGACCTCTCGGCGGCTCGTTTCACCGTCGACGGCGTCGCCGACCGGCTCGGCCCGGTGGCGTCCGCGGCCCTGCACCGTGAGCAGCCACTGCCGGCTCTGCTCGCGACGGAGTCCTCAGCCACGTCGGTGGACGATGCGTGCGGCGTCCTCGTGCGCCTCTTCACCCTCGGTCGACCCGTGCGCGCGTCGGCCCTCGGCGCCGCCCTGCCCTCGCTCGGGGTCGAGGGGGCGGTACGCCTCGGGCTCGTGCGCCTCGAGGGCGGCCGCGCCGGCTTCGCCGCCGACCGGTGGGCGCCGCCCGAGCGCGACGTCGTCGCGACGTGCGACCTGCGCCCCTACGGCGACGACGCCCACGACTGGTGGGTCGCCTCCGACCTCTCCGAGCTCGTGGTCGGTGGGCCCCTGCGTCCCGACCACGTGCTCGGCATCGGCGGCGCCTCGACGACCCTCGCGTCGTGGACCGTCCGGCGCCCGGTCGACCGCGCGCTCGACCTCGGCACCGGCTGCGGCGTGCAGGCCCTGCACCTGACCGGCCACGTCGGCGCGATCGTCGCCACCGACATCTCGGAGCGGGCGCTCGCGTATGCCGGCTTCAACCTCGCGCTCGCTGCCTCCGAAGGCGTGGGTGCGGTCCCCGACGTCCAGCTGCTCTCCGGAGATCTGCTCGATCCCGTTGCGGGGCAGGAGTTCTCGCTCGTCGTCAGCAACCCGCCCTTCGTCATCACACCCCGCGACGAGGGTGTGCCGCTCTACGAGTACCGCGACGGCGGTCGCTCGGGTGACACCCTCGTCCGCTCCCTCGTGCGCCAGGTCGGCTCGGTGCTCGAGCCCGGAGGCGTCGCCCAGTTCCTCGGCAACTGGGAGGTCCCGGCCGGGCGCACGTGGCGCGACGTCTGGGGTGACTGGCTCGACGAGCAGGCCCGGGACGGGGTCGCGCTCGACGCCTGGGTCATCCAGCGCGAGTCGCAGGACCCCGCCGAGTACGCCGAGCTGTGGGCCCGCGACGGTGGTGCCCAGCCCGGCAGCGAGGCCCACTCGCTGATGTATGCCGCGTGGCTGCGTGACTTCGCCTCGCGCGGGGTCGAGCACGTCGGGTTCGGGGTCGTCACGCTCCAGCGGCCGGCCGCCGACCGCGGCACGTGGCGCGCCCTCGACGAGGCGCACGGGCCCGTCGCCGCCCCGATGGGACCGGCGGTCGACGCGGGGCTGCGGGCCCGGACGTGGCTCGCCGAGCACTCCGACGAGGACGTCCTCGACGTCGCGTGGTCGTGCGCCCCCGACGTGACGGAGGAGCGGCACGGGGTCCCGGGTGCCGAGGACCCGAGCGTCATCCTCGTCCGGCAGGGCGGAGGGCTGGGACGCGTCGTCCGCGCGGGGACGTTGCTGGCGGCATACGTCGGCGTGGCCGACGGCGAGCTGACGGCCGGGGCGGCTCTCGACGCCATCGCGACGGTGCTCGGGCTCGACGCCGCCGACGTGCGTGCGGAGGTGCTCCCGCAGGTGCGCGACCTCGTGGCAGACGGCCTGCTCGTCTGAACGAGCAGGCCGCCGCCACAAGGGATCCCGCGCTTCGGTCAGTGGTGCCCGGTCAGGCGAAGAGCTTGGCCGCCGTCGTGACCGTCTGGAAGACGCCGTAGGCGAGGATGACGGCGATGACGGCCCACAGGGCGACGACGCGCGCGGTCCCCGGCAGACGCGAGGAGCCCTCGCCCTCCTCGACCGGAGCCGGCTTGGCCGCCTCGACGACGTCGTCGGACTCGTGGAAGCGGTCGGCGACCGGGCGCACGAGGAGGTTGGCGACGAAGCCGACGGCGAGCACGCCGACCATCGTCAGCAGCGCCGGCGTGTAGGCGTCGGCCGTCAGCGTGCCCGGCTTGCCCTGGGCGTCGAGGAAGCCGTTGATGATGAGCGGGCCCGCGACACCGGCGGCCGACCAGGCCGTGAGCAGCCGGCCGTGGATGGCGCCGACCTGGAAGGTGCCGAAGAGGTCGCGCAGGTAGGCGGGCGCCGTCGCGAAACCACCGCCGTAGAACGAGATGAGCACCGCGGCGATGAGGACGAAGAGGCCGATGGCGACATGCCCCGCGAGCGCGAGGCCGATGTAGGCGAGGATGCCGACGCCGAGGTAGACCATGTACATCGGCTTGCGACCGATGGCGTCGCTCGTCGAGCTCCAGACGAAGCGGCCGGCCATGTTGAAGAGCGAGAGCAGGCCGACGAATCCGCCTGCGGCAGCGACGGTCACGGCCGACGACCCGTTCTCGCGGAAGAAGTCCTGGATCATCGGGCTGGCCTGCTCGAGGATGCCGATGCCGGCGGTGACGTTGCAGAAGAGGACGACCCAGAGCAGCCAGAACTGCGGGGTGCGGATCGAGCTCGCTGCGGAGACCGACTTGGTCGTGACGAGCGTGGCGGTGTCGCCGGCGTTCGCCGGCGGGGTCCACCCCTCGGGCTTCCAGTCGGGGTGCGGGACGCGGATGTTGAAGACGCCGATGAGCATGACCAGTGCGTAGACGATCCCGAGGGTCACGAAGAGGAGCGTCAGGGCGTGCCCGTCGGCCGTCGACGTCGAGTCCGACGGCGTGTAGCCGGGGTCGTAGGCGCTCAGCAGCTGGCGCGAGAGCGGGCTCGCGACCATCGCGCCGCCGCCGAAGCCCATGATCGCGAGCCCGGTGGCGAGACCCGGACGGTCCGGGAACCACTTGATGAGCGTCGAGACCGGCGAGATGTAGCCGATGCCGAGGCCGATGCCGCCGATGACGCCGTAGCCGAGGTAGAGCAGCCACAGCTGGCTCGTGGCGATGCCGGCCGCGCCGACGAGGAAGCCGGTGCCCCAGCAGACCGTCGCGACGAACATCGCCTTGCGCGGCCCGTTGCGGTCGACCCACGTGCCGAAGACCGCGGCCGAGAGGCCGAGCATGACGATGGCGATCGAGAAGATGATGCCGATCGCCGTCTGCGAGGTGTCGAAGTGTGCGACGAGGGAGGTCTTGTAGACGCTCGTCGCGTAGACCTGGCCGATGCACAGGTGCACCGCGAGGGCGGCCGGAGGGATGAGCCAGCGGTTGAAGCCGAGCGGGGCGACCGTGCGACGACGGTCGAGGAATCCCGGGGAGCTGGTGGTCGTGGCGGTGCGCTGCGTCGTTGCAGTCATGCGGACCTCGGATCGGGAGGAGAGGGACGGGTGGGCGTGGGACCGCACGCAGGCGAACCGCGACGGTCGAGGGGTCCGGAGGGGTGCATACCCGGGTTCGGGGCGAAATGTGTCGTGATGTTCCCGAAACCACTTGTGAGTGAGCGCTCACTCATTCATGATGGACAGCGTGTCGACACGTGTGGAGGGCCAGCGACCCGGTCAGCGGGCGGCCCCGATGAACCCCGACGACCGCCGGGACGCCCTCATCGAGGTCTTCGTCCGGCTCGCGCACCGCGAGGGGCGCAAGCCGACGACGAGCGAGATCGCCCAGGAGGCGGGCGTCGCCGAGGGCACGATCTTCCGAGTCTTCCCGACCAAGGAGGTCCTCGAGAACGAGGCCGTGCAGGCGGCGTTCTGCCCCGCCCCCGTCCGGCGGCGCATCTCGGCCATCGACCCCGAGGGGTCGCTGCGCGACCGGCTCGTCGACTTCACCCGCATCATGCAGCTGCGCTTCACGGAGGTCTTCGGCCTCATGGGTGCCCTGGGCCTGACCCAGCCGCCCAACCGCGGACCGCACCAGGCCTGCTACGACGCGGGGCGGCATCTGCGCGGGCACGCCGACGAGGAGGAGGAGCACGTCGCCGCCCACCAGCCCCTCCTCGAGACCATCCACCACCTGGTCCACGACGACGACCGGCTCGTCGTCCCGGCCGCCGACCTCGTCCACCGGATCCGGCTGCTCACCTTCTCGGGCAGCCACCCCGGCATCGCCGACGGACAGGTCCTGACCCCCGAGGAGATCGTCGACACCGTCCTCTTCGGCCTGATGCGGCGGCCGAGCACCACAGAGAGCGGCCTGTCGATCGCCGAGCTCCACGCGCAGCTCGGCGGCGACCCGCAGGTGCTCACCGCCGACGAGGGGTCGCGGCCGTGACAGACCAGTTGACCCTCACCCCACGTGAGTCCCTAGCGTTCCCGAGCGACACCACACCACCCGTCGCGCACCGAAAGGCACCGACATGCTGATCCGACTGCTCCGCAGTCACCTGCGTCCCTACTCGGGCCAGATCGTGCTCATCTGCCTGGCCCAGCTCGTCAGCACCATGGCCTCGCTCTACCTGCCGAGCCTCAACGGCGAGATCATCGACCAGGGCGTCGCCAAGGGCGACACGGCCTTCATCATCAGCCACGGCGGCATCATGCTCGCCGTCAGCCTCGTGCAGATCGCCGCGTCGATCGCCGCCACCTTCCTCGCGGCCCGCGTCGCGATGGGGATGGGCCGCGACATCCGCGGCAACGTCTTCGGCACCGTCGTCGACTTCTCGGCGCAGGAGGTGACGCGCTTCGGGGCCCCGACGCTCATCTCGCGCAGCACCAACGACGTGACGCAGGTCCAGATGGTCGTCTTCATGGGCTTCGCCCTGCTCGTCACGACGCCGATCATGATGGTCGGCGGCATCATCATGGCCCTGCGCGAGGACGTCGGGCTGTCCTGGCTCGTCGCCGTCGCAGTGCCCCTGCTCGGCCTCGTCGTCGGCCTCGTCATCTCCCGGATGGTGCCGTGGTTCGGGCGGATGCAGACCTCGCTCGACGGCGTCAACCGCGTCATGCGCGAGCAGATCACCGGCATCCGCGTCGTGCGCGCCTTCGTCCGCGAGGAGCACGAGGAGGCCCGCTTCGCCGAGGCCAACGGCCTGCTGACCAACGCCGGCCTCCAGGTCGGACGCCTCATGGCGCTCGTCTTCCCGATCGTCATGGTCATCTTCAACCTCTCGACCGTGGCCGTCATGTGGTTCGGCGGGCACCGCATCGCGTCCGGCGACATGCAGATCGGCGAGCTGACGGCTTTCCTGTCCTACCTCGTCCAGATCCTCATGGCCGTCATGATGGCGACCTTCATGGCCACGATGATCCCGCGTGCCGCGGTCTCGTCCGGCCGCATCCAGGAGGTCCTCGACACCGAGTCGTCCGTCGTCGAGTCCGTGCAGCCCCTGAGGATGGCGCCCGCCGCCGCGGGCCTCGAGCTCGTCGGTGTCGACTTCCACTACCCGGGAGCCGAGGCGGCCGTGCTCCACGACGTCAGCTTCCGGGCCGACCCGGGTCGCACGACGGCCATCATCGGCTCGACGGGTGCCGGCAAGACGACGCTCCTCGGCCTGATCCCGCGTCTCTTCGACGCGTCCGCGGGCAAGGTGCGGGTCGGTGGCGTGGACGTGCGTGACCTCGAGCTCGACGACCTGTGGAGCAAGATCGGGCTCGTCCCGCAGAAGCCGTACCTCTTCAGCGGCACCGTCGCGACCAACCTGCGCTACGGCAACCCCGATGCCACCGACGACGAGCTGTGGGACGCCCTGCGCATCGCACAGGGCCAGGACTTCGTCGAGGCGATGGGCGGGCTCGACTCGGCCATCGCGCAGGGCGGCACCAACGTCTCGGGCGGCCAGCGCCAGCGTCTCGCCATCGCCCGGGCCATCGTCAAGCGTCCCGACATCTACCTGTTCGACGACTCGTTCTCGGCCCTCGACCTGTCGACCGACGCACGCCTGCGCCGGGCCCTGCGGCCGGCCACGTTGGGCAGCACCGTCGTCATCGTGGCCCAGCGCGTCTCGACCATCGTCGACGCCGACCACATCATCGTGCTCGAGGACGGCCGCGTCGTCGGCCAGGGCACGCACGACCAGCTCCTCGACTCCTGCGTCACCTACCAGGAGATCGTCGAGTCCCAGCGCAGCGCGGAGGAGGCGGCCTGATGGCCGAGGGAGTCAAGACGGCCGAGGAGAAGGCCGCAGAGGTCCGCCGCGGACCTGCACGCCGGGGCGGCCCGCCCCACATGCAGATGGGGCAGCCGGGCGAGAAGTCGCTCAACTTCGGCCCGTCGGCCAAGCGCCTGCTCGGCCGGCTGCGGCCGCACCGCGTCAAGGTCGTCGTCGTCCTCGTGCTGGCCGTCGTGAGCGTCGCGCTCAGCTCGATCGGGCCGAAGATCCTCGGGCGCGCGACCGACCTCATCTTCGCCGGTGCCATCGGCGGCACCATCGAGGCGCCGCCCGGCACCACCAAGGAGCAGGTCGTCGACAGCCTGCGTGCGCAGGGCCAGACGACGTATGCCGACCTGCTGAGCAACGTCGACTTCACCCCGGGCGTGGGCATCGACTTCGACGCCGTCGCCAGCGTGCTGCTGCTCGTCGTCGCGCTCTTCGTCGCCGCGTCGCTGCTCATGTGGCTCCAGGGGTGGATCCTCCAGGGCGTCCTCCAGCGCACGATGTACGACCTGCGCCAGGAGGTCGAGGCCAAGCTCAACCGGCTGCCCCTGCCCTACTTCGACAACCAGCCGCGCGGTGAGCTGCTGAGCCGCGTCACCAACGACATCGACAACGTCGGCCAGTCCCTCCAGCAGACGATGTCGCAGCTGCTCACCTCGCTGCTCACGGTCATCGCCGTGCTCGGCATCATGTTCTGGATCTCGTGGGAGCTCGCGCTCATCGCGCTCGTCTCCATCCCGATCTCGATCGTCGTGACGGCCCTCATCGCCAAGCGCTCGCAGAAGCTCTTCATCCAGCAGTGGCGCAACACCGGCGAGCTCAACGGCATCGTCGAGGAGACCTTCACCGGGCACGGGCTCGTCAAGGTCTACGGCCGCCAGAAGGAGACCCAGGCGAACTTCAAGCAGAAGAACGACGAGCTCTTCGAGGCATCCTTCGGCGCCCAGTTCATCAGCGGCATCATCATGCCGGTCATGATGTTCGTCGGGAACCTCAACTACGTGGCGATCGCCGTCGTCGGTGGCCTCCGCGTCGCGTCGGGCACGATGAGCCTCGGCGACGTCCAGGCCTTCATCCAGTACTCCCGGCAGTTCACGCAGCCGCTGACGCAGGTCGCGTCGATGGCCAACGTGCTCCAGTCCGGTGTCGCCTCTGCCGAGCGCGTCTTCGAGGTGCTCGACGCCGACGAGCAGGAGCCTGACGCCGCCGCACCGGCGCGCATCGACGACCCGCACGGAGCCGTCGCCTTCGAGTCGGTCGCCTTCTCGTACACGCCCGAGAAGCCGCTCATCGAGGACCTCGACCTCTCGGTGCAGCCCGGTCAGACGGTGGCCATCGTCGGCCCGACTGGCGCCGGCAAGACGACGCTCGTCAACCTCATCATGCGGTTCTACGAGCTCGACGGCGGACGCATCACGCTCGACGGCGTCGACATCCGCGACCTGACCCGCCACGACCTGCGCGCGCGCATCGGCATGGTGCTGCAGGACACGTGGCTCTTCGGCGGCACGATCCGCGACAACATCGCGTACGGCCGTCCCGGTGCCACCGACGAGGAGGTCATGGCGGCCGCCAAGGCGACCTACGTCGACCGCTTCGTGCACTCGCTGCCCGACGGCTACGACACCGTGCTCGACGACGAGGCGTCCAACATCTCGGCCGGCGAGAAGCAGCTCGTCACGATCGCCCGCGCCTTCCTCTCCGACCCGGCGCTGCTCATCCTCGACGAGGCCACGAGCTCGGTCGACACGCGCACCGAGCTGCTCGTCCAGCACGCCATGGCGGCGCTGCGGTCCGACCGGACGAGCTTCGTCATCGCGCACCGCCTGTCGACGATCCGCGACGCCGACCTCATCCTCGTCATGGAGGACGGACGCATCGTCGAGAAGGGCACGCACGCCGAGCTGCTCGCGACCGGAGGCGCCTACGCGACGTTGTATGCCGCCCAGTTCGCGGGTGCCGCGGCCGACCTCGACGAGACGGCGGGGGCACCCGGCGCGCCGGACGGCATACCCGAGATGGCGGGTGTCGGGGCCGGTGCGCCCGGCCCGGCCGGCGGACCCGGCGTCCCGACGCCCGACTCCGCGGTGCCGGCGGACGGGGGTCCCACGAGCTGAGCCGTCACGGGCCCACGTGGGCCCGCGAGCACGGACACGACTGCCGCGCCGACCACGAGGTCGGCGCGGCAGTTGCGTCCGGCGTCAGACCCGGTGGGGTGGGTCAGGCCGTCTGGGGCGGCGTGGGGTGGCAGGAGCCGTCCACGCTCTGGAAGGCGCACCAGCTGGGCGGCGCGGCCTGGGCGGTCACGGAGGCACCCGTCATCCCGAAGAGACCGGTGACGACGACGGCGGCGGCGACGCGAGCGACAAGCTTCATGAGGTGGCTCCCCTGGTTCTCGAGGCCCGTCGGGTGAGGGCCCTTCCTGGTGCAACCGACCTTACGGAGGGTGCGCCAACAAACGGCTAACAACGGCGGCGTCTGTGCCGGAGATGGGCCGGCAGGCGCAGCGCACCGGGCTCCAGGTCGAGCCGCTCGAGGATGGCCCGGCACTCGGTCCGGGTGGGGTCGTCACCGCTCGCCGGGTCTCCGTCGGCCGGCTCGGCGGCATCGAGGTGCGCGGCGCACCGGGCCTCGCGAGCCAGGTCGCAGGCCAGCTCGAGCGGGTCGCCCGCCGCCCGCCGCGCGGCCACCAGTCGCTCCACCCGAGGGCGGGCGTCGTGCCACCGTCCCGCCGCGGTGTCGAGGTCGACCCTCAGGCGCAGGACGTCGAGGTCCTCACCCGACCGGGCGTGGGCGTCGAGTCGCGGCCGCGCCGACTCGTACTCCGTGGTGGCGTCGACGAGCGCTCCACGACCGAGGTGCACCCGCGCGAGAGCCAGATGGCAGTGTGCCTCGCCCAGGTCGTCGCGCACCTCGCGGGCCAGCGCGAGGGCCTCGTCGAGCAGGGCCTGGGCCTCGTCGAAGAGGTCGAGGTCGACGAGTCCCTCGGCGCGGGTGACGAGCCAGATGCAGGTCGAGCGGCGGGAGCCCAGCTCGCGCGACTCGGCCACCATCGCGGCCAGGAGCGGGTCACCCTCGGCGGGTAGCCCCATGTTGCGCAGGAGCACGCCGCGGTGGGCATCGGCGGTGGTGCGCGCCGCGCGGTCATCGCGAGCGACGGCCAGCTCGGCTGCCTGCTCGTACCAGCCCAGCGAGGCCGCGAAGTCCCGTCGCACCATGGCCGCCCACCCAAGCTGGGACAGCGCGCGCTGCTCGAGGGGTCCGTCGCCGACGCGCCGAGCCGCGTCGAGGAAGCGTCTCGCGACATCGGGCAGCTCGTCGTGGCGGTGCTCCTGGGCGAGGACGCCGAAGAGGGCGGCGAGCAGCTGCGCCGAGAGACGCTGGTCGGCCTCCTCCGGATAGTCGTCGAGCGCGATGCGCAGCACCCGCTCGCGCTCGTCGTCGTAGGCCCGGATCGTGAGGAACGTGCGGATGGCCAGCGCGATGCGTGCCGCGAGCTCGCGGTCGTCGCGGGCGACGGCCGCGTGGACGGCGCCTACGAGGTTGAGCCGCTCGGACTCGAACCAGTCGGCGGGCGACTCCGACGCGGCGCGCACCGCGGCGTCGGTCGTCGGACCCGCCGGGTCGTCGGAATCCCGGACTCCGCCGGGGTCCAGCCGGGCGTCGGCGACGTCGGTGAGGGCGAGCCACTGCCGGGCCAGCTCGATGGCGAGCGCGTCCGAGTCCGAGACCGGCTCGGTGTCGGCCAGGGCCTCTGCGGCGAGCTCTGCGACGAGGCTGTGCACGCGGAAGCGCGGCTGCCCCGCCGTGTCCCGCCCGGTCGGCTCGACGAGGTGGCAGTCGATGAGCTCGTCGAGCGCTCGGGCAGCCCCACCGGCGCGTGCCCCGCGACCACCCCGGCCAGCACCGTGGACACCGTCCGGGGCGCTAGGCCTGCCGCCGACGCTTCCGCTGACCCTTGAGCCGGACGGGGCCGAGCCGCGTTCGAGGAGCAGGGCGGCCACCCACCCGGGCCAGTCGCCAGAGGGGGCCAGTGCGAGGCGACGGAAGAGGACACCGGCGGCGGGTGACAGGTCCGTCACCGACGTCGTGATGCTCGCCCGGACGTCGATGTCGCCGACCGACAGCTCGTCGAGCCGGGCGTGCTCGTCGCTGAGCCGGTCCCGGAGGTCCTCCAGCCGGAGGTGCTCGTTGGTCGCGAGCTTCGCGGCCGCGACGCAGAGGGCGAGCGGCAGGTGCCCGCACAACGTGCCGATCTGGACGAGGACCCCGGCACCGTCGACGTCCTGCGCCCCCGACAGCTCGGCGAGCATCGACGTCGCGTCCTCGGGCAGCAGCGGGGTGATCGTGTGCCGGTGCACACCCGGCAGTCCGGCCAGCTTGCTGCGCGAGGTGACGAGGGCTGCCGACCCGGCGGACGTCGGAAGGAGCCGGCGCACCTGGGCCTCGCTCGAGGCGTCGTCGAGCACGACGAGCACGCGCTTGCGGTCGACCGTGCTGCGGTAGAGCGCGACCCGCTCGTCCGGGTCGGCCGGGATCGACGCGTGCTCCACGCCGAGGGCCCGGAGGAAACGGCCGAGGACCTCGTGGCCGTCGGCGACGCCCGATGGGCCGGCCCCGAGCGAGGCGTGCAGGGTCCCGTCGGGGAACGCGTCGGCGAGCTGGTGGGCGGCGGCCACGGCGAGGGCCGTCTTGCCCACCCCGCCGACGCCGGCGAGGACGACGATCGCGGGCGGGGCTGACGCCGGGGCGTCCCCGCGACGCCGGGTGAGCTGCGCCAGGACCGAGCCGAGGATGGGCTCGCGTCCGACGAGGGTCCAGGTCATCGCCGGCAGCTCGCGCGGCACGGTCCGTGGCCGCGGCCGGGTGGGCGCCAGTGGAGCGCCGCCGAGGATCTGGGTGTTGAGCTCGCGCAGGGCACGGCCCGGCTCGACCCCGAGCTCGTCGAGGAACTGGCGACGGACCTGGCGGTAGGTGTCGCTGGCCTCCTGCCGGCGCCCGGTGGCCGCGAGCGCCCGGATGCGATGCTCGTGCAGCCGCTCGTTCCACGGGTCGGCCTGCAGGTGCTGCGAGGCTGCGCTGAGGACCTCCTCGTGGCGTCCACCGGCGGCGAGGGACTCGAGGAGCAGCTCGACGGCGGCGATCCGCTCCTCGGACAGCCCCTGGATCAGTGCCTCGGTGCCGGTGTCCGAGCTCGCCGGGACGGCGTCGCTGAGCGGCGCGCCCCGCCAGAGCTCGACGGCGCGGGCGATGGTGTGGGCCGAGTCCTCGTCGCCGGCGGCGCGCTGGGCCCGGGCCTGCATGAAGAGGCTGCGGAAGTCGGCGAGGTCGAGCCCGTGCCGCGTCATCCGCAGCTCGTAGCCGAAGGGCCGGGTCGTCACGAGGGCCGGGTCGTGGGCTGCCAGCCTGCGCCGCAAGCCCGCGATGAGGTTCTGCAGCTGCTGGCGGGCCGTCGGCGGTGGCTCGTTCCACAGGGAGTCGATGAGCTGCTCCGTGGGCACGAGCCGGTCGGCGCCGACGAGCAGGAGGGCGAGGACGAGCCGCTCGCGGCCGCTGCCCAGCCGAATGGGGGCGCCGTCGTCGTCGAGGGCCTCCACCGGCCCGAGCACCCGGAACTGCACAGGGCCATTGAACCCGACCTCGGCCGTGGCCGCCCACCACGAGGGCGTCGTCTTCGGGAAAGGCCCCGAGAATTCACCTCACGACACCGTGCCGGAAAAGGGGGTTAACGAATTGTTAGCGCCCCCGTGGACATTCATCCCAAGCCACGGCGCGGTCATCCCCGAGCGCGTCTGGCGGTGGGGCGAAACCCGTCGCCCCACGCCCCCGCACCTTTCTCGTCCGCCCGGTCGAGTCGTCGCGGAACCAGCCCCCGGGGACCGCCAGGAAATGAAGGAGTCAATGTCATGAACATGTCCACGCGAATGAAGCGCACCGCCGTCGCCGTCGCCACGCTCGCCGCCGTCGGAGCCGGCACGGCAGTCAACGCCGTCAACGCCGACGCTGCAGGCACGCGCCCGCTGCTCAAGGTGCCCTTCACGTGCCAGCAGGAGTGGCGCGGCCAGACGTGGCAGGGCCACAACCCCGACCGCGCCATCGACTTCAACCAGGGGTCCGGCGACTTCGACCTCGGCAAGGCCGTCAAGGCGAGCGCCGGCGGCCGGGTCTCCGCGGCCGGAAACGTGGGCAGCGGCTACGGCAACCGCATCATCATCGACCACGGCAACGGCTGGAGCACGCTCTACGCCCACCTCAACTCGATCAACGTCAGCGTCGGACAGAACGTCGCCGACACGACGACGATCGGCACCGTCGGCAAGTCCGGTGGCCAGGCCACGTCCCACCTGCACTACGAGCAGCGCGCCGACGGCAGCCCGGTCAGCATCAAGTTCGGCACGAGCACGTGGGTGGCCTACTACACGACCGACTACTTCACCCGCACCAACTGCTGAACGGTGCTCCCGCTGGCTCAGGGGTCTCGCGGGAGACGCGTCCGACGGCGTATGCCGCTGGGTGGGCTCGTGCACGGCGAGCCCCGCCCGGCGGCATACGACGTTTCGTGGAGGTCTTTCTCCAGCTCGTTCGCGACCGTTCTCGACGGGATTTCGGCTATTACCGGATTGTTAGTCGGGAATGGCATTTTGTGCATCATCAGAAACCTGAAGCCGCATCGTGAGAAGGACTCGCGACGGCACCGGATAAGGAGACGAAGAAATGCCGACGATGTCCCGCCGCACCATGCTCCGATCGGCCCTGGCCACGACGATGATCGCCGCTGCCGTCACCGCGGCACCCGCCGCGCCGGCCAGCGCGGCCCCCAACGACCCCATCAGCCGGGCCGACGTCATCGCCCGGGCCCAGAACTGGATGGACCGCAACGTCCAGTACAGCCAGACCGGCACGGCCACGGGGCCCGACGGCGTCTACAGCTGGCGGCGTGACTGCTCGGGCTTCGTCTCGATGGCCCTCAAGCTCGGCCCCACCGGGCTCAGCGCCCCGAACACCTCGGCCCTGGCGACGTCGACCTACAGCTTCGGCATCTCGCGGGCCAACCTCAAGGCCGGCGACTTCCTCGTCGACCCGGGCAACCACACGGTCCTCTTCCAGAAGTGGGCCAACGCCGACCACACCCAGTTCTGGCTCTACGAGGAGTCCAACTCCACGAGCGACATGAACCACCGCATCGCCAACCTCAGCACCTACGCCGGCTACCTCGCCCGCCGCGCGAACAACATCCGCGACTGACGCCGGTCGCCGGCTGACAGGACAGCGCCCGCCCCGAGGAGGGGCGGGCGCTGCGTCCTGTCGTGCGTGCGACCCGCGAGGACTAGCGTCCGGTGCGCTCGAGGGCCTGGCGCACCGAGTCCCGGATCGAGACCATGTCCCAGTTGTAGGGGTCGATGGCGCCGGTCGGGCTTGTCTCGCGGTGGGCACGCACGTGGTGCTGGTCTCGACCCAGGCGAGCGACGATCGCCGCTGCGGCGACGATCGCGTTCGACTTCTGCAGATTCGTCGCGTACTGCGTGGGCTCGTGGTCGGTCGCTGCGTACTCGACCTCGATGCCGACGTAGACCGCGTCGCCGTCTCCCTCGGGCAGCGGGCCGCTCGCGTCGGCCCGGCCGGCGTGGCTCGCGCGTCCGGCGGCGACGACCCAGGCCTCGCCGTTCCGGTCGACGAGGACGTGGCACAGCGGCCCGACGTGGCCGGAGCGTCCGTCGACGAGGCCGTCGAGCGACGGGTGCGGGTCGGACGTCGTGGCGAAGGCCGCGGTGTGGTGCAGCAGCACTCCGCGGGGAGCGAAGTCGCCCGGACGCGTGCGCGTCGTCCAGCCCGAGGACTCGTGCACGACGAGGCCTGCGTCGCGCAGAGCCTTCGCCAACCACGTCAGAGCTCCGGTCTCGTGCCGGGCCGGGCCGGCTTCCGGCTCCGTTGGCGAGGGGGTGGGCCCGGTGCCGGCAGCGTCGTCGCTCGCGGCCCCGGACCCACCGAGCGGCAGCGTGCGCATGGAGGTCTCCGTTCGGGTGCGGACCGGGCGGTCCGGTCACGACCCGACGATCCCAACTCCCAGTAACAACGGGCTAACCCGCTCGGGACGTCGGCCCATGGCGTTCAGGTGTCTCCGGTGGCCGCACCGGCCGTGTCAGTACGGACGGCGCAACCAGGCCCGCACGTGCTTGGCCAGCCCGGTCTCAGCGGTGGCATCGGTGTCAGC
Source organism: Terrabacter sp. P2_E3 (assembly GCF_056403915.1). Classification (NCBI taxonomy): domain Bacteria; kingdom Bacillati; phylum Actinomycetota; class Actinomycetes; order Micrococcales; family Intrasporangiaceae; genus Terrabacter; species Terrabacter sp. P2_E3. The sequence goes on from NZ_JBFUEN010000012.1 coordinate 85,070, forward strand.
GGCTGGCCTGCATGCGCGGACGACCTTCTTTGCCACATCGGTGGCAAGAGCAGCACGTTCGGTCTTCGTCAGGGACGCGAGGAGGGCGAGACGGGCCATCCCTCGACGGTCGAGGTCGTCGAGGATCTCGATCGACCACGTGCTCAGCGCCACCGACCGTTGCGTGAGTCCCTCGTGGAGACAGGCGAGCTCGCGTACTGCCGCGCATGCAGCCAGCGGGGCGTAGGTGTCGACGCAGAGCTTGCCGACCGTGGCGCGGGCGACGACCCGGGGCGTGCCGTAACCCATGGCCTTGAGGCGGTCGGCCAAGGGCTCGACCGTGGTCAGCTCGAACCAGTTCGTTCGCGGGGGGCTGAGGAAGGCGGTCCGGTACGCCGGGCGCAGCTTGAAGGCGGTGAGCTGGGGGTCATGCTCCGCCCAGTCCTTCAGCTTGCCGGCGAACGCGACGTGCTGCAGCAGCCTCACGGCCTGTAGGTCATCGACGTCGTACCCCAGACCGGGTGCGCCTGACCACATGAGGTCGTTGCGGGACGCGAACGTGCAGGCCTCGTTGTAGATGCCGTAGATCCCCGTGGGCCCCTCCGCGTCCGCGGTGGACCTCGGCAGTCCCATGAGCCTCAGGGAGCCCTTGATGTCGTCACGGTACTGGGCCTTGAACGCGCTGATGCCGTCGGTGTCGGCCGGGTCGGGCTCCACCGTGACCGAGAACTCCTCGAGCGCCGTCTTGGCCGTGACTCGGTAGTCGTCCTGCGACGGCAGGACCGTCACCTCGAGGTTGTGCTGGGCGTATGCCGCGTTGACGAGCGTGAGCGCGCGCGTGTACTCGGCGCGGAGCGCGAGCGCATCGACGTCGAGCTCGCCCTCGAGACCGACGAGCCGCCGGCGGTAGTGGACGAGGAAGCTCTCGTAGTCGCGCAACGTCGACAGGTCGTCCGTGCCCCGCTGCTGGGTGTGACGGAAGGCCAGCGCGGCGGCGAGGTTGCCCGGGTCGTCCGAAAGGGCCCGGCCGAGCAGCTCGCCGGAGCGTGAGACGTCACGACCGGTCTGCGGCAGCGTGGTGCCGATGTAGTGGTAGCCAAGGCTCTTCCACGACGAGGTCCCCGCCAGGCCGCGCCTGATCGATCGATGGCTGGAGGCCATCGTGACGAGGACGAACGCGGCCGCCATCCGCAGGGTGGGGTCGTCCGGGGTGCCGTCGGGCGTCGCGTCCGAGTCCCCGGATGCCGCCTCTGACGACGCTGCGGCAGGGGTCGGTGGGGACTCGGCGACGAGACCCAGGACCATCGGATCGATGATCGCCGAGCCCGCTGAGCGACCGTTGCGGACCACGGTGACGACGCGAGCGCTTGAGTCGCCCTCGATCGTCGCGGTCCACGGCGTCACTCCGGAGAGGCTGCGCACGAGGTCCTTGAGCACCTTGAGAACGGGGTTGTCGGGCAAGGTCGAGAAGGCACCGTCGAGAGCCGTCACGTCAGCGCCCCGCGGCACCTCCAGTCCCTTCGGCGCCTCCGCGCCGAGCTCGCTGAGCAGGGCGACGACCGTCCCGATCTCCGCCGCGTCCTTGGGACCGGTGACGTTGAGGCGGATCCGGGTGGCCAGCCACCAGGAGGTGAACCAGACCGACAGGGTTGCGGCCAGCGCGGCGAGACCGATCACCGAGGCGAGCTCGACCGCGGGTGGCTGGTTGTCTCCCCACAGCAGACGCACCGCCAGCCCGACGAGCGCCAGGCCCCCGGTGAGCGTCGCGAGCAGCAGAAGCGCGCTGGAGCCGTCGAGCTTGCGCTGGTCGGCTCGTCGGGCCGCCAGCACGGCGGCGACCGACCCGATCATCGTGGTGCCGAACACCGTCCAGGTCATGAGCCTCGACGTCGGCGGCGTGGCCGCGTCTGCAACGGCGAGCGAGGCGAGCACCGCGGCGGCCAGCATGAGCGCCAATCCGGCGCGAAGGACGGCGCCGCGGAGACGGTCGTTCGGGAGGTCGTCAGCATCGGGCCACTCCCGGACGGCGAGGGCTGTCAGTCTTGCCACGACGAGGAGCAGCAGCGGAACGGTGAGCACGACGAGCAGCAGCCCACCGAGGGGCGACAGCTGCTCGTCGACGAACGCGTTCCACTCATGCTGGAGCCGGGCGACCGTCGGCTCTGCGGCAGCGACATCGGTGAGCACGGCTGCCGCTTCCGCGTTCTCCTTGTCGTGCGCGAGTGCGGCGGTCGCGTAGTCGCCCGCCGAGTCGACCTTGCCGGCGAGGAGCTCCTCCTCGGCCTTGGTCGCGAGTGACACGGCGGTCTGTGTCTCGGTGCGGGCCAGGGCCGCCTCCTTGACGCACCCGACCGCGAGCTCGAGGGCTCGTTGCGGTAGTCCCTGTTTGACGAGTGCCGCGGCAGCACCGCAGTCGCTCGGCGTCGGGGGGGCTGCTCGGGCGCTGGACGCAGACGCGCCCACAAGCGTCAGCAGGAGCAGCAGCGTCGCAGTGCCTAGCGCGCGGCGCGTGCGACGATCTCGGCCGATGTGCGTCTCCACGGTGTCCCCTGTTCGCTCGGTCCCGTCCGGCGATCGTGGTGTCCTCTCGATGGTCCCGCGTACGAGGAGCATGCGCACAAGAACGACAAAACCTGCTCGAGGCACGTGCCGGACGAACCGCGGGGCGCCGGCGTCATCGCCAGGCGGATGGCATACGCCCTCGGTCCGACCAGGCGACGGGCTCAGGGCTCGAGGAGGACGGCCCCGGGGCCGTGGTCCGCTAGCACGTCGGACGGGTTGTTGAGCGCGCAGGTGCGCAGGCTGAGGCAGCCGCAGCCGATGCAGGAGTCGAGCTGGTCGCGTAGCTTCTCGATGCGGCGGATCTGCTCGTCGAGCCGGCCGCGCCAGGCGCGCGAGAGGCGGGCCCAGTCCGACGCGGTGGGGGTGCGGGCGTCCGGGAGGGTGGACAGTGCTGCCCCGATCTCCTCGAGGGACAGCCCGACCCGTTGGGCCGCCCGGATGAACGACACCCGCCGGATCGTGGCCCGCTCGTAGCGCCGCTGGTTGCCCGTCGTGCGCACCGAGGCGATGAGCCCGAGGTCCTCCCAGTAGCGCAGCGCGGAGGTGGCCGCACCGGTGCGCTCGGCGACCTGACCGATCGTCAGGCCCGACACCTAGGCGATCCTCGCCTCGGTCAGGCGGGCGAGGATCTCCTCGACCGTCTCGTCCGGCGTCTGCTGCGAGCTGTCGAGCCAGAGGCCGATGTGCGGCGTCTCGGTGCGCACCTTGTGGTCGAAGTCGCGGATCGACCAGAGGTCGCCGTAGCCGACCTTGACGCGCTCGGACTCGCGCTGCATCACGGTGCCGACGTCGGGCGCGAGCATGACGAGGCTGAGCGGTCGCGCCGTGAGCCGGTCGAGGAAGGGCTGGAGGGTCGTGCCGACGAAGAGGTCCTGGACGACGACGGTGAAGCCGGCCGCGGCGTACTCGTTGGCGGAGTGGGCCGCGATGGCGTGGCGCAGCGCGAGCTGTCGTTCGGCCTCGGGGTCGCCGTGCGGCGACATGTCGACGCGGCCGCGCACGACGACGCGGCGGAACTCGTCACCGCGCAGGTGCACCGCGCGCGTGAAGCGCTCCGCGAGGAGCTGGGAGACGGTCGACTTGCCCGCAGCCATGACGCCGGTGACGACGATGACCTGCGGGATGTCGACGGCGGTGTGGAGGGCCCGGTCGCTCACATCGCACCACCCTAGGCGCCCCCGGGCGAAAAGTCGTCAGAGTTCATGTGACGTTCAAGTAGCGGGCAGGCGTCAGGCGTAGGCCTCGACCTCGTCGGGCGTGGCACGACGCACGACGACGCGGGTCCACGCGCCGACGTAGAGGCGGTCGTCGTCGCCGAGCTCGGTCTTCGGGCCGACCGCGATGGCGCGCTGGGGGAGCGGTCCGGACGCGGGGCCGACGAAGGTGCCGTTGGAGCTGCCTAGGTCCTCGACGAACCAGCGCGAGCCGTCGGTGGTCAGCTGGGCGTGTCGACGGCTGACGCCCGGGTCGGACGACAGGTCGATCTCGGGGTTGGTGTTCTTGCTCGTGGACACGCGACCGAGCAGGACGCTGCGGTGGCGCAGCGGCATGATCGTCGGCAGGCCGGGCGAGGGACAAGGGTCCTCGGCCTCCTGGGTCTGGTACCAGTCCGGGTCGACCCAGACCTCGGCCAGCCACTCGAAGGACGTGGACGCCTGCTCGCCGGGGGCGGCAGCCGCGGCGACGCCGGCAGAGCCGGCAGCCGCGGGGTCGACGGCCTCACCGTCGGGCTCGGTGTCGGCGAGGTCGCCCGGACCGGCCGACGGGTCACGCGGCATCGCGCCGGTCGTGAAGTCGTAGCCGCAGGCCTCGCAGAAGAGCGCGCCGTCGGGGTTCTCCGTCTGGCAGTTGGGGCACACGAGACCCACCGGTGCAGCCGGGTCGGCGGGAGCCGGGGTCGCGGGGGCTGCCGGGGCCGGAGGGTCGAGGTCGAGCGAGGAGCCGGACGTCCCAGCGCCGTTCGCCGCCTCGGACGGGCCGCCCGTCGGGTCGGTGGCACCGGCCCCGACACCGCCGCCTGCCGCCGGCTGGGCGCTCGCGTCGATGGGCGAGCCGCAGGTGTCGCAGTAGTCCTCGGCCTCGGACGTGTGCCCGTTGGGGCAGACAGCGCTCACCGGCGCACCCTGCTCGTCTTCGTCGACGCCGTGTCGAGCGACATCTCGTCGATCTTCGAGGCCCCCTTCTTGAGCCGGACGGTCCCGGTGTCGGCGTCGTCGATCTCGACGACCTTCCGCAGGCGCGAGGTCATCTCCTCGTTGCCGGTCTGGTCGGCGAGCTGGACGGCCCGACCGAGCTTCGAGGTCGCGACGTCGTCCTGGCCGGCGGCCTTGGCCGCGAGTCCCTCCTGGATGACGGTGGCGAGCTCGGCCTGCCCGGTGTAGGCGGCGACCGCGGGGTCGATGCGGGTCGTCAGCGAGTCGTCGTTGCTCCACTTGGCCTTGACGAGGGCCTGGGCGACGGGGTCGCCGCCGAGCGAGAACTGCACGCGGGCCGCGAGCTGCTCCTGGCCGAGCGTCCGAGCCGGGAGGCGGACGGCCACGTGGTAGTCGCGGCTCTCGTCGGACCACGCCCCGGTCGGGTAGGCGCCGGTGAGTGGGTTGACGACCGTGCGTCGCGACGTGAGGTCCTCGAGCGTCGGCGACACCTGCTTGACGAAGAGCAGCTCGGCACCCTGCGGCACCCAGACGCGCAGCTCGGAGTTGGCGACGCCCCGGGACATCGAGGCACGCATCATGGCCTCGAACTCGGCGGCCATCTCCTCGGGCGCCGGGATGAGGTCGACGGTGCCGAGCAGCGCCGAGGCGATGCCACGCACCTCGTCGACGCGCCACTGGTCGCCGACGCCGCGGCAGTCGCACTGGAAGGCGCCGACGCTGCTGCGGACCGCGGCCTGCAGCGACTGGGGCGTCTCGCCCTCGTTGACGCCGTCGGTGAGCAGGATCGCGTGGCGCTTGGTCACGTGCGGCACGGTCTCGAAGATCTGCCGGGCGAGGGTGAGCCAGGTGCCCATCGCCGTGCCGCCGTTGGCGCGCAGGCCATCGATGGCCCGGTTGGCCTCGCCGCGGGTGTGCGCCGACATCGGCACGAGCGCGCCCTGGTGGCTGTAGGGGTAGACGATCTGCGCCGTGCCGTTGCCGGACACGATCGAGAAGAGCGTGCCGTCGACGATCTCGGCGAGGGCTGCCTTGGCGGCCTCGCCGGCAGCCTGGACGCCGCGGCGGCCCATCGAGCCGGAGGTGTCGATGAGGATGACCTCCGCCGCCGAGCCGGGGTCGGCCAGCCCGGCCGAGGAACCGGCCGACGCACCTGCCGAGGCGCCGGTCGAGGTCACGCGGACGATCGCGTGCACGTCGGTGCCCCCGTCGGGCAGGAACTCGTTCTGGAACACCTCTGCCGTGAAGTCAGCCATCGGTCGGGTCCCCTTCCACCGGCGCCGCCGCTGCGGTCACCTCGGTCGTCGTCGTGCTCGATCCTCGCCCAGCCAGTCTGGCGAGGGCAACCGTGATGTTGTCGCGTCCACCCTGCTCGTTGGCGAAGTCGACGAGGGCCTGGGCCACCGTCGTGGGGGTGGCGTCGTCGAGCCGGGCTGCGGCGTCGGTCAGCAGGGTGCGCAGCGCCTCGGCCTCGGAGCAGTAGTTCCACAGCCCGTCTGAGCAGACCATGAGCCAGCCGGACGTCGCCGTCAGGGTCGTCAGGTGCGGGGTGAGGTCGTCGGGGGCGTCCTTGCCGAGCCAGCGCGTGATCGAGTGCGCGTGCGGTCCGGTCTCGGCCGCGAGCCTCGGGACGCCCGCCGCCATCTGCTCCTGGGCGAAGGAGTCGTCGCGGCCGAGCTGGCGCGCGGGCTCTTCGGTGTCGTCGGGCAGCCAGTAGACGCGGCTGTCACCCACGTTGCCCGCGACGATGACGTCGTCCTCGACGACCGCGGCCGCGAAGGTGCACGACGGCGGGTTGGGCACGTCCTCGACGACCGAGGCCGCGACGGCCTCGTTGGCGCGGGTGACGGCGTTCGTCAGCGCGCGCCCGGCGCCGGCCGCCCAGGCGTCGGGGGTGCCGACGCCCTTGGGGAAGGGCTGGTCGAGGACCGCCCGGGCGGACGTCGCGGCCGCGAGCGAGGCGATGTGCGAGTCGGTGGCCATCGAGACGCCGTCGCAGACGACGAGGACCGCGCGAGACCCTGCCGGCTCGCTGGCGCTGAGCGACATGGCGTCCTCGTTGCGGGCATGGCGCCTGCCGATGTCGCAGACGCCGCCGACCCAGGCCGTCGGGGACTCGACGAGGTGGTCGCGCGGGTTGGGCGGCGGGGTGCCGCAGTGGTCGCAGTAGCCGTCGACGATGTGCCCCTCGCCGCAGGCGTGGCACGTGAGGTCGTCCGCCACGGGGGCGACGGCTGCCGACGGGACGGCCCCCGTCCAGCCGACGTCGAGCGGGGACTCCTCGCCGGCGGGCGCGGTCTGCGGTGTCGCCGAGGCGAGCACGGTGCCGTCCGAGACGTCGGCCGGCGGCTGGTCCCCGTTCGAGGCGCGGGCCGCGACGACGAGGTCGGCGCCGCACGCCTCGCAGAAGGTCGAGTCGGCCTGGTTGGCCGTGCCGCAGGCGGGACAGTCCCGCGAGGCGATGGCAGAGGACGAGGACGAGGACGAGGACGAGGACGCGGACGAGGGAGCGGGCAGCGGAGCGGGCTCTGCTGCTCCCGTGGTCGGGATGTCGGTCACCAGAGGCTCCAGGGTCGGATGGCGTTGGCCTCGTCCACGAGGGGGACGCGCTCGGACAGGTCGGGGGTGCGCTTGGCCAGCTCGCGCAGGGCCTCCTCGAGCCCGAGACGCAGGCCGTTGGGGGTGCCCTTGTGCTCACCGAGGCGGACATCGGCCTTGTTGCCACTCTTCTCCACGGTGACGAGCGCTTCACGGTAGATCAGCGTCGTGAGCTCGGCCCGGCGCCGCGCCGACAGCGAGGTGTCGTCGAGCGTGCGCAGTGCCTCGGCGAGGTCGGGCAGCCCCCGGTTCGCCTTGGTCAGCAGCTCGGCGAGGCCCGCCCGTGCCGTGCGGTAGGCGCTCGACTGGACCGGGACGAGCCGGTATGCCGCCACGGCCCCCTCGACGTCGGACCGCGCGGCCCGGATGCGGGCGAGGCCGAAGGCCGACATGGGGACGTACGTGGCGTCGGTGCGCGCGCACGCGACGTAGAGGTTCTCGGCGACGGCGTCGTCACCGGCCTGCTCCGACGCCTGCGCGAGCGCAAGCTTGGGCGCGAGCTCCCCCGGCACCTGGCCGTAGACGGCGTTGAACGCGGCCTGCGCGGCTCGTGAGTCGCCCCGCTCGAGCGCGGCCAGGCCCTGGATCCACACCGCCCGCCACTCCCAGGGGTCGGCGCTCAGCAGCTCGCCGGCCGTCGACTCGGCGACGTCGGGCTGGCCGGCGTCGAGCGCGGTGCGGGCCTGCTCGAGGAGCACCTCCGTCGTGCGCACGGCGGCCCGCTTGAGCGTCGCGAGGCGCTCCTCCGGTGAGCCGGAGACCGTGGTCAGCCAGCCGGTCTGCGGGTCGTGCGGGTCGCGGCGCATGGCCGGGAGGTTGCGCCAGTCGTCGGGCTCGACGCCCGGCGTCGGCACGTCGAAGAGCAGCGAGCTGACGGTGGTCGCCGCGGCGCCCGACCCCCGGTCGAGGGCGACGACCTCACGGAGAACCCCGACCATCTGGGAGCGCAGCTCGTCGGCCGAGACGAACCGGTCGTCACGGTTGGGCGCGCAGGCCTTGGCGACGAGCCGGTAGAACGAGTCGTAGCGCTGGAAGACCGGCACGGTGTCCTGGGCCGGAAGGGTGTTGAGGAAGGTCGTCTGGTAGCCACGGAACTCCATCGTCAGCACGACGAGCGTGCGCCCGATCGTGTAGATGTCGGACGCGGCGGAGACACCCAGCTCGGCCACCTCCGGGGCCTGGTAGCCGACCGTGCCGAAGATCGCCGAGTCGTCGTCGTCGGCGCGGCGCACGCCACCGAGGTCGATGAGCTTGACCTCGTCGCCGACCTGGATGATGTTGTCGGGCTTGAAGTCGCAGTAGACGAGCCCGAGGTCGTGGAGGTACTGGAACGACGGCAGGATCTCGAGGATGTAGGCGAGGGCCTGGTCGACGGGCAGCGGGTCGTACCTCCCGGCGGCCTGGAGGCGCTGCTTGAGGATCGACTTGAGCGAGGTGCCGCCGACGTACTCCATGACGATGTAGCCGGCGTCGTCGTGCGTGACGAAGTTGTAGATCTCGACGATGCTCGGGTGCGACACCTGCGCGAGGAAGCGCTGCTCGGCGATCGCCGCCGCGAGGGCGTCGGGGTCGGCCGAGTTGAGCAGGCCCTTGAGCACGACCCACCGATCCGAGACGTTCTTGTCGCGCGCGAGGTAGATCCAGCCGAGGCCACCGTGGGCCAAGCACCCGGCGACCTCGTACTGGCCCGCGACGAGGTCGCCTGCCTTGAGCTTGGGGTCGAAGGAGAACGGGTGGCGGCAGTTGGCGCAGAAGCCGGTCGTCCGGCCCGGCTTGCCGTCGCGGCCGCGGCCGACGGGCTCGCCGCACTTCGGGCAGAAGCGTTTGTTCTCGGGCACGGACGGGTTGGTGAGCAGGGCCTTCTCGGCGTCGATCTCGGGTGCCGGGCGCACCGAGGTGATGCCGCCACCGAGGCGGGCCGAGCGCAGGCGCTGTGAGCCCCCCGTGCGACGCGTGGCGATGGACCCGGCCTCGCGGGCACGCTTGGAGCCCAACGCTGCCGACGCGAGGTTGCTCGAGGCAGCCGAGCGCGTGGAGATCTCGGGGCCGACACCACCGGTGGCCCCTGTCGCCGCGGCGGCGCCGGCCGTGGCGGCAGCGGCGGACGGCGCGGAGGGGGCGGCATACCCGGCGACACCGAGCTGGTCGGCCGGGGTGCCGCAGACGTTGCAGTAGCCCGCGTCGATCGTGCCCGCGCATCCGGGCTGCTGGCAGGCGCCACCCTCGGGGATGGACGGACCGGCGGCGGCCGCAGCCGGTGCAGGTGCGCTGAGGGCGGCGGCGGGGGCGGAGCCGGCGGCCATGCCGCACACGTCGCAGTAGCCGTCGACGATCGTTCCGGTGCAGCCCGGCTGCGTGCAGTTCATGGGCGGGGCCTCTGGGGTCGGGGTGCGGACGGACGGGGGGCGGCGCGACCGGCACGGGGCTGCTGGCGGGTGGCCGCGTCGACGTAGGCCGAGAAGGCCGCGGCGAGGGCCCGGGCACGGGAGATCGGCAGCGGGCGGGCGGCGAGCGTCTCGTCGAGGCGGCGGCGCAGCTCGGCCACGTCGGCTCCCGCCTCGGGAGTCAGCGTCGCCGCGGCGGCCATGGCACCGACGGCACCCACGAGGCCGACGACCTCGTCGCGCTCGGCCAGCCCGGCGGCATACGTCTCGTGGGCGAGGTCGAGCGCCCGGGAGACCCGCTCGAGCTTGTCGCGGTACGCCGTGAGCTCGGCTGCCGCTTGCGGCACCGGTCCCAGCGCGCGGACGTTGGGGATCGCGAGATGCGGTGCCGGCGTGATCGCCTCGAGGCAGGCGCGTTCGAGGGCGCGGATGGCGGCGGCGCGCGCGTCGAGCTCCTCGACCTGCTGCTGGGTGCGCACCCGGCTGCGGGCGGCGGAGGCGCGCTCGGCCGCGGCGACGATGAGGTCGCGCTCGAGCACGGCCACGTCGATCTCGAGGGGGCCGATGATGCCGCCGACGTCGGCGCCACGACGGGCGCGCTCCACGAGGTCGTCCATCCGGCGGTCGAGCCGCGCGAGCTTCTCGGTGGCGTCGTCCCGCTGCGTGCCGGCCGGGACCAGCGGGATCTGGTCGCGGGTGCGCTCGATCCCGGCCCGCACCACGGTGATCCGCTGCGTCGCCTCGGCCGCCCCGGGGGCGAGGGAGGCTCGTGCCTGGAGGGTGCGGGTCAGCGAGTCGAGCAGCCGGCACGCCTCCGGAAGGCTGACCGCGAGCGAGCCGCTCGACGGCAGCGAGAGGTGCTCGGTCGTGTTGGAGTCGAGGCGTCCGTGGATGAGGGTCGAGAGCCGCTCGGCCTCGACGGGACCGACGCGGCCTCCGTCGAAGGTCGTCTCGAGGAGGGTGAGGCGGTCGCTGACGGCCTTCCAGAAGGTCAGCGCCACGGTGAGGTCGGTGGTGATCGCGACCTGCTCGGCCTGAGACAGCTTGAGGACCGCGCGGTCGACCTCGCCGAGGTCGGCGCGACGCTGGGCGACCCACTCGCGCAACGCGTTGAGGTAGGTCTGGGCCTCCCCGGCCTGGACGGGCACGCCGAGCCGCCCGGGCGCCGTCGGTGCGACGGTGCCCGGGTCGGGGTGGCTCTGCGGCACTGCGCTCATCGTCCGTAGACCGGGGTCGGGGGTGCGGGCGCGGGCCCGAGCGGCGCTGCGAGCCAGCGGTTGTAGATCGTCTTCCACTCGCCGTCGGCCTCGAGGTCGGCGATGACCCGGTTGAGGTAGCGCGCGAGGTAGACGTCGGCCTTGTTGACGCCGAGGCCGTAGGGCTCGACGGTGATCGCCTTGGCGCTCGTGATGACGGTGTTGGGGTCCTGCGCGGCGAGGCCGGCGAGCACGGTGTCGTCACCGGTGATGGCGTCCGCCTTGCCTTGCTGGAGCAGCACGAGGCAGCCGGTGTGGGTGCCGGCCGTCACGACGACCGGCCCCTTGACCTGCTGCAGCTTGGCCAGGGAGGTCGTGCCGTTCGGGGCACACACCCGCTTGCCCTTGAGGTCGGCGAGCGTGAGGTCCTTGGCGCCGGGCAGGGCCTTGCTGACGAGGACTTTCTGGCCGGACCGGTAGTACTCGGCCGAGAAGCCGATGTCGTTCCAGCGATCGCACGTCATCGACATGTTGCGTGCGACCATGTCGATCTCGCGGTTCTTGAGCAGGGGTTTGCGGTCGTCGGCCGTGATGACGCGAAGCTGGACCTTCGAGGCGTCGCCGAAGATCGCCTTGGCGACGGCCCTGGCCATGTCGATGTCGAAGCCCTCGATGCCGCCGGTGAACGCGTTGCGGGCGCCGAAGAGGTATGTGTCGGCCGAGACCCCGACGGTGATGAAGCCCTTGTCGAGGATCTTGCGCATCGTGCCGTCGCTGATGTCGGCACGGGTCGGCAGGCTCGGCAGCGGGTCGTAGGACTGCGTCGCGTTGGTGCACGTCGGTGCGGCCACGGCAGGCGCGCTGCTCGACGGCTTCGGTGCCGGGGTCGTCGGCAGCTGGGTCTCGGCGTACGTGACACCGGAGCAGCCGGCGAGGGCGCCCAGCCCGGCCACGGCGACGAGGGTGGAGAGGCGGCGCCGCAGCGTCGAGCTGATGGTGCTCATCGGTACTCCTCGATCCGCTGGCCGACTCCTCGGACGATGAGCCACGACGCGACGAGGGCCACGAGGGCGACGACGACGGCGACGAGCGGTGCGCTGCCGCCGAGCCCCTCGAGCGTCGTGACCGTGGCCTTGCCGGCGCTGTCTCGCGCCTGCGTCACGGCGACGTCGAAGGTGTCGAAGGTGTTGGCGGCCCCGCCGTCGGCCGTGCTCGTCGAGAGCTTGACCGCATCGTCCCAATGGCCGCCGTTGTCGAGTGTCCGCACCTTGACGTGGGCGTCGACGTAGGCCTGCCACGACCGCGTCAGCTCGCCGGAATGATCGGTCTTCGCGAGGCCGGCGTCGACGGCGGTGCGGTTGGTCTTCCACGCGGCCTCGTTGGCCGCGCCGGACCCGCGCTTGATGAGGGTCAGGCTCTCGTTGGCGCGGGCGTCGTTGGCCGCCGTCGTCACGTTCGCGAGGGCGACGGCCCGCTCGTAGTCGCCGCCGGACACGTCACGGGTCGCCGTGCTGATGCCCGTGATGACGGTGGCGGTGACGAAGAGGGCCACGAGCAGCAGCGCGATCGCCCCGGTCAGCGACGGGTTGAGGTAACGGCGCGTGCGCCTGGCGAGCCACACGGCAAGGGCCACGAGACCGATGAGCGAGACGACGCCGACGAGGAGCTGGACGCTCGAGTTGCTGCGCTCGAACTCCATCGTCGCCCGCTCCTCGTTGGCCTCGACCACCTGCGTGATGATGGGGATCGCATCGGCCCGGAGCCCGGTGCTCGCCTGGGTGAGGTACTGAGCGCCGACGGGCAGACCGAGTCGGTTGTTGGAGCGAGCCTGCTCGACGAGGGCGGCATAGGTCTGCACGCGCTGGGACAGCACCCCGAGAGCGTTGCCGTCGGCGGGCTGGGCGGCGGCTGCCTTGGCGATGCCCGCGGCGACGCGCCCCATGGCGCCTTCGTACTTGGCGCGTGACTCGGGTGACTCGAGACCGCCGACGAGGAAGGCGTTGGTGGCGACGGCGTCGGCACGCAGCAGGTCGACGTGGATCGACTGGGCGAGGACCACCTGGGCGCTGTTGTTGGCCGCACGCTCGACCGCGGACTGCGACGCGAGCAGCGCGTTGACGCTGATCGCGCCGAGCAGGAGCGCAGCGAGGACGCCGAGGAGGCCGAAGAGGCGCATCCGGCCCGGGGTGCCGTGGAGCAGCCGGCTCGCGAGGCCCCGGGCGCCGGGGACGCCGCCGGACAGGCTGCCGGCGATGGTGCGCGGATGCTGGCCCGCGGGCGCGCCGGACGACGCACCCGCCGGGATGGCGACGGGGATGTTCGTCGTCGGTGCGCTCATGCGGTGTCCTCGTGCTCGGTCGCGCTCGTGTCGTCCTGCTCGTCGTGCTCGTTCGAGACTGCCTCATCGGTGCCCGCCGGACCATCAGGGTCTGCCCTGAGCGCCGCCGGATCCTCCGGAGTCGCCTCCGGTGCAACCGGTGCCTCCCCCTCTGGCTCGGCTGGCGCGCCGGCGGGTGCGTCGTCGGGCTGGTCGGTGACGTCGTCTGCGGTGAGTAGACGCAGCTCGTCGCGCGTCGGCTCCGTCGCGTCCTTGAGCCGCCATGCGTGACGGCCGACGGCCTGCTCGAAGAGATTGCGCGAGAAGCGGCCGTTGCCGAAGGCCGAGGTGCGCGGCGTGGCCTGCAGGATGTGGCGCACGCGGGTGTGGGCCTCGGTGGTCAGCTCGTAGTCGGAGCCCGTGGCGATCGAGTCGAGGATGTCGAGCAGCTCGTCGTCGGAGTAGTCGTCGAACTCGATCGTCGTCGTGAACCGGCTGGCCAGACCGGGGTTCTGGGCGATGAAGCGGACCATCGGGTCGGGGTAGCCGGCGACGATGACGACGAGGTCCTCGCGGTGGTCCTCCATCTCCTTGACGAGGGTGTTGACCGCCTCTTCGGCGTACTGGTCGCCGGTCAGGGCGTACGCCTCGTCGATGAAGAGCACGCCGCCGGTGGCCTTGGCGCAGACCTCCGCGGTCTTCAACGCGGTCTGCCCGACGTAGCCGGCGACGAGCTCGCTGCGGTCGACCTCGACGAGCTGGCCGGTGGGGAGCAGGCCGAGCGCCTTGTAGATGCCACCGACGAGCCGTGCCACGGTCGTCTTCCCGGTGCCGGGGTTGCCGACGAAGATGAGGTGCCGGCTCATCTTCGGGGCCTTGAGGCCGGCGTGGGTGCGCATCTTCTCGACACTGAGCAGGGCGACCTGGCGGTGGATCTCCTTCTTGACCCGGGCGAGCCCGATCATCGCGTCGAGCTCGGCGAGGAGCTCCTCGACCGACTTCTCGGGTTCGGCGGCCTGCTCGGGTCCGGCCGGCGGATCGGCGGGGGCGGCCGTGGCCGTCGCGCCGGGGGCGGGGACTCCGCTTGGGTCGCCTTGCGCCCCAGGGCTGCCGGGCAGCACCAGCTCGAGGAGGCGGGGGTCGATCGGACCGGGGACGTTCGGACGCATCGTGTCGGGGGAGCCGAAGCCCATCCCGGGCACGCCGCCGAGAGGGCCACCGGGCAAGCCGGGCAGCCCGTGCGAGGGGAGGCGCGCCGCGGCGAGGTAGGCGCCCGAGGCGGCGGACGCGTTGGCGATGACCCAGATCGGCGCCGTGCCGAGCATGACGGCGGACGAGGCCACCTCGGTCAGCGCCTCGGCGTACTCGGCGGCGAGGGAGTGCCGGGAGGCGACGAGGGCGTCGAGCAGGTCGGTCGGGGCGCCGCGCCAGCGACGCCCGGACGAGGCGGCGTCGAAGAACGCCTCGTTGATGCGGGCGACGTCGGTGAGGCCGGGGTGCGCGACCTCGGCCCAGGCTGGGGCCGCCCCGGGCACGGCCTCGGCCAGCGCGGCCGCGACCCGCAGCCCCTCGTCGCGGGCGGCGGCGGGGTCGAGTCCTGCCTCTGCGGCGACGTCGCTCAGCTGCTCCAGGCTCTCGGCGAGGCGTGACTCGTCAGTGGTCATGATCCGCACTCAGGTCGGCACTGGGGTCGGCGTTCACGGTCGGCGTTCATGCATCACTCCGGCGGGGCCAGCGGGTGGGGGGACGGTGACGTGCTGACGGCACCGGACGGGTCCGCGGTTCCCGACGAGCCCGTGCCGGGTGGTGGGGCGACCCGCACCGGGTCCGGACCGAGACCCAGCACGCCACCGCCCGACGCCTGGCCGAACTTCTGCTCGAGGAACGCCCCGTGCACGATGATCGCCTCGGCGTCGGCACGGCACACGGCGTCGTAGACCTTGTCCATCGTCGTGCCGAGCAGGTCGAGCTGGTCGACGAGGAGCATGACCGAGCTCTTGCCCGCCGCGATGGGGCGCGTGTCGGCCCAGTCGCGCGGAAGGCGCAGGTAGTTGCCGATGGCGACGGGCAGGTAGTCGGTGGCGGTGGCCATGACGCTGAAGCCCTGGCTGCTGCCGAGGCCGAGGTTGGACAGGCGGGGCAGGGTCTGGCGCACGATCCGGGTGACCCGCAGCAGGCGCGAGAGCACGACGCCGGGCACCTTGCCCTCGCGGGCCTGGGCCTCGATGGCGTCGAGCGCCCCGAGGAGCTGCTCGGTGGTCGGTGGCCCCGAGCGCACGGGCTCGGGTGCCTCGGGCCTGTCCAACCCGAACCACGACCGGATTCCCACTGCGTTGTCCCCTCTGGTGTGTCCCGCGCGCCGACCGTCGGCCGGCCACGCACATCCTGCTCCACGGGTCGCGCCACGGCGATCCCGCCTCACCTCACCCGCGTCGCGGGCCCGTCACCGGCTCCCGGTCGGGCCTCCAGGCGCAGCCACCCTCACCGGCCGGAGCCGAGGTCGAGCAGCCCGGGAGCGGCGTTCTCGGCGCGGCGGGCGTCCTGCTTGGACACGCGGTCGAGGTAGGTGCGCGACTTGGCGACCTCGGTCTCGAGGGTGCCGATCGTCGCGGCCATGTTGTCGAGCGCCCGCACCTTGAACTGGTCGATGGTGTCCATCGTCTCGTAGATGTTGGCGAAGGCCTTCTGCAGCGACTCGATCGACAGCGTCGCGCTCGCCGACTGCTCCTGGATGCGGGCGGAGTTCTGCTTGAGCGCCTCCGACGTGCGCTCGATGATGCCCGAGGTCGTCGTGTTGAGGGCCGTGATCTGGTCGAGGACGAGCTGCTGGTTGTTGAGCGCCTGGGCCACGATGACGGCGGTGCGCAGGGCCGAGACGGTCGTCGTGGTCGCGCGGTCGACGCCCTTGATGAGCTCGATGTTGTTCTTGATGATGATGTCGATCGCGAGGTAGTTCTGGATCGAGACCGCGAGCTGGGTCAGCAGGTCCTGGTGCTTCTGGCGCACGTAGAAGAGGACGTCCTCGCGCAGCGCCTTGGCCCGCTCGGGGTCGGTCGTCTCGAGGGTCGCGACCTGTGCGGCGAGCTTGGCGTCGAGCCGCTCGGCGACGTAGACGTACTGGTTGAGCCGGCCCATCGACTCCCAGAGGTTCTTCTTCTCGAGGTTGAGGGCGACGTTGTCCTTGACGAGCTCGTCCTGCCCCGACTGGAGCGAGTGGAGGATGCCGTTGAGGTGGCTCTGGGCCGACTGGTACTTGCGGAAGTAGTCGGTGACCTTGTCGCCGAAGGGGATCATGCCGAGGAACTTCTTGGCGCCCGCGGCCTGGCCCGGGTCGAGGTCCTCGACGGTGCGCCGGAGGTCGAGCAGGGTCTTGCCGACCTTCGAGTTGCCGGACAGGCCGCCCTCGTTGAGCGCCTTGACCGGCATCTGGAGCATCCGGTTGGACGACTCGGCGGCGAACCGCACCTCGTCGTTGCCCATCATCCGCACGTCGGCGGCCTTGGTCTCCCACTCGGGCGAGCGGGGCGCGGCCTTCGTGAGGGAGTCGAGGTAGGTGTCGACCTTGGCGTCGAGGCCGGGCAGGGCGGCGTCCGGAACGGCCGGCGCCATCTTCGGCGCGGCGGTCTCGGCGACGGCGGCCGTCGGCGCGGGGGCCGTGAGGATGAACGCGTCACCGGGCGGCGGCTCGAGGGGGGCGACCTGGGCGGGCGCGGCTGCCTGGGCGGCGGGCTGGTCAGTCATGTGGAGCGGGTCCTTCCCTCGCGTGCCGGCCGCGTCGGCGACGCGACCGAAGTCCCTCGCCCGTCGGCACCGCGGACGGCGCACGAATCACGCCTGCGGCGCGCTCGTCGGGCGTACGGCCACTCTACGTGCCGTGCGCCTGCGACGGGTGGGCGAACGCGTGGGTTCCGTCGCTCGGACGACCCCTCCGGAGAGGGAGCGGCCGCGGCTCGGAGTCAGGGGAGGTTACGAGCCGCGGCCGCGTGCGTGGGGCACCCACATCCGAAGAACGGATGGGGTTACCCACCGGTTCCCGCCCCGGCGACCGGGGGCCTCCGACGGCTCAGTCGAACTGCCAGGAGCGCTTGCTCAGCCCGAACCAGAAGCCGTCGATGACGCTCTTGTTGTCGAGACCGCCGGACTCGTAGGCGGCGCCGAGGGTGACGAAGAGCGGGGCGAAGTGCTCGGTGCGGGGGTGGGCCTCGTGGGCGGCCGGGGCCTTGTCGAGGAAGTCGAGCAGGCTGTCCACGTCCTGGGCCTTCATGGCCTCCTGGGCCCAGTGGTCGAACTCGGCGCTGGCGCGCGGGGGTAGGCCGTCGGCGCCGGCGTGCGGGTTGAACCAGCGCAGGTTGTGGGTCGTGAAGCCGGAGCCGACGATCATCGTGCCCTGCTCGCGCAGGGGTGCGAGGCGTCGGCCGATCTCGAAGAGGCCGCGCGGGTCGAGCGTCGGCATCGACATCTGGAGCACCGGCACGTCGGCGTCGGGGAACATCTCCTTGAGCGGGACGTACGCGCCGTGGTCGAGGCCGCGCGCCTCGTCGCGGTGCACCTGGTGGCCCGGCCACGTGAGCAGCCTGGTCACGTCGTCGGCGAGCCCGGGGGCGGCAGGGGCGTCGTAGGTCACGTCGTAGTACTTCTGCGGGAAGCCCCAGAAGTCGTAGGTCAGCGGTGCGCCGGTCGTCGAGCCGAGCGTCGTCGGTGCGTCCTCCCAGTGGGCGGAGACCATGAGGACGTTCGTGGGCTTCGGCAGGTCCGCGGACCATCCGGCCAGCTCGGCCGTCCAGCGCTGGTCGTCGGCGAGCGGCGGGGCGCCGTGGCTGAGGTACAGGACGGGGGCGGACATGGCGGTTCCTTCCGAAGTTGTTGAAGTCTAAACTATCATGGGGAACGAGCGTTGGATCGTCATCATTCCCGAGGGCGTATGCCGGGTGGCCCCTTTTCGCCGCACCCGCGGCAGGTGACCGCACCCGCCACCCGAGCGAGCCCGCGGACCGGGGCTGCGGCGGACGGCATACGCCCCTCTCCGGTGGATGTCGTGAGACCGCACTCGGCGCGGGCTGTTACGGTCGGTCCGCGTCCACGTCGGGGCAGCGACGAATCCGCTGCACGTGAGATGCGGGAAGTTGAAGGTGCACCATGGCCGCAGGCAAGGGCCGCAAGCTCGTCATCGTCGAGTCGCCCGCCAAGGCGAAGACCATCGCCGGCTACCTCGGAGGCGACTTCGAGGTCGAGGCGTCCGTGGGTCACATCCGTGACCTGCCGAACCCCTCCGAGCTGCCGGCCGACATGAAGAAGGGCCCGTTCGGCAAGTTCGCCGTCGACGTCGACAACGGCTTCGAGCCGTACTACGTCGTCGACCCGGACAAGAAGAAGAAGGTCGCCGAGCTCAAGCGGCTCCTCAAGGACGCCAGCGAGCTCTACCTCGCCACCGATGAGGACCGCGAGGGCGAGGCCATCGCGTGGCACCTGCTCGAGGCGCTCAAGCCGCGGGTCCCTGTCAAGCGCATGGTGTTCCACGAGATCACCCGCGAGGCGATCCAGCGGGCCGTCAACGACACCCGCGAGATCGACACCGCGATGGTCGACGCCCAGGAGACCCGCCGCATCCTCGACCGCCTCTACGGCTACGAGGTCAGCCCGGTCCTGTGGCGCAAGGTCCGCCAGGGCCTCTCGGCCGGCCGCGTCCAGTCCGTCGCGACCCGCATGGTCGTCGAGCGCGAGCGTGAGCGCATGGCGTTCGTCCGCTCCTCCTACTGGGACGTCGAGGGCGACTTCACCCCCGACAGTGCGAGCCAGCAGTTCACGGCCCGCCTCTCGTCCGTCGACGGCGTCCGCGTCGCCACCGGTCGCGACTTCGCCGACGACGGCCGCCTGACCGGCAAGGGCGTCGTCCACCTCGACGAGGCCCTCGCGACCCGGATCGCCGAGGCGTGCCTGCCCCTCACAGCGCGCGTCACCGACGTCCAGGAGAAGCCCTACACCCGCCGCCCGTCGGCCCCGTTCACGACCTCGACCCTCCAGCAGGAGGCGTCCCGCAAGCTGCGGATGTCGTCCAAGAACGCGATGCGCGTGGCGCAGCGGCTCTACGAGAACGGCTACATCACCTACATGCGTACCGACAGCACGACGCTGTCGGACGCCGCGATGACCGCCGCGCGCAGCCAGGCCCGCGACATGTACGGCGCCGAGTACGTCCCGGACAGCCCGCGCCGCTACGAGAAGAAGGTCAAGAACGCGCAGGAGGCCCACGAGGCCATCCGTCCCGCCGGCGACCGCTTCCGCAGCCCGGCCCAGGTCGCCGGGTCGCTGCGCGGCGAGGAGTTCGCGCTCTACGAGCTGATCTGGAAGCGCACCGTCGCCTCGCAGATGGCCGACGCCCGCGGCTCGACCGCCACCGTCAAGCTCGCTGTCGACACGGCGCTCGAGGGCGCCCAGTCGGTCGAGTTCAGCGCGAGCGGCACCGTCATCACCTTCAAGGGCTTCCTCGCCGCCTACGAGGAGGGCCGGGACGACGAGTCCGCCGCCCGCGCCGACGCCGCCGCCGAGGAGCGTCGCCTGCCCAAGCTGAGCGCCGGCGTCCCGCTCGAGGTCGTGCGCGCCGAGGCCGACGGCCACGAGACGAGCCCGCCCGCCCGCTTCACCGAGGCCACCCTCGTCAAGGCGATGGAGGAGCGCGGCATCGGCCGCCCCTCGACGTACGCCTCGACGATCGGCACGATCCAGGACCGCGGCTACGTCTTCACCAAGGGCCAGGCCCTCGTGCCGACGTGGCTCGCCTTCGCCGTGACCCGGCTGCTCGAGGAGCACTTCGGCAACCTCGTCGACTACGAGTTCACCGCCTCGATGGAGGAGGACCTCGACCGCATCGCCAACGGCGACGAGGGTCGCGTCGCGTGGCTCAAGCGCTTCTACTTCGGCGAGGAGGCCACCTCGGCCGCCGGTCTGCGGAACCTCGTCGAGGACCTCGGCGAGATCGACGCCAAGGAGATCAGCACGATCCCGATCGGCGACGGCATGGTCGTGCGCGTCGGCCGCTACGGCCCCTACGTCGAGGAGCTCGTGCCCGCGGGCGTCGACCTCGCGACGGGCGAGGTCGCGGACGGCGCCGAGGTGCCGTCGACGCCGCGCCGCGCGACGATCACCGACGACATCGCGCCCGACGAGATGACGCCCGAGAAGGCGCGCGAGCTGCTCGAGGTCGCCGCCGACGACGGCAAGGTGCTCGGCAAGGACCCCGAGACCGGCCGCGAGATCATCGCGCGCGCCGGACGCTACGGGCCCTACGTCACCGAGGTCATCGACGACGACGACGCCGCCGCGGCCGACAAGCCCAAGGCCAAGAAGGCCGCCAAGGTCAAGCCGCGCACGGCCTCGCTCTTCAAGGACATGGAGCTCGCGACGCTCGACCTCGAGTCGGCGCTCAAGCTGCTCTCGCTGCCGCGCGTCGTCGGTGCCGACGCCGAAGGTGTCGAGATCACCGCGCAGAACGGTCGGTACGGCCCGTACCTCAAGAAGGGCACCGACTCGCGGTCGCTGACGACCGAGCAGCAGCTCTTCGACATCACGCTCGACGAGGCGCTCGCGATCTACGCCGAGCCCAAGCAGCGCGGTCGTGCCGCGGCCGCCCCGCCCCTCAAGGAGCTCGGCGCCGACCCCGTCAGCGGCAAGCCCGTCGTCGTCAAGGACGGCCGCTTCGGTCCGTACGTCACCGACGGTGAGACCAACGCGACGCTGCGCAAGGACGACGACCCCGAGGCGATCACGCCGGAGCGGGGCTTCGAGCTGCTCGCCGAGAAGCGCGCCAAGGGCCCGACGACCCGCAAGCGCGCCGTGAAGAAGACCGCGAAGAAGACCGCGAAGAAGGCGACGACGCGCACGACGAAGAAGGCCACCGCCAAGAAGGCCTGACCCACCACGTCGAGTGAGCGCTCCGTCCCACTCGAGTGAGCGCCCCGTCCCACCTTCGTGGGGTGGGGCGCTCGCTCGTCTGTGACCGCGTGCTCACTCGAGTGTGGTTTGGCGCTCACTCGAGTCGGCTCATCGCGTATGCCGTGAGGTGGCCCTGCCGGGGACGGTGCCGTCGCGCTAGCGTCGGGTCGTGATCCACACCCGACGTCTGGAACCCACCGACCGGGACCGGTGGGAGACGCTCTTCCGCGCGTACATCCGCTTCTACGAGCGCGAGCTCGGCCAGACGGCATACGACCGGGCGTGGCGCGAGATCGCCTCTGACACAAGACTGCACGGGCTCGGGGCATGGCTCGACGGCGAGCTCGTCGGGATCACCCACTTCCTCGTGCACCCCAGCTCGAGCGAGCCCGACCTCTGCTACCTCGAGGACCTCTTCACCGACCCGGGGGTGCGTGGTCGCGGCGTGGCGAGCGCCCTCATCGCGGCCGTGCGTGACTGGGCACGCGAGCACGGCTGTGGCAGCGTCTACTGGCAGACCCACGAGTCGAACGCCGTCGCCCGCCGGCTCTACGACGAGGTCGCGACGTTCGAGGGCTACGTCGTCTACACGCTGCCGGTCGCGCCCGGTGGCGCTGGTGACGGGAACGTCGGCCCGCGGTGAGAGGCTGATCCCATGTCAACCGTTGTCTTCGTCCACGCCCACCCCGACGACGAGGCCTCGCAGTCCGCCGGCTCGATGGCGCGGGCCGTCAGCGAGGGCCACCGCGTCGTGCTCGTCGTCGCCACCAACGGTGACCACGGCGACGCCCCCGACGACCTGGCCGACGGCGAGACCGTCGTCGAGCGGCGCCGGGCCGAGGCCGCGGCCTCCAACGCCGTCATCGGCACCCATCGCGTCGAGTTCCTCGGCTACGCCGACTCCGGCATGACCGGGTGGGCCCAGAACGACCACGAGGAGAGCTTCGCCCGGGCCGACACGGAGGAGGCGGCGCAGCGCCTCGCGGCCGTCCTGGGCGAGGAGGCGGCCGACGTCGTCGTCGGCTACGACTGGCACGGCGGCTACGGCCACCCCGACCACGTCAAGGTGCACGCCGTGACGAAGCGTGCCGCCGAGCTCGCCGGCACGCCCCGCTACCTCGAGGGCTCGATGAACCGCGACGCGATGATCCGCTCGCACCAGGCCGCGATGGCCGCAGGCCTCGACATGGGGGAGTGGGACCCCAGCCAGCCGATGGACGACGGCAACCCCCTCGGCAGCCTCGAGAGCGAGCTGCACTGGGCCTGCGACGTCAGCGAGTTCCTCGAGGTCAAGCGCTCGGCGCTCAAGGCGCACGCGAGCCAGTCCGACGCCCAGGGGATGCTCCAGATGCCGGTCGAGATGTTCGCCGTGGCCTTCGCGTGGGAGCACTACATCGAGCCCGGCCGTCCCGACGGGATGGTGGCCGGCTGGTTCCTCGACGGGTGACCGTCCGGTAACCTACTCGCGGTAACAATGCCGTTTCCTCCGGAGGGACCCCCGATGCCCGAGATCGACTTCACGACCGCCACCGCCGACGAGCTCGCCGCCGTCGAGCCCGGCGAGTTCATCCGCATCGTCAAGGAGATGTCCGACAAGGACGTCAAGGAGGTCATGGAGAGCGCCAACCGCGGCCCGATCGTCGACGCGATCTTCCGTCGGATGCCTGAGCTCTTCCGCCCCGACCGCGCCGGATCGACGACCGCGACGACGCACTGGAGCATCACCGGCCGTCCCGACGGCGGCGCCGACGAGTGGACCGTGCGCTTTGCCGACGGCACGTGCACGTCGGTGCCCGGCCACGACGGCGACTCGACGCTGTCGCTCGCCATGTCGCCCGTCGACTTCACCAAGGTCATCACCAAGAGCGGCAACCCGGTCATGATGTTCATGACCGGCAAGATCAAGGCCAAGGGCGACCTCGGTCTCGCAGCCAACATCGCGAACTTCTTCGACATCCCCAAGGCCTGAGGCACGTCGTGGTGGAGTTCTCGCTCGCCCTGAACGACGACCAGACCGAGCTGCGCGACTGGGTGCACGGCTTCGCCGCCGACGTCGTGCGCCCGGCCGCCTCCGAGTGGGACGCGAGGGAGGAGACGCCCTGGCCGGTCATCCAGGAGGCGGCCAAGAACGGCCTCTACGGCTTCGAGTTCCTGGCGCAATGCTGGTCCGACCCGACCGGTATCTCGATCAACCTCGCCAACGAGGAGCTCTTCTGGGGTGACGCGGGCATCGGGATGTCGATCTTCGGCACGACCCTCGCGGTGGCCGCGATCTACGGCTCGGGCACCCCCGAACAGATGGTCGAGTGGCTGCCGCAGTGCTACGGCGACGCCGACGACCCGAAGCTCGGGGCATTCGCGACGACCGAGCCGCAGGCCGGCTCCGACGTCGGCGCCATGCGCACGCGGGCCCGCTACGACGAGGCCGCCGACGAGTGGATCCTCAATGGCCAGAAGGCCTACATCACCAACGGCGGCATCGCCAACGTCCACGTCGTGACGGCCGTCGTCGACCCCGACCTCGGCTCGCGCGGGCAGGCCGCCTTCGTCGTCCCGCCCGGCACGAAGGGGCTCGAGGGCGCCAAGAAGCTGCGCAAGCTCGGCCTGCGCGCCTCGCACACCGCCGACGTCTTCCTCGACGACGTGCGCGTGCCGGGCTCGTGCCTGCTCGGCGGCAAGGACAAGCTCGACGAGCGCCTCGCCCGGGCCCGCGAGGGAGGGGCGTCGAGCGGACAGGCGGCCATGCGGACGTTCGAGATCTCGCGCCCCACGGTGGGTGCGCAGGCGCTCGGGATCGCCAGGGCGGCATACGAGTACGCCCTCGACTACGCCAAGGACCGCGTCGCCTTCGGTCGGCCGATCATCGAGAACCAGGCGATCGCGTTCGCGCTCGCCGACATGCGCACCGAGATCGACGCGGCCCGGCTGCTCGTCTGGAGGGCGTCGTGGATGGGGCGCACGAACCAGCCGTTCACCGCGGCCGAGGGCTCGATGAGCAAGCTCAAGGCGGGTGAGGTCGCGGTCGCCGTGACCGACAAGGCGGTGCAGATCCTCGGTGGGGCCGGCTACGTCACCGACCACCCCGTCGAGCGGTGGTCGCGCGACGCGAAGATCTACACGATCTTCGAGGGCACGTCCGAGATCCAGCGACTCGTCATCGCGAGGGCCATCAGCGGCGTCCGCATCCGCTGACCCGCCCAACCCTGAACCGTCGAGAGGCCACGGTCTGCGCCTCTCGACGGTTCAGGTGGGTGTGCTGGGCTTCCGAGTCGGCTAGACGACGAGGTCGAGGAGCAGGACGAGGACGAGACCGGTCACCGACAGGATCGTCTCCATGACGGACCACGACTTGATGGTCTGGCCGACCTTGAGCCCGAAGTACTCCTTGACGAGCCAGAAGCCGGCGTCGTTGACGTGGGAGAAGAAGACCGAGCCGGCGCCGATGGCGAGCACCATGAGCGACACCTGGGCCGTGGGCATCCCGGCCGCGAGCGGAGCGAGGATGCCGGAGGCCGTGACGGTCGCGACGGTGGCCGAGCCGGTCGCGAGGCGGATCAGGACCGCGACGAGCCAGGCCAGCAGCAGCACGGACAGGCCGCTCTGCGCGATCCAGTCGGCGACGAGCTGGCCGATGCCGGTGTCGACGAGGGTCTGCTTGAAGCCGCCACCGGCGGAGACGATGAGCAGGATGCCGGCGATCGGACCGAGGGAGGCCTCGAGGGACGACCCGACCTCCTTGAGACCCATGCCGGCGCCGCGGCCGAGCGTGAACATCGCGAGGATCACGGCGATGAGCAGAGCGATGAGCGGCGTGCCGAGGAAGTCGAGGACGGTGCGGACGGCCGTGCCGTCGGCGGTGAGGATGTCGGAGAGCGCCTTGCCCATCATGAGGGCGACGGGGGTCAGGACGGTCAGCAGCGTGACGGGGAACGACGGACGCGGTCCGCTCTCGGCCTCACGCGACTCGAAGAGCTCGGGCGCGGGGACGTCGACCCAGCGGGCGGCCACGCGGGCGAACCACGGGCCCGCGACGGCGATCGTCGGGATCGCGACGAGGATGCCGAGGCCGAGGGTGACTCCGAGGTCGGCCTTGAGGGCGTCGATCGCCACGAGCGGGCCCGGGTGGGGAGGCACGAGGCCGTGCATGGCCGACAGGCCGGCGAGTGCCGGGATGCCGACGCGGACCAGGGACAGTCCCGAGCGGCGCGCGACGAGGAAGATGACGGGCATCAGCAGGACGAGGCCGATCTCGAAGAACATCGGCAGGCCGATGAGGGCGCCGACGCCCGCCATCGCCCACGGCAGGGTGCGCGGACCGCTGCGGCCGATGATCGTGTCGACGATCTCGTCGGCACCGCCGGAGTCGGCGAGCAGCTTGCCGAACATCGCGCCGAGGGCGATGAGGATGCCGACGCCCGCGGCGGTCGATCCGAAGCCCTTGGTGAAGCTCTCGAGCACGTCGGCCATCGGGACGCCCGCGACCGCCCCGACGGTGAGCGAGCCCAGCGTCAGGGACAGGAACGGGTGCAGCTTGAACCGCACGATGAGCACCACGAGGACAGCGATGCCGAGCAGGGCCGCGGGGACCAGCCGTCCGGCCGGGATGGCGGGGAGGTCGTCGGCGGCAAGCGCCGACACGGGCAGGATCGAGAGCAGGTCGGAGGTCATGAGCGGGTCGCTTCCGGGTCGCGAGGATCGATGAGGGTGAGGGACTGGCCGACGAGGTCGTCGACCGGCTGGTCGACGTCGAGGACGGCTCCGCGCTCGCCCGGCTCGAGGGGCTCGAGCGTCGCGAACTGCGACTCGACGAGGGCTGTGGGCATGAAGTGTCCGGGCCGGCCGGCGACGCGGGCGGCGATGACGTCGGGGTCGCCGTGCAGGTGCACGAAGAAGACGTGGGGCGCCGCGGCTGCGAGGACGTCGCGGTAGGCGCGCTTGAGAGCCGAGCAGCTCGCCACACCACCGCTCTCCGCGTGCTCACCGAGCCACGCGGCGATGGTCGCGAGCCACGGGCCGCGGTCGTCGTCCGTCAGCGGGATGCCGGCCGACATCTTGTCGATGTTGGCCTTGGGGTGGAAGTCGTCGGCGTCCGCGAAGGGGACGCGCAGGCGCTGGGCGAGGGCCGCGCCGACGGTGGTCTTGCCCGAGCCGGACACCCCCATGACGACGACCAGGGGAGGTGGGTGGTGCTGCATGTCTCCGTGACTCCTTCGTCCGGCTCGAACGACGTCTTCGTCGAGTCGCTCGCACTAGGGTGCAGCAACAAGGGCGTCTTATCAAGCGACGATGACGATTAAAACGGTTTTAATGCCGGCTGGGCCAGATGACGACCGCCGTGTGTCAGGCTGGGTCCGTGCCCACGGACCGTCGCCCCGCCCTGCATGCGAGCGTGCTCGACGACCTCGGCCGACAGGTCGCCACCGGCGAGCTCGCCCCGGGCACCGTGCTGCGCATCGACCAGCTCGACGAGCGCTACGGGGTGTCCCGGTCCGTCGTGCGCGAGGCCGTCCGCGTCCTCGACTCGATGGGACTCGTCGAGGCCCGCAAGCGCGTCGGTGTGCGCGTCCTGCCCAGCACGTCGTGGAACGTCTTCGACCCGCGCGTCATCCGCTGGCGCCTCGACGGGCCGGGTCGTGAGCAGCAGCTGCTCAGTCTCGGTGACGTGCGTCGAGGAGTCGAGCCCGTCGCAGCCGAGCTCGCCGCGGCCCGGGCGACCCCTGACCAGTGCGGGGCGCTCATGGGCGCCGTCATGCAGATGGCGGTGCACGCGAAGTCGGGCGACCTCGAGGCCTACCTCGTGGCCGACCAGCTCTTCCACTCGACCCTGCTCGCCGCCTCCGGCAACGAGATGCTCGCAGCGCTGTCCGACGTCGTCGGCGAGGTGCTCGCGGGCCGCACCCACCACGACCTCATGCCTGCCACGCCCAACCCTCTCGCGGTCCGCCTGCACGGCGACGTCGCCGAGGCGGTCCAGTCCGGCGACGGTGTTGCCGCCGCGGCTGCCATGCAGGCCATCATCACCGAGGCCAGTGACGCCCTGCGCGACGCGGACAGCTAACTGTCACAAGCGTTCTCGTCAGCAGTCGACGTCGTGGAGTATGTCGTTCCGCCGGCCCCGTGCTCACGGATCGTCCGGCGTCCGACGTGCGTGGCGGCATACGCGACGTGCCCACCCGACTCCGTGAGTCGGGTGGGCACGTGCTGCGGGCGGACGCGGTCAGGCGAGCGCGTCGATGATCTCGTTGAAGGTCTTCGACGGACGCATGACCGAAGCGACCTTGGCCGCGTCGGGACGGTAGTAGCCGCCGATGTCGACCGAGTGTCCCTGGGCGTCGACGAGCTCCTGGGAGATCGTGCCGATGCTGTCGGCGAGGGCCTGGGCCACGGGGCCGAACGTCTCGGCCAACGCGGCGTCGTCGGTCTGCCGGGCGAGCTCCTGGGCCCAGTAGAGGGCCAGCCACACGTGGCTGCCGCGGTTGTCGATCTGGCCGACCTTGCGCGCCGGTCCCTTGTTCTCGTCGAGGAGCGTGCCCGTGGCCCGGTCGAGGGTCTCGCCGAGCACCCGCGCGCGGGCGTTGTCGGTGACGTCGGCGAGGTGCTCGAAGCTGACGGCCAGGGCGAGGAACTCGCCGAGGCTGTCCCAGCGGAGGTAGTTCTCCTGGACGAGCTGCTGCACGTGCTTCGGGGCCGAGCCGCCGGCGCCGGTCTCGAAGAGGCCACCGCCGTTGATGAGCGGGACGACCGACAGCATCTTGGCCGAGGTGCCGAGCTCGAGGATCGGGAAGAGGTCGGTGAGGTAGTCGCGCAGCACGTTGCCGGTGACCGAGATCGTGTCCTCGCCCTTGCGGATGCGCCCGAGGGAGTAGGCGATCGCGTCGGTCGGCTTCATGATCTCGATCGTCAGGCCGTCGGTGTCGTGCTCGGTGAGGTACTCGTTCACCTTGGTGATGAGGTTCGCGTCGTGGGCGCGGTCGGCGTCGAGCCAGAAGATCGCCGGCGTCCCCGTGGCGCGGGCACGCGTGACGGCGAGCTTGACCCAGTCGCGGATCGGCACGTCCTTGGTCTGGCAGGCGCGCCAGATGTCGCCCGCCGAGACGGCGTGCTCGAGCAGCGCTGCGCCCGAGGAGTCGACGACGCGCACGGTGCCGTCGGCCGGGATCTCGAACGTCTTGTCGTGGCTGCCGTACTCCTCGGCCGCCTGCGCCATGAGCCCGACGTTGGAGACCGAGCCCATCGTCGACGGGTCGTAGGCGCCGTTGGCGCGGCAGTCGTCGAGGACGACCTGGTAGATGCCGGCGTACGAGCTGTCGGGCAGCACGGCCAGCGTGTCCTGCTCGCCGCCCTCGCGGTCCCACATGTGACCCGACGTGCGGATCATCGCCGGCATCGATGCGTCGACGATGACGTCGCTCGGCACGTGGAGGTTGGTGATGCCCTTGTTCGAGTCGACCATCGCGATGGCCGGGCCGTCCTCGAAGCCCTTGGCGACGGCGGCCTCGACCTCGGCGCGCTCGTCGGCGGGCAGACCCTCGACGGCCTTGAGCACGGCGCCGAGCCCGTCGTTGGGGGACGCGCCCACGGAGGCCAGCGCGCCGGCATACGTCTCGAAGACGTCGGGGAAGAAGGCGCGCACGACGTGACCGAAGATGATCGGATCGGAGACCTTCATCATCGTGGCCTTGAGGTGCACCGAGAAGAGGACTCCCTTGGCCTTGGCGCGGGCGACCTGCTCGGAGAGGAAGTCACGCAGCTTCGCGACATCCATGAACGTCGCGTCGACGACCTCGCCGGCGAGGACGGGGATCGACTCCTTGAGGACGGTGGTGGACCCGTCGGCGCCGACGAGCTCGACGCGCAGCGTGTCGTCGGCAGGCAGGACGACAGACGTCTCGTTGTGGCGGAAGTCGTCGGCACCCATCGTCGCGACGTTGGTCTTGGAGTCGGCGCTCCAGGCGCCCATCGAGTGCGGGTGCTTGCGCGCGTAGCTCTTCACCGACGCCGGGGCGCGGCGGTCCGAGTTGCCTTCGCGCAGAACGGGGTTGACGGCCGACCCCTTGATCTTGTCGTACGCCGCCCGAGCCGCCTTCTCCTCGTCGGTGGACGGGTTGTCGGGGTAGTCGGGCAGGGCGTAGCCCGCGGTCTGGAGCTCGGCGACGGCGGCCTTGAGCTGCGGGATCGACGCCGAGACGTTGGGGAGCTTGATGATGTTGGCCTCGGGCGTCTTGGCGAGCGCGCCGAGCTCGGCCAGGGCGTCACCGATCCGCTGCTCCGGCCTCAGGGCGTCGGGGAACGCGGCGATGATGCGACCCGAGAGTGAGATGTCACGCGTCTCGACCTCGACGCCGGCCTGCTTGGCGAAGGCCGAGACGATGGGCAGCAGCGAGGCCGTGGCCAGGGCGGGCGCCTCGTCCGTGTGCGTGTAGATGATTGTCGAGTCCAACGCGGGTGCTCCGTTCGGGTTGCTGTTCGTGCCGAGATCCGGTCTTCGCGGATCCCCGAATAAATCTTGATGTCAAGATATCCGATGCGGGGCGACCGTGGGGCCGCCGTCCCATCCTGCCGGGGTGGCCTGCGCCACGCCAGAGACCCCCGGCCTAGGCTGGAGCGGGTGAGCACCGACCCGCGCAGCGACGCCGACGTCCCGGCCACCGATGGCGAGATCGACCCCGTGACCGCCCGCCACCTCCACCACCTGCTCGCGGCCGAGCAGCGTCGCGGGCGCCTGCCCTCGGTCGCCGCCGGCGTCGTGCGTGACGGCACGCTCGTGTGGTCCGACGCCATCGGCACGCTCGACGGGCGCCTCGGCGGGCAGCCGGCCGACACCGACACGCAGTACCGGATGGGCTCCATCACGAAGACCTTCGTGGCAGTGGCCGTCATGCGACTGCGCGATGCCGGACGGCTCGACCTGCTCGACCGGTTCGAGGACCACGTGCCCGGCTCGCGGTTGGGCGGCGCCACGATCGCCCAGCTGCTCTCGCACGGGGCCGGGGTGCAGGCCGAGACGAACGGCCCGTGGTGGGAGCGCACGCCCGGTGGGGACTGGGAGTCGCTGGCAGGCTCCATCGCGGGATCGCCTGTGGGACAGCGCTTCCGGGCCGGTCGGCGGTTCCACTACACGAACGTCGGCTTCGCGGCCCTCGGCGAGCTCCTGGCCCGGGCGCACGGGGTCGACTGGTTCGAGGTCGTCCGGCGTGACCTGCTCAACCCGCTCGGCATGTCCCGGACGACGACCCGCCCCAGCGGTCGCGCCGCGCCGGGCCTCGCTGTGCACCCCTTCGCCGACGTCCTGCTGCCCGAACCCGAGCATGACGCGGGCGCGATGGCCCCGGCCGGACAGCTCTGGACCACGGTGCAGGACCTGGCGCGCTGGGCCACCTTCGCCGGGGGCGACACCGGCGGGCTCCTGTCGCCCGACACCCTCGCCGAGATGTACGAGCCCCACACGGTCAACGACAACCCCGGCCAGCCCTGGACCACGGCCCACGGGCTCGGCTGGCAGGTCTGGAACGTCGACGGCACGAGGTGTGCCGGCCACGGCGGCTCGATGCCCGGTTTCCTCGCGGGGCTGCGCGTCGAGGTCGAGAGCGGTGACGGTGTCGTCGTCGTCACCAACACGACGAGCGGGATGGGCCAGATCGCCCCCGAGCTGCTCTCGGCGTTCGTCGAGCGCGAGCCGCGACCACCGGAGCCGTGGTTCGCGTCGGGCGACCCGTCGGCGCTCGAGCTCGTCGGCACGTGGCACTGGGGGCCGTCCGTGTCCACGGCGAAGGTCGTCGGAGAGCACCTCGTGCTCGGTGAGCCCGGCCAGGCCCGGGGCTCGCGCTTCGCCGCGGAGGGCCCCGACGCCTGGGTGGGGCTGGACGGCTACTACACGGGTGAGCCGCTTCGGGTCGTGCGCGCCGCTGACGGCACGCCGTCGCACCTCGACCTCGCGTCGTTCCGCTTCACACGCACGCCCTACGACCCGGCCGGCGACGTGCCCGGCGGGGTCGCCGCGGGCGGCTGGCGCTAGTGCCGGCGTCCCCGGACCTGTCCCGGCTCGTGTGGCCGCGGCTCACCGATCGCCTCCTGCTGCGTCCGCTGGCGCTCGACGACGTCGATGCCGTGCACGCCTACCGCTGCCTGCCCGAGGTCGTCGTCCACCTGAGTCATGACGTCCTGACCCAGGACCAGGTGCGCGAGCGCATCGCCCAGCGCATCGAGCGGGGACGCCTTGGTGCTGCCGAGCCACTGCTCGGGCTGGCCGTCGAGGAGCGGCGCACGGGTCGCGTCGTCGGCGACGTCATGCTGCGGCTAGAGCCGTGCCACAGCATCGGCCGCGCGCCGGCACAGGAGTGGGAGGGGACGATCGGCTACGCGCTGCATCCGGATGCCCAGGGCCGCGGGCTGGCGGCCGAGGCGGCCGCCGAGCTGCTCGTCATCGGCTTCCGCGACCTGGGGCTGCGCCGGATCACGGCCGACGCCTACGCCGACAACATCGCCTCGAACCGCGTCCTGCGCCGCATCGGGATGCGGCACGAGGCCACGATCCGGGCGAAGTCGCTGGGCAAGGACGGTACGTGGCTCGACGACAACACGTGGGCCCTGCTCCGCGAGGAATGGCCGGTCTGAGCCGAGCAGCGCGACGCAGATGGCGTATGCCGTCCGCGTCGGATCCGGCGGTCGAGGCGACTCCCGCACACGCAGATGTGGGCCACGCGCCGGAAGGGAGTCCGGCGCGTGGCCCACGGTCTGCCTCGATCGACGGGGAGGGAGTCGATCGAGACCGCACGGGCTGTCGAGGGGGTGGCGGCGTGAACGGTGATGGGGGATGCGAGGTATGGATGAGGGTTTCGCCTGGGGCATCAGCCCTGTTTGTCCATGGTTTGTCTAATGTTGGCACTCCCGATTCAACGGCGGCTGCCGCTCCATGTCAAGAGTTTGTCCCGACTTTCGTCAGAGCATCGGCATCGGCATCGGCATCGGCAGGGGCGGCCGGGGCGGCGTCCTCGGTCGCCGACCGGTCCGACACGGAGGGGTGCGTTCGGCGGGGCCACCAGAAGCGGTCGCCGAGGACGACCGCGATGGCCGGGACGAGGAGCGTGCGCACGACGAGGGTGTCGAGCAGGACGCCGACGCAGATGATGACGCCGATCTGGGCCAGGACGACGAGCGGCAGGACGCCGAGCACCGCGAAGACCGCGGCGAGCAGGATGCCGGCGCTCGTGATGACGCCCCCCGTCGCGGCGAGGCCCCGCAGCATCCCTTGGCGGGAGCCGTGCAGGCGTGACTCCTCGCGCGCCCTCGTGACGAGGAAGATGTTGTAGTCGACGCCGAGCGCCACGAGGAAGACGAAGGCGAAGAGCGGCGCGCTGTCGTCGAGGCCGGAGAAGCCGAAGATCTTCGTGAAGATCCACCACGAGGCGCCCACGCTAGCGAGGAACGTCGCGACGACCGTCGAGACGAGCACGAGCGGGGCGACGACAGATCGGAGCAGCAGTCCGAGGGCCAGCAGGACGAGAGCCAGCACGATCGGGAAGATGACGAGGCGGTCGCGCGACGACGCCTCCGCCTGGTCGAGTGCGACGGCCTCGGTGCCCGCGACGTGGCTGTCGGGGAGCTGGGTGAGTGCGGCCCGCAGGGAGCGCACGGTGTCGGTCGCCTCGTCCGATCCTGGCGCCGCCTGGATGACGGCGTCCACCTCGGCCACGCCGCCGGCCTGCTTGACGATGCGCGCGCCGGCGATGCCGGGGACGTCCTCGGCGGCGGTCGTCACGGACTGCGGGTCGGCCGTCGTGACGATGACGGCGGGGTCGGCGCTGCCGGCGGGGAAGGACTGGGCCAGGCGCTCGCTCGCGGCGATGGCCTCGGGCTTGCTGAGGAACTGGTCGGCGGGCTTGAGTCCGGTGTCGATCGCCGCGATGCCGGCCGCCATGACGGCGAGCACGACGAGCGTCACGCTGATGATGCGCTTCGGGTGGGCGGCGACGCGGTCGCCGACGCGGCGCCACAGCGAGTGGCCGTCCGCGAGAGCCGCCTCGCCCTCGCGGGGCACCCTGGGCCAGAAGATCCAGCGGTCGAAGACGACGAGCGCCGCGGGCAGCACGAGCAGGACGAAGGCCGCGGCGACGACGACGCCGACGGCGCAGGCGAGACCGAGTCCCCGCGTCGCCGGGAAGAGCGAGAGCAGCAGGGTCAGCAGGCCGATGACGACGGTGACGGCGCTCGACAGGACGGCCTCGGACGTGCGGCGCAGGGCCAAGGCCATGGCCTCGCGCCGGTCGGCGTGGCTGCGCAGCTCGTCCCGGTAGCGCGAGATGAGCAGCAGGGCGTAGTCGGTGCCGGCGCCGAAGACGAGGACCGAGAGGATGCCGATGGTGGACTCGTCCCAGACGATGGAGAATGCCGCGAGCGTGTGTGTCGCGACCACGGCTGCGAGTCGGTCCGCGACGCCGACGACGAGGAGCGGGAAGATCCAGAGGATGGGGCTGCGGTAGGTCAGCACGAGCAGCAGGGCGACGACGGAGGCGGTGGCGATGAGCAGGCGGGTGTTGGCGCCCTCGAAGACCGCGGCGAGGTCGGCCTGGACCGCGGCGGGTCCGGTCACTTGTGCCGTGACGCCCTCGGGAAGGTCGGCCTTGACCACCTCGCGGATGTCGCCCACGAGGGCTGCCGTGTCCGTCGCGTCCGTGGCGTCGACGGGCACGATCGCGAGCGCGGCCGTGCCGTCCTCGCTGCGCTGGAGCGGGGCGCGGCCGGCACCGGGGACCTGGGCGACGCGTCCCTCGACGGCCGTCAGGTCGGCGTCGGTCAGCGTGCCCGAGTCCTTGCTGAAGACGACGACGGCCGTGGAGCCCTCGGCCTCCGGCAGTCGGTCGCGCATCTCGAGCGCCGCTGCGCTGTCTGAGCCGATCGGCAGGGCGTCGGTCGAGGCCGAGGTGCGCTGCGCCTCGCCCACGGCGCTCACGACGCCCATCGCTCCGGCCAGGGCCAGGACGACGATCGCCACGGCCCACCACTTGCGCGTGATCCTGTCGGTCACCGAACGCACGCCACACCTCCAGTTAAGATGGTTCATCGGGTTACTCAGTAGATTACTAAGTTGGTGAGTGACATTAGCAGCAAACAGACCGTCGGCCAACAGCCGGCCCCAAGGCGTGCCTGCGCCCCGAAGGATGCGTCCGTCGATGAAGGGCAGCCCGTTCGGGGAGACGGGCCGCCCGAGGTGGGCCTCGTGCCCGGGGTGCCCGGATGGCGCACGACCGCCACGCTCTCGGCCCTGCAGGAGCTCGTCGAGGTCTCGGAGGCCGTCCCGTCGGTCGTGGCCCGCAAGGCGGGCCTCAGCACGTCTGAGCTGCACTCGCTCCGGCACCTCATGCGCGGCCCGATCGGCCCGGTCGATCTCGCCAAGGTGCTCGGCGTGACGTCGGCCGCCTCGTCAGGCGTCGTCGACCGTCTCGTCGGCCACGGTCATGCCGAGCGTCGCTCACACCCCGGCGACGGCCGCCGCACCGAGGTCGTCATCACCGACAGCGGCCGCGCCGAGGTGCTCGCCCGGATGACGCCGATGTTCGAGAGCCTCGCCGCCCTCGACGCGACCCTGTCGGAGGGGGACCGCGACGTCGTCGAGCGCTACCTCAGGGGCGCGACCGCCGCGATGAAGAACCTCATGACCTGAGTCTCAGGCGGGCAGCTGGCCCCGCAGCAGGCTGTCGCCCGAGTGCGCCGGCTTGTCGTCGAACTGCTCCTTGGAGATGTCGACGACGACGTAGCCCTGGTCGATGAGCGCCTGGCTGATCGGGAAGGTGCCCGTCTCGCCGGGTCGCAGCACCCCGACGGAGACCATCCGCTTGCCGTCGGCGTTGATGAGCCAGACCTCGAGGTAGCCGTCGCCGGCGTCGAGCGGACGATCGGTGACGACGCTGAGGTCGAGCCCGTCCCCGGCCCGCACGACCGAGGCCTCTCCCTCGCGCTGGCGCGTGTCGAGGGTCTTCAGGGCGACCTGCGAGACGCTCCCGCTCTCGTTCGGGCTCCAGATGGCCCGCCCGGCGAGCAGTCCCACGACGAGGCTGGCCGCCACGAGAGCGGCGCCCCACGCCGCGGCACGTCGGCGCGTCGCACGAGCGGCGCCCGCCGTGATCGGCGTGACCGTCGCGTCCGCGGGGACGGGTTCGGGGGGGTATGCCGTCCCCGCCGTCGCCGCGGGACCGGTCGGGTTCGCGGGTCGGTCAGGTCGGTCAGGTCGGTCGGCGGCATCCGTCCCTGACGGACGCTCGTCGCGAGGCAGGGGGGTCTCCGGAGGAGTGGGCGCGGGTCCGGCGTCAGGTCCGGCGTCGGGACCCGCCATGGTCGCGGGGGCCGGCCCGGCATCGACCGGGGCGTCGGGCTCCGCGTCGATCTGGGCGGTCACGCGCGCCCAGACGGCGTCGTCGGGAGCCTGCCAGCCCGCATACGCCAGCGGTCCTGAGGCGAGGCGCAGGGTGCGGCGCAGCTGCTCCACCGACGCGGAGCACACGGCACACTCCTCGACGTGGGCAGAACGACTCGCGTCGACGGGCTCGCCCAGGGCGAGGTCGACGAGCTCGTCGTCAGTCGGATGCGACACGTTCCACCTCCTTGAGTCGGTCTCTCAGCTCGAGCAGTCCCCGCCTGACGTGGCTCTTCACGGTGCCGAGCGGCATCTGCAGCATGCGGGCGATGTCATCGTGCGTGCGGTCCTCGATGAAAGCCATTCGGAGCACGGTCGCCCGCGGATCGCCCATGCGCTCCAGCTCGTGGACGAGGAGCAGTCGTTCGGCCCAGTCGGAGTCGTGCGTGGTCGTCGGCTCGGTGACCACTTCGGACGCGAGCGCCTGCAGGTTGCGGTGGGCGCGGTAGCGCTGCGTGCGCACGTCGGCGACGCGGTGCTTCGTGATGCCCACGAGCCACGCCGCCGGCGACCCACGGTCGGGTCGGAGAGTGGCGCGTCCCCGCCAGGCGGCGACGAACACCTGCTGGACGACGTCCTCGGCGTCCTCCCTGGTGCCGAGGGCGCGCAG
Source organism: Terrabacter sp. P2_E3 (assembly GCF_056403915.1). Taxonomy (NCBI): domain Bacteria; kingdom Bacillati; phylum Actinomycetota; class Actinomycetes; order Micrococcales; family Intrasporangiaceae; genus Terrabacter; species Terrabacter sp. P2_E3. The sequence goes on from NZ_JBFUEN010000012.1 coordinate 121,208, forward strand.
GGCGATGGTGTGCACGAGGGGGGACCAGCGGCGGTACATCTCGGCGAGGGCCTCGCGGTCCCCACCGACCAACCGGACGGCGAGCTCGGCGGACTCGACGTCTGGGTCGTCGTGCACGTGCACGGACCCACCTAACCACGTCCTGCTCACGCGAGCGGCTCGGCGGTCACGACGACGTTCTCGTCGTAGCGGCGCTGCTCGCGGTCGAAGTCGCCCCCGCAGGTCACGACGTGGAGCAGTGCAGGTCCGTCGCGGGCGAAGAGGGCGGCGAGGTCCAGCGTCGTCTTGCGGACCTGGGTCACCGACGTCACGGCATACCTCCTGCTCACCTCGCCCGACCGCACCGTGATGACGTCGCCCGTGCGCAGCTCCTCGACGGCCGCGATGGGGCCGATCCCGTAGCCCGGCATGTCGAGGTGCGCCGCGAGGACCGTCGACCCGGCGTCGTCGCCGGGCCGCGAGCCGTAGCGGTACCAGCCCACCTGCGCCGGCGTCTCCGGCAGCGCCATCTCGCCGTCACGGGCGACGCCCACCGGAACGACCCGCATGTCGATGCCGAGACGGCGGATCGTCAGGCGGTCGGGGGCCGCCGCGGTCGGGCCCGCCTGCTGCGTCGCCGGGCGGACCCCCGGTTGTGCCGGACCGGCCGAGCCGTCCGTCCCGGCCGGCGACCCCGGCGACCCCGGCGACCCCGGTTGCGGGGCAGGGGTCGTGGGGGCGCCGGCTGCGGGTGCGGCGGTGCTGGTGACGCCCGCCCCGGACGCCGCGGGGAGGGCGGCGTCCGAGGCGCGCGTCAGCCACGCCACGCCCACGCCCGCCAGGAGGGCGGCCGCGAGCGCGGCGACCACCCCCCTGGACGGGCTCGACGCCCGGGCCCGGGAGCGACCCGGTCCGGGGTCGACGGTGCGTTTCATCTCGGTCGTTGGCGACGGGTGCGTAGCGGGTCAGCGGACCCCGGTGGCGCGCCGGCGCGACACGAGGACGAGCCCGCCCGCGGCGGCAGCGGCACCGATGACGGCCGCGTAGCGAGCCACCTCCGAGAACTCCCGGGCCGCGGCGGCCTGGCCGCCCGCCCCGGCCGGGACGCCACCCGGGGCCGAGTGCATGCCGGAGAGGGTCTGGACCGCGAGCTCGAGGTTCTTGTCGGCGGCGCTGCCCCACGCGTACACGATCGTGTTGGTGCCCTCCTTGAGGTCGAGGTCGGCCGGGCCGATCGCGACGGTGTCGGTCCCCGCGAGGACGACGTCGGCCGAGATCGTGCCGGCCGGCAGGTCGGCCTTGGCCTCGTTCGGGTTGGTGAGGTTCTTGAAGGCCACCGTGCCGTTGGCCCGGACGTCGACCGCGGGGGCGGCGGCCGTGTGGCGCACGGTGATCCGCGCCTTGCCGGCATCGATCTTGGACGTGTCGTTGACGAAGGGCGTGAGGACCGGCTTGCCGGCCTCGGACAGGTGCGCGACGACGGTGACGTTGGCGCCGCCCGGCACCTTGACGTCGTTGGCCTCGATGACGGCTGCGCCACCGGCGCCCGCGCCGGCCTGCGTGACCTTGAGGTCGTAGGTGCCCTCGGGGAGCATCAGCGGATCGGTCAGTGTGCCCGGCTTGAAGTCCGTCAGGAGGGCCTTGCCGTTGGCGTAGACGTCGACCGTCGCGCCGGGCACGGCGTGGAGGATCGAGACCGTGGCGTCGGCCGCGTGGGCCGGGGCCGCCAGGAAGGCGGCCGGGGCGAGGGCGAGGGTCGTGGCGGCGGCGATGCGAAGCGACTTCATGGTCGTTCCTTTCCAGAGGGGTGAGTGCTCGAGTGCGACGGGGCCGCGCTCGGGTGGAGGTGAATCCGGGAGGGGAAGCGGTGGTGTGCGGTGCGGACCTCGGGGGCCGCACGGAGGGCGTCAGAGGTCGGCGGGTCGCAGGACGAGGACGATGCCGTGCGCGATCTGCCGGTTGCCCTTGTTGATGTCGAGCGCCCGCGGGTTGAGCAGCGGGTCAGCATCGTTGCGGTCGCCGTCGACGAGGCGGACGAGCTTGAGCCAGCGCGACAGCACGTCGACCTTGATGCTCTTGCCGGGAAGCGCCGTCGCCAGCATCGCGCCGTCGGACCGGAGGGCCTGCGACGAGGTGACGGTGCCGCCGGGGACGACGTGATAGAGCAGGACCCGCTCCAGGGCGTCGATGCCGACGGCGCCGGCGAGCGCCTGGAAGACCTTCGTCTCGGATCCGTACCAGCGCCCCGTCAGGTCGGCGGCGAGGACCTGGAAGGCCCGGTCGTTGGGGATGAAGGCCGTCAGTGCCACATCGCCCTTGGTCAGCAGGCCGACAGGGCTGCTCGGTTTGGCCGCGAGCACGGCGAGCACCGCCTCGGTGACGATGTCGTAGTCGTACCAGTTGCCGTCGAACTGGTTGCCGTCCGCGAGCAGCACGTCGGCGAGGCTCGTGGTTCCGATCGGGGTGGCTGCGGCGACCACCGATGCCTGGGTGCGCGATGCGCTCGATGCGCTCGATGCAGCAGGGGCGGCGACAGCGGCAGGGACGGCGAGGGCGCCGGCCAGGGCCGCGACGACGGGGACGAGATGACGCTTCTTCACGGTCTGTCCTCTCTTCGGGAGCGACGGCGTCGTGTGCCGTCTGCCCCTACTTCCGAGGACGTGCCGGGCAGGGATGCACCTCCCGCGAACTTTCTTCTCGCGCTGGGGGGCGTGCCGCGTCAGAGGTGCGCGTTGACCGCCTCGGCCGCGCGCTGGCCGGAGACGAGCGCGCCCTGGATCGACGCGGTGTCGCGGTGGTCGCCGCAGACGAAGACGCCGTCGCCGAGCATGACCGGTGACCGCACCTCGAGCGGCGGTGTCATGGCGGGCAGTGCCGCGTCGACGCGGTGTCGTGTCACGACGCGCCAGTCCGTCGTGTCGCAGCCGTAGATCTCGCCGACGTGGCGCAGGACGTCGGCCTCGGACGCGTCGCCGTCGGGACGGTCGAGCAGGCACGTCGCCTCGACGAGGTGCTTCGTCGGCGGGGCATAGCTCGGGGCCGCGGCCGTCATGACGGCGGTGTTCCACACCGGGCCGGGCGGGACGGAGTCGTGGCGGCGTCCGTCGACGGCCACGAGCGGTAGGGAGTGGGGCGGCTCCGGTGCGTCGAACCACCACGTGACGAGGCCCTTGGTCGGCGGCTCGGGCAAGGTGGTGAGGGTGGCCGCGCCGATCGGGTCGGTGGCGACGACGGCGCTGCGGGCCCTGAGGCACTGACCGTCGACCATGACGTCCACGCCCACGGGCACGGGCGTGATCGACTCGACGTGGCTGTTCAGCCGCACGCGGTCGCCGAGCGGCTTCGCGACCTGCTCGGGCAGCGCCTGCATGCCCGTCGCCGGGACGGCCGGGCGGCCCAGCGCGAACATCCGCACGAGCAGCTTCGTGAAGTTGGCCGACGAGCCGCCGTGGCTGTCGACGAGGACGCCGGCGAGGAAGGGGTCGAGCACCTCTCGGCGCAGCCGACCCGTGACGCCGGCCTCGTCGAGAGACTCGGCGAGGGTCGAGTCCTTCTGGGCCAGAACGGTTTTCGGGTCAGCCATGACGCGTGCGGTCCACCGTGTGACGCCCGCGAGCTCGCGCGGGTGAAGGTAGCCGCTGCGCATCGTCTGGGCGAGCAGGCGTGGCTCGCGCATCGGGTCGGCGAGCACCTGCAGGCCGTTCGTGCGTCTGACCAGCACGCCGGAGCCGAAGGGCTTGAGATCGAGCGTCGACACGTCGACCCACCGTCGCACCGCCGGGTAGGCGGGGTTGAGCACCTGGAAGCCACGATCGCAGCGGAAGCCGTCGACGACGTCGGTGCGGATGCGCCCGCCGACCCCGTCGCTCGACTCGAGGACGACGACCTCGTGACCGAGCTCGGTCAGTCGTCGCGCGCACCGCAGCCCTGCCAGCCCTGCCCCGACGATGACGACGTCAGCGTCCACGAAAGGATCACCCCACTGCTCGAGTCCGGCCCCCGTCGCAGCGTAGACCTCACGGGTCGGTCGCGGGGTGGCTGCGAGGGCCGTATCCGAGGCGGGCACCCGGCCGGTTCGCGACGCGCCGCGGGACCGTCGCGACACGCCGTTCCGACGGCGCGGCGCCGAGGCCCGTCAGACGGTGTGCAGCCGTCGCGACGTCTCCGGCGTCGCCGGCCGTCGGGTGTGCCAGCGCCGGGCGGCGACGACGACGACCACGGCGGCGACGACCGCCGCGATGCCGGTCACGACGGAGCTCGGCTCGTCCCCGAGGCGGCCGACGGCGATCCAGGCGAGCCCCCAGGCCATCGCGGCGGCGATCGACCAGCGGCCACCGAGGCGACGGGCGAAGACGATGCCGAGTCCGGCCGCGACGGCCAGGACGACCCCCGCCGCCGCCTGGTTGGCGGTGGCGCCGAGGTCCACGCCCGAGTCCACCAGTGCCGCAGTGATGTTGGCGCACGTGGCGACGGCGACCCAGCCGAGGTAGAGGCCGAACGTGCCGTCGAGGATGACCTGCTCCCACGTCGACCTGGCGGGCTCACGGGTCAGGCGGCGCAGGAGGACGCCGAGGGTCAGCGCGAGCACGACGATGACGACGACGCTCGCCCAGATCCAGCCCTGCTGCGTGACGAGGAGCCACGCCGCGTTGAGCACCATCGACGCAGCGGCGAGCCACCCGGTGCTGCGCACCCGCTCGCGGACGGCGTTGGCAGGCAGGGCTTGCCACACGGCATACGCGAGGAGGCCGAGGTAGATCGGGGTCCAGATCGAGAAGGCCGGGCCGGCGGGCGCGATGAGGGTCGCGGTCGCGGCCAGGGCTCCTCCCGAGGACTCCTCGACGCGCGTGCCGAGGACGCCGACGCCGACGAGTGTGCCGACCACGCAGAAGATCTCGGCGGCGATGACGGCCACGCGACGCACCTGGTCGCTGCTGGTCAGGGCGGCCGCCGGCGTGGTGGTGGATCCGAACATGTCGATCACCTCAGTCGCTCGGGAGATTGCTCATCCAGTTAGCGACCCTAACAGGGTGGCGCCGCTACGGGTCTATCCCCGCAGGCGCACCGACAGGCAGGTGACGCAGCCCTCGAGCTTCTCGAACTCGGAGATGTCGACGGTCGTCACGTCGTGACCACGGGCGGCGAGCAGCTGCGCGGTGCGCGGCGCGGACGCCGACATGAGCACCGACATGCCACCGAGCAGCACGACGTGGGCGCCGGACTCCTCTGGCACAGCGAGGAACCGGGGCCACGTGCTCACGTCGTCGACGAGCGGCGGGTAGCCCAGGACGGTCCCGTCGGGCAGCGCGGTGACTGCCGACTTGAGGTGCAGGACCTTCGACACGGGCACCGCCACCACCTCGACGCGATGGCCCTCCCACGCACGCCGCAGCTGCTCGATGCCGGCGAGGTTCGTGCGGCCGCCGACACCGACCCACACGACGTGCCCGTGCTTGAGCACGTCCCCGCCGTCGAGGGTGCCGGGCTCCTCGACCTCGACGACCCGGTAGCCGTGTGCCTCGACGGCCTCGCCCACCCCCGCGCGCTCGCCCCGGCGTCCGGGGGCGCCGGAGCGGCACAGCACCGCGACGTCGCCGTGCACGACGACCTGGTCCTCGATGAAGACGCCGTCGGGGCAGTCGTCGACCGGAGGTGCCTCGACGACCGACCAGCCGCGACGACGGAGCACGTCGACGTACTCCTGCCACTGCCGCAGGGCCAGCTCGCCGTCGACGGATGCCGAGCGCCCGATGTGCGTCACGATCCCGTCCGCGAGACGAGGGGAGGGTCGACGGACGAGCGCGAGGCGACGGTGCACGCGCTCACTCTAGGGTCGCGGCGCCCACCGGTCGGAGGTCGCGGCCCGTCAGGGCGCGAGGATCGGCTTCTCGTCGGAGCGCGCCCTCGGCCACCAGCCCTGGGTCTGCGCCGTGTGGGTCAGCTGCTCCCGGTAGGCCGAGCCCGCCGCGCGCACGCACCGCTCGACGTCCTCGTCGTCGAGCGCCCCCAGCCGCCAACGGAGCAGGCGTCGGGCCGTGATCGGCTGGTCGCAGAGCGGCCGCAGCACCCCGCCCGGCGGCGCGGACGCCGTGGGCACGGCGAAGGACACGGCCCGGCCGGCGACGACCGCCGGCCACAGCGGCCCGAGGTCGTGCGGTCCGTAGGACGAGCGGAGGGTGACGCCGAGGCGGGCGAGCACGGTGCTCGTCGCCTCGGACCCGGGATCGACCTCGGTCGGCGGCAGGATCCAGTCCTCGCCGGCGAGCTCCCTGATGTCGACGCACCGCTGCGCCGCCAGCGGGTGCGACGCCGACAGCGCGACGAGCAGCGGCTCGCGCTCGACGATGACGCGCTCGCCGATCATCGACCGCGCCCGCTCCTCGCGCCGGTCGGCGACGAGCGCGATGACGACCGCGACGTCGACCCGGCCGTCACTGATCGCCTCGGTCGTCGTGCCTCCGGCCAGCGGGGGCACCGGCATGAGCGGCCGGCTCATGTCCGTCGCGTAGGCAGCGCTGACGAACGACGTGAAGTAGCGCATCGAGTCCGACGTGATGCGCAGTGGGGCGTCGCTCGCGCGGTGCGTGCGCACGTCCTCACGCAGCGCCGCCACCTCGTCGAGGACGGTGCGGGCCCGCGACACGACGCGCTCGCCGATCGCGGTGCACGCGACCCGGTCACCGCTCGGCCGGAACAGCGCGCAGCCGAGGGCGCGCTCGATGCGGCCGACCTCGGACCCCAGGGTCGCCGGGGACACCCCGAGAGCAGCCGCGGCAGCAGGGATGCTGCCCTGCTGCGCGACCACCGCGACGACGCGCAGGTGACGGACCTCGAGCTCCACGTATCGAGAGTAGGCCGCACGCCCGACGGCGCCACCCGGGACGTCGGGCGCCTCCCGGCACCTCAGCACCTCCCGGCACTTTCCGCGCCCATCGGCGCTTCAATGGGCTTGACCCTCACGTCGCGTGAGGCGTCACGCTCGATCCCATGACCGGAAGGACGCAGGAGATGACCACCTGGACGGTGGGGCAGGTCGCCGAGCTCCTCGACGTGACGGTGCGCACGCTGCACCACTACGACGAGATCGGGCTGCTCGTCCCGAGCGAGCGCTCGCGGGCGGGTTACCGGCTCTACACCGACGAGGACCTCACGCGCCTGCAGCAGGTCGTGGTCTACCGACGGCTCGAGATGCCGCTCGACGAGATCGCGACCCTGCTGCGCGGCAATGAGGACGCAGCCGACCACCTGCGCCGGCAGCGCGCCACCGTCATGACCCGGCTGGACGAGCTGCGCGAGCTCGTCTCGGCCATCGACCGAGCACTGGAGAGAGCGATGAACGACCAGCCCGCCTCGACCAAGGACCTCAAGGACCTCTTCGGCGACGGCTTCACGGACGAGTACGAGCAGGAGGCCCAGGAGCGCTGGGGTGAGACCGACGCCTGGAAGCAGTCGCGCTCGCGCACCAAGCGCTACACGAAGGCCGACTGGGAGCAGGTCAAGCAGGAGGCCGACGCCGTCAACGCCGCCTTCGTCGCAGCCCTGCACTCCGGCGCGCCCGCGACGAGCGAGGCGGCCATGGACGCCGCCGAGCAGCACCGCCGACACATCGACGACCGCTTCTACGACCTCGACCACACCTTCCACCGCGGGCTCGCCGACATGTACGTCGCCGACCCCCGCTTCACGAAGACGTACGAGGACCTCGCACCCGGGCTCGCGGCATACGTCCGCGACGCCATCCACGCCAACGCCGACCGCCACCGCGAGTGACGTCGGGGGCCCACCGGGCCGGGCGACCGCTGCGCCGCCCGGCCCGGTGGGCCCGGTGTGCCGCTGTGCCCGGTGGTGCGCGACGCACCCGCTCAGGCGCAGGACATGTGGTCGAACGAGACCGTCACGGTGCCGTTCGCGTTGAGCGTGGCCTGGGCGTTGTCGTGGAACTGCAGGTGGGACCCGTCCGTGCCCGTCGCGTTGACGTTGAACGTGCTGTGCTCGACGCCGTTGCGCAGGTTGTTCTCGTCGCCGAACCACGTGGCGAAGTGTCCCGTGTAGGTGATCTTCGACGGGTCGTCCGGCGTGAACGTGAACTTGCCCTCGACCGTGCCCGTGAACCACGAGCCGGTCTTGTTGATGGTGCCGTGGAAGATCTGGTTCTCCACGGCACTGACCGTGCCCGGGTCCCCGGTGCACGGGTTCATGTCGTGGAACACGTCGACGACCGAGTGCTGGTTGTCGGTGAACGTGACGGCTCCCCTGCCGCCGGCACCGGCGGACACGGCACTGACGACGAGAAGTGGTGCGACGGCGGCCATCGCGCAGGTGGCCCGAATGCTGAGTCGGCTCATACGACTCTCCCTTGAAGATGTGTTCCTGTGGCCCCCGAGAGGGACTGTGGCCCCCTGTCGAGGGTGCTCCCACTCCGCAGGGCAGGTGGGTGGAACGGGGGAATCACAGCCACCTCCCAGCCCGCGAGGTCCGGGCGCCCACCAGTTGAACGGGGCCCGGTGCCCGGTCGCCGCCCGCCGTAACCTTGGGCCATGCGAGTTGGTGTCTTCGGTGCAACGGGTCAGGTGGGCGGCGTCATGCGCGCCCTTCTCGAGGAGCGGGACTTCCCGGTCACGCAGGTGCGGTTCTTCGCGTCCGCGCGCTCGGCCGGCACGACGCTCCCGTTCAAGGGCGAGGACGTCACGGTCGAGGACTCGGCGACGGCCGACTTCGCCGGCATCGACATAGCCCTCTTCTCCAACGGCGGCGCCGCGAGCCGAGAGCTGGCGCCGAAGGTGGCCGCCGCCGGCGCGACCGTCGTCGACAACTCGAGCGCCTGGCGCAAGGACCCCGAGGTCCCGCTCGTCGTCTCCGAGGTCAACGCCGCCGACCTCGACGACATCCCCAAGGGCATCGTCGCCAACCCCAACTGCACGACGATGGCCGCGATGCCGGTCCTCAAGCCGCTCCACGACAGGGCGGGCCTCGTGCGCCTGCACGTCTCGAGCTACCAGGCCGTGAGCGGCTCCGGCGGCGTGGGCGTCCAGGAGCTCGACCGCCAGCTCAAGGGTGCGTATGCCGCGGGCGACCCCACCGGGCTCGCCCTCGACGGGCGCGCGGTGGCCGTCCCCGAGGCGCAGCTGTATGCCGTCCCGGTCGGCTTCAACGTCGTGCCCCTCGCGGGGTCCATCGTCGACGACGGCTCGCTCGAGACCGACGAGGAGCAGAAGCTGCGCAACGAGTCGCGCAAGATCCTGCACGCCCCCGAACTCCGGGTCTCGGGCACGTGCGTGCGCGTCCCCGTCTTCACGGGGCACAGCCTCGCGATCCACGCCGAGTTCGCCGAGGACATCTCGCCCGAGGAGGCGCTCGACCTGCTCAAGAACGCCCCGGGCGTCATCGTCACCGACGTGCCCAACCCGCTCGAGGCCGCCGGTCGGGACGAGGTCTTCGTCGGCCGCGTGCGCGCGGACCAGGCGGCGCCCGAGGGCAAGGGGCTCGTCCTCTTCGTCGTCGGCGACAACCTCCGCAAGGGCGCGGCCCTCAACGCCGTCCAGATCGCCGAGGCCCTGGTCGCCCGTCGCTGAGGCGTGGGCGCCCGTTCCACCGCGCAACACACCGTGCAGGTCACAACCCACCGCGATCCGATCGCGGTGGGTTGTGACCTTCTCGGTGTGTTGCGGTGTGAGGGGTCGGGGACGCGGGGCTGGTGTCCGGACGCTGGCATAGGGTCGGGGCGTGACGGAGAACCTCGCGGCCGCGACCCATCGACAGGGCACCGCCCCCGGGCTCTTCGTCTGTTTCGAGGGCGGCGACGGTGCGGGCAAGTCCACCCAGGTGCGCCTGCTCACCGAGGCGCTCGAGCAGCAAGGGCGCGAGGTCGTCGTGACCCGCCAGCCCGGAGGCACCCCGCTCGGCGCGCAGATCCGCGAGCTCGTGCTGCACGGCGACCACGTCGCGGCGCGCGCCGAGGCGCTCCTCTTCGCGGCCGACAAGGCCCACCACGTCGACCAGCTCATCAAGCCGGCGCTGGTGCGCGGTGCCGTCGTCATCACCGACCGCTACGTCGACAGCTCGATCACCTACCAGGGTGCCGGCCGCGAGCTCGGCCGCGACGAGATCACCGCCCTGCAGCACTGGGCCGTCGGCGGCCTGCTGCCCGACCTGACCATCGTCCTCGACGTCTCGCCCGAGGTGGGTCGCGCGCGTCGCGGCACCGTGCACGACCGGCTCGAGTCCGAGGCCGACGCCTTCCACGCCGCGGTCCGCCGCGGCTACCTCGAGCTCGCCGCGGGCGACCCCGAGCGCTACCTCGTCCTCGACGCGACCGAGTCGGTCGAGCGGCTCCACGGCGGCGTCGTCGACGGCGTCGACCGCGTCATGGCGGGCCGCCGATGACCGTCTGGGCCGACCTCGTCGGCCAGGAGCCCACGATCGAGACGCTCGCTCGAGCCGTGAGCGACGAGTCGGCGATGACGCACGCGTGGCTCTTCACCGGTCCGCCGGGCTCGGGTCGCTCGACCGCAGCCCGCGCCTTCGCCGCCGCCCTCCAGTGCCCCGACGGTGGCTGCGGTCAGTGTCGCGAGTGCCGCACGGCTCTCGACGGCAGCCACGCGGACGTCAAGGTCGTCGCCACCGAGGGCCTGTCGATCAAGGTCGCCGAGGCCCGAGCGCTCGTCCAGGAGGCCGCGCTGCGCCCGTCGGTCGGCCGCTGGCGCATCATCATCATCGAGGACGCCGACCGTCTCACCGCCTACACAGACGCCCCGGCCGACGCGCTGCTCAAGGCCCTCGAGGAGCCGACGCCGCGCACCGTCTGGATGCTCTGCGCGCCGAGCCTCGAGGACGTCATCGTCACGATCCGCTCGCGGTCGCGACACGTCCGTCTGCGCACACCCCCGGTCGAGGCCGTCGCCGAGCTGCTCCAGCGACGCGACGGGGTCGACCCCGCCATGGCGTTGTATGCCGCTCGCGCCGCCCAGTCGCACGTCGGCCTCGCGCGCCGGCTGGCTCGCGACGAGCAGGCCCGCATCCGCCGTCGTGACGTCATCGCCATGGCCACGAAGATCCTCGGGGTCGGTGACGCCATCGGCGCGGCCGCCGACCTCGCCCAGATCGCCGACGAGGAGTCGACCGCCTCGAGCGCCGAGCGCGACGCCGCCGAGCGGGCGCACCTCATGGAGACGCTCGGCGCCGACCCGACGGCGCGCACCCAGCCGCCCCACATCCGCTCGCAGGTCGCCGCGCTCGAGCGCGAGCAGAAGACGCGCGCCACCCGATCGGCCCGCGACGTCGTCGACCGGGCCCTCATCGACCTCACCTCGATCTACCGCGACGCGCTCGTGCTGCGCCTGCGATCCGACGTCGACCTCGTCAACCCCGACGCCGTCGACAAGGTGCGCGCGCTCGCCGGCGTCTTCGGCCCCGAGCAGCTGCTCGCCGCCATGGACGCCATCAACGAGGCCCGCGACCGCATCAACGCCAACGTGTCGCCGCTGCTCGCGCTCGAGGCGATGGCCCTGCAGCTCCGGGTCCCGCGCGACCTCGGCATCTGACCCACTCGCGCGCGGCGTCGGTGTGAGGTTCTTCATGCGTGACGGGGGAGCGCCCGGCGGGCCCGCGAGCCGCCCCGTGCGGCAGCCCGCGCGGCCGACGGGTCGGGCGACACGGCATACGGCCTCGATGCGGTCACGACCTGTCGTCCGTGGCGGCCGCCTACAGGTCGACCGGTTACGGTTTCGGGCATGACGACACGCCCTGCCGCCATCTCCCGCGCCCTCACCACCACCGTGGCGACCCTGGCGCTGGTGCTGGCTGCTGCGGCCTGCACGACGAGCGAGCCACCGGTCGGGCCCACCTCGAAGACCGGTCTCCCGCCGGCCACGGCGGCGCCGAGCGCGGCGCTCGCCCCCTACTACACCCAGAAGCTCGACTGGAAGAAGTGCGGCGACCTCGAGTGCGCCGACCTGCGGGTCCCGCTCGACCACACGGCCCCGGACCCGTCCAAGGACCTGACGATCAAGGTCGCCCGGGTCAAGGCCCGCGACCAGGCCAAGCGCCTGGGGTCGCTGCTCGTCAACCCCGGCGGCCCGGGCGCGTCGGGGATCGACTACGTCCGCGGTGGAGCCGAGACGATCGGCGGCCCCGAGGTGCGCCGCTACTACGACCTCGTTGGCTTCGACCCGCGCGGCGTCGCGAGCTCCGACCCGATCGACTGCCTCGACGACAAGGCCCTCGACCGCTTCCTCGCGGCCGACCCGACGCCCGACGACGCCACCGAGGAGCAGGCGCTCCTCACGCAGGCCAAGGCCATGGCCGACGGCTGCCAGCAGGACAACCCCGACCTCGTCAAGCACCTCTCGACCGCCGACGCCGCCCGCGACATGGACATCCTCAGGGCCGCGGTCGGCGACACCCAGCTGAACTATCTCGGCAAGTCCTACGGCACGTTCCTCGGCTCGACGTACGCCGCCCTCTTCCCGCAGCGCGTCGGCCGTGTCGTCCTCGACGGCGTCGTGCCGCCCGACCTGACGAGCGCCGAGCTCGGCGAGGGCCAGGCCCGGGGCTTCCAGATCGCGACGCAGGCCTACGTCGAGGACTGCGTCACCGAGGAGTGCCCCCTCGGCTCGACCCCGCAGGCCGCACTCAAGGGCCTCGACGACTTCTTCCGCCAGGTCGACCGCCAGCCCCTGCCGACCGGCGACGCCAGCGCCCCCTTGCTCACCGAGGGCTGGGCCCGCCTCGGCGTCGCCGTCGCGCTCTACGACCAGGGCTCGTGGGGCTTCCTCACCGACGCCCTCCGGGAGGCCAAGTCCGGCAACGGCCAGTCCCTCATGCAGCTGGCCGACGCCTACGCAGGCCGACGTCCGGGTGGCGGCTACGACGGCAACCTCATGGAGTCGATCTACGCCGTCAACTGCCTCGACCGACCGGACAGCCCCGACGTGTCCGCCTACGAGACCTACGCCAAGGACTTCTCGGCCAAGGCGCCGACGTGGGGCGCCAACCTCGCGTGGGGCGCCCTGCCCTGCGGCGTGTGGCCGGTGAAGTCCGCCGTGGGCCCGCACACGGTGGCGGCCCCCGGCAGCGACCCGATCGTCGTCGTCGGCACGACGCGCGACCCCGCCACGATCTACGAGTGGTCCAAGCGGCTGCGTGACCAGCTCGACAACGCCGTGCTCGTGTCCTACGACGGCGACGGCCACACCGCCTACGGTCGGAGCAACACGTGCGTCGACAGCGCCATCGACGCCTACTACGTGCAGGGGCGCGTGCCCAAGGACGGACTCAAGTGCTGAACGAGGACCCGCGTCCCGACGACCTTCCGGACGCACCGACGGGGTATGCGGCCCTGCCGCCCTCCTACCCGGCGCCCGCGCCGGGTGCCCGGAGCGGTGACGCGGGCGGGCCCGGCGGGTCCTGGGGATTCGGAGGGGCCCGGGGCTCTGGAGGGGCCTGGGGCTCTGAGGGCTCAGGGACGGGCCGGCCGCGCCGGTCGTCGGTGCGACCGGTGCTCGCGGCCGTCGCCGTGGTGGCCGTCGTCGCAGCCCTGGTCCTCGCCGTCTGGCGCATCGGCAACCCGCCGACCGTCGCCCAGCCCCGGGTCACGGCACCGGCGTCGGGCTCGCCGGCACCGAGCGCCACGGACCCGGCGCCCGCGACGCCGGCGCCGAACAGCACCGTCACGGCGGACTATCCGGCCGCCCTCGCGCCCTTCTACACCCAGCAGATCAGCTGGTCGCCGTGCGCCGACAACGCCAAGCACCAGTGCGCCACGATGGAGGTGCCCGTCGACTACGCCAAGCCGACCGGCGACCGCTTCACCCTGGCGCTGCGCAAGGCCCCGGCGACCCAGCCGTCCAAGCGGCTCGGCTCGCTCGTCATCAACCCCGGGGGGCCCGGCGGCTCCGGGGTGGAGTACGCCCAGTACTCGTCGTTCGTCTTCTCTCCCGGGGTGCGAGCGGCATACGACATCGTCGGCTTCGACCCGCGGGGGATCGGGGCATCGAGCCCCGTGCGGTGCCTGAGCAACTCCGACATGGACCTGCTCTTCAGCGCCGACCCGACACCCGACTCGGCGGCCGAGCGTTGGACGCTGCTCGCCGACGTCGACGGGGTGACGAAGCGCTGCGCGGCGCGCGGCGGCGACCGGGCGATGCACATGAGCACGACCGAGGTGGCCCGCGACATGGACGTCTTGCGGGTGCTCCTCGGCGACGAGAAGCTCAACTTCTTCGGCGGCTCCTACGGCACGTTCCTCGGCGCGATCTACGCCGACACCTTCCCGAGGAAGGTCGGCCGGATGGTGCTCGACTCAGCGATGTCGCCGAACCAGACCGAGCAGCAGGAGATGACCTACGACATCCAGGGCTTCGAGTCCTCAATCGACGCCTTCATCGACTGGTGCGTCGGCCGGCCCGACTGCGCACTCGGCAGCGACAAGGCCGGCGCCCGCCAGAAGATCGTCGACCTGCTCGACAGCGTCGAGAAGAACGGCCTGACGACGACCAAGCCGGGTCTGACCCGGATCGGCGAGGGCTGGGTCGGCTTTGCGATCTTCATGTGCCTCTACTCGGACCAGTCCTGGCCGACGCTCGACAAGGGGCTCGCGCAGGCGTTCACCGGGAAGGGCGACATCCTCCTCGCCAAGGGAATGTCGGTCGTGGAGCGCGGCATCGGCGGCGACTACGCGCCGAGCACCTACCTGCAGGCGATGATCCCGGTGCGGTGTGCGGACTGGCCGCGGTCGACGGCCGACCCCACCCTGGCGGCGGAGCAGAAGAAGGCGAAGGCCGCGCACCCGCTGTGGGCCCGGATGACCGGTGAGCTCTACGACAACTGCCGCACGTGGCCGACGGCTGGGCGCACTCCCAAGGGAGCGACGCTCGCGGCCGGCGCCGACCCGATCCTCGTCATCGGCAACGAGCGTGACCCCGCGACGCCCATCGGCGGCACGAAGCAGCTCGCCAAGGACCTCGCCTCGGGCATTCTGCTCACTTCGGACCACGACGGGCACGGCACCTACTACGCTGGCAACTCGTGCGTGGACTCCGCCGTGGACGGGTACCTGCTCAGGGGAACGGCGCCGGCCGACGGCACGACCTGCTGAGCCGACTGCTCGCTCCCCTCGTCTCCGTCGCGGTCCTCGCGGCACTCGTTCTGCTCGCCGCGAGCCCGGCCCACGGGCCGGGTGAGACGGTGCCCGGTGGCGCGGTCGCCGCCGGCTCGCCGGCCTCCCCGGAGCCAGGGTCGTCGGGCACGGATTCGCACCTGCCCGCCGGGGCGGACGGCGACGCGCCGCCGCGTGACCGAGTCGAGCTCGGGACACCGACGTCGAAGCCCGCCCAGGGTCTCGACGTCTTCTACGACCAGACGATCAGCTGGCGCCCCTGCGACGTCACGGGCGACGGCCGGGGCTCAGCCGACGACCTGTGCGGCACGGTGCGCGTCCCCGTCGACTACCTGGCCCCTCGCGGTGAGACGGTCGAGATCGCCCTGCGCAAGGTTCCGGCCGGCAACCCCGAGGCACGCAAGGGCACGCTCTTCATCAACCCGGGTGGTCCCGGCGCCTCCGGCCTCGAGTTCGCGATGGAGGCCCGGGACTTCTTCTCCGACGACGTCCGCGAGGTCTGGGACGTCGTCGGCTTCGACCCGCGCGGCATCGGCGAGTCGGGCGGCTTCGCCTGCCTGCGCAGCAAGGACCTCGACGCGATGTACGCCGCCGACCCCACCCCGGACACCCAGGCCGAGAAGGCGGCCGCCGCCTCGTCACGGACCGCTCGGCTCCAGGGCTGCCTGACCCGAGGCGGTGCGCTCGCCCGCAACATGGGCTCCGAGCAGGTGGCGCGCGACCTCGACGTCATGCGCGATGCCGTCGGCGACGCCCATCTCAACTACTACGGCATCAGCTACGGCACGCTCATCGGGGCGCTCTACGGCGCCCAGTTCCCCGACCGGATCGGGCTCATGGTCATCGACTCGGCCGTCTCGCCCGACTACGTCGCGGCGGACTCAGCGTCGCAGGGCGACGTCGACGGTTGGGCCGAGGAGGAGGCCGCGACGGTGGAGGACGGGCTCGACGCCTTCCTAGAGGACTGCGTCGACCAGGGTGACTGTGCTCTCGGTGACGACGTCGACACGGCACGCACCCGGCTCCTCGCCTTCCTCGACCGGCTCGACCGCAAGCCGCTCCCGAGCGACGCACAGGGCATCCCGCGCCTCACCGAGGGCTGGGCCGTGACGGCCGTCAACTCGGTGCTCCTCTATCCGGACTCGTGGGAGGACGTCGAGGATGCGCTCCACGGGGCGCTCGAGGACGGTGACGGCACCGACCTCGTGTGGGCCGCGATGGACACGGTCATGCGCGACGACGACGGGTCGTACGTCGGTGGCTACGAGGCGAGCCACCTGCCGATCCACTGCGCGGACTGGCCGCTCGACGCGACGTCGCAGATGGAGCCGAGTGCCTCCGTCCTCGACGAGCACCCGGTCTACGCGCACCTCCACGGCGTGGCGACGGACTCCTGCGAGGGTTGGGTGGGCACCCAGCGCACCAACCTCATCCTCACCGTGGACGCCACCTCGCCGGTCCTCGTCCTCGCCAACGAGCGCGACCTGACGACCCCTCCAGACGGCACGCGCGAGATGGGTCACGGCATCTTCGGGTCGCGCCTCGTGCTCGTCGACGCGGACGGCCACGGGGTCTACGCCAACGGCAACGACTGCGCCGACGGGATCGTCGACGACTACCTCGTGCAGGGGCTCGCGCCCCGCAACGGCGAGCTCTGCGACGCCTGACGCCGCAGGGCCCAGGACCATACGTCGAGGGGCACTCTCCGACGCGGAGAGTGCCCCTCGACGTCGTGATGGCGTATGCCGGCTCGGTCAGTCGGTCGAGACCCGGACCACGATCTTGCCGGCGGTGTGCCCCTCCTGGTTGAGCCGGAAGGCGTCCGCCAGATCCTCGAGCGGGAAGGTCTGCGCGACCGGCACCGTCAGCGTGCCTCCCTCGAAGAGCGCGGTCAGGCGGGCCAGCTCGGCGCCGTCCGGCCGCACCCAGACGTAGTGGCCGCCGGCCTCGGTGACCGACCCATCGGCGATCGAGGCGTGGCGTCCACCGTCGGCGAGCACGGCCGTCGTCACGTCGAGGACGTCGCCCACGAAGTCCGCGACGGCGTCCACGCCGTCGGGAGCCAGCGCGCGGACGCGCTCGACCACGCCGTCGCCGTAGGTCACCGGCTCGGCACCGAGCTCGTGCAGGCGGTCGTGGTTGCGCTCCGACGCAGTCCCGATGACGCGGGCACCGAGCGACCGGGCGATCTGCACCGCGAGCGAGCCGACGCCACCGGCCGCTGCGTGCACGAGCACGGTGTCGCCCTCGCCGACCTCGAGGCGCGTCAGCAGGCGCAGGGCGGTGAGGCCTGCGAGCGGCAGGCCGGCCGCCTCGTCCCACGACATCGACGCGGGCTTGGCGGCGACGGCGCGCACCGGCACGTTGACGAGCTCGGCGAAGGTGCCGCCGTGGACGTAGTCCTTGCGGGCGTAGGCCAGCACCTCGTCGCCGGGCGAGAACTCAGGGGTGTCGAAGCCGACGGCCTCGACGACCCCGGACACGTCCCAGCCCGGGACGACGGGGAACCGCACGTCCATGACGGCGTCGAGGCCGCCCGACATGAGCTTCCAGTCGACGGGGTTGACCGACGCCGACCGCACTCGCACGAGCACCTCTCCGGGCCCGACCTTGGGGCGCGGCTGCTCGGTGAGGGCGAGCACCTCGGGTCCGCCGTAGGTGTCGTAGGTCATGGCGCGCATGGTCGGGGTCGAGGCGTTCGACTCGGTCATCGTGGTCCTTCCTGAGGGAGTGGCCGGTGGGGGTTTCCGCCGTCTCCTGGAGGTCAAGGCCACGGGGTCGGCGCGGCATTCCCGAGGGTCGCGAACGGCACGGGCGCGGCCGGTGACGACGTGCCGAAGGCCTTCTCGGGACACGATTTTTCTCCGGCAGGGGTCGTGCGTATACTCAACCTCCGTGTCCGGTCGCGCTCGTCGCGGCCCTCACGACCAGCCGCTTTAGCTCAGTCGGCCAGAGCGATTCACTCGTAATGAATAGGTCGTCGGTTCGATTCCGACAAGCGGCTCCACGCAACACCACAGGTCAGGCCCCCTTCTCGCCAGAGTCGGGGGCCTTTCCTTTGCCCGAGACCGACTCAGATGCCCCCGTGGTGCCCCCGACCTTTTGCGCTGCCTCCCACAGGTTGCGGTCGATCAGGTGGCCGTAGAGATCCATCGTCATGGCGGCCGAGGCGTGCCCCAGGATCCGCTGGACGACCTTCGGGTCGGCGCCTGCACCGAGCCAGATCGATGCCGCCGTATGCCGTAGGTCGTGGGCGCGCAGGGTCGGCCGGCCGATGGCCGCGCACGCGTCACGCCAGGCGACGGAGCGCTTCCAGTTCGACTCGGAGAGGGGACCGCCACCGGGTGCGCTGAACATCCAGGCGGAGGACGGCTTGCCGGTACTCCAGAGGTCGAGGATCGGGACGACCGCCGCCGGCAGCGCGACGGTGCGCGAGCGTCGGCCCTTGAGCGTGTCGACGTAGAGGCCGCCCTTGGAGCTGCTGGCGAGGACGCTCCGTTGCAGGCGCAGGCCCTCACCCGGCACCTTGACGCGGTCCCCGACCTGGAGGCCGGCCAGCTCGCCCCACCTCAGTCCGCACAGGCCGAGGACCCTGACGACGTCGGCATACGGGCCGTTGCATGCGAGGGCCAGCCCCTCGAGCTCCTCCAATGAGAGGAACTGGCCCTCGCGACGGGCACGCCCTGCCTTGGGCGGTTTGACCAAGGCCGCGACGTTCCTGGACACGCGACCGTCAGCGACCGCGAACGCCAGCATCGAGCGCAGCGTGGACAGGTATCTGCTGGCCGTCGATCCGGACAGACCGGCCGCCACGAGCCCACCTGCCCACGCCGAGACCTGCGCCTCGGTGATCGAGGCAATCGGCAGGTGGCCGAACTTGGGGGCTACATGGTTCGCCCACGCCGATAGATCCGCCTCCTGCGTCTTCCTCTTGAGGCTCTGGCGCGAGGCGACCCAGTCAGGGAAGAGCGAGGCGAGGGGCACCCTTCCTCGACGCGGGTCGAACCACTCGCCTGAGCGCAGCCGGCGAGCCTGCTCCTGCTCCCACGCGACCGCGTCAGACTTGCGGTCGAAGACACGCGTCGCCACTTCACGGCCATGGGACTTCACGCGAGCCCTGTAACGGACGCGATCGCCACGGACCAGTCGCTGGATGCTCACGCTGCCGGTGTCCCTTCGCGTTGCGCCTCCAGCCAGGCGTCTACGTCCTTGACGTCCCAGACGAGGCGGCGGCCCACCTTGATCGCGGGTGCGAACCGGCCTTCCTGGCGCAACCAGCGAATGGTCAGGACGGGGACGCGCAACCGTTCGGCGACCTCGTCGATGGTCATCAGTTCCATCTCTCAACTCCAATCTCCTTGCGGTGCGGTCTCTCGTGTCTGGCTCTCGCTCGTTCTTGGGCGTACTCGCGGGCGCGGGCTGCCGCGGCTTTGGCGAGTTCGGCGTCGCCGTCGGTGTCCCAGCCGGATCCGGCGTAGGTCCACTGCCCGATGACGAGGGTGGTTTCGGTGTCGTCGTCGTCGAGCAGGTTCTCGAGGTCGCGGGTCTCGAGCGTGCGTCCTTCGCGAGAGGCGGCGGCGAGGCGGCGCTGGAACCGGACGCGGGCGCGGCGTAGCCGGCCGAGGGTGACGCTGTAGCGGCGGGACTTGGACGAGAAGTGCCCGCGGAAGCCGAGCATGTGGGCCCACTTGCCGAGCAGCGCGTACGGGTGATCGGCCATCGGCGCCTCGGTGGCGGCCGCCTCGAGCTGCTGCCGGTCGACGGTCTGAGCGATGGTCGAACGAAGCCGGTGCAGGTGCGGGCTCGTCGCGTCGGTCGAGTCGGTGGCGGACTTCGTCGCGTACTTGGCGAGGTAGCCGGCGACCTGCTCGGCCTCGAGCTGCTTCTCGGGGTCGTCGGTCCGGTGCGCGTCGCGGACGGGCCGTGCATCGACCTGGGCGCCGAACCTCAGCCGACGGACAAGGTCACCACCGAACAGGGGCGGGGCGTCGAACCACACGGACGCGGCCGCGGTCTCGATCGCGGACGAGAGCAGCGCGGCGGTGACCCCGGCCGGGGCCGGCGCGTGTGAGTCGCCGCTTGCATCGTCGTCGGTTGGCTTGCCATCGACGCGGACCAGGGCGTGGAAGTGGACGAGGCCGCGCAGCTGGTACTCCGCCACCTTGGCGAACTGGACCGTCGCGATCTGCGCGAGCCGATGGGTGCTGATCCCGAGCATCCGGGCGAGGGCGCGCCGCAGGGCGATGGTGAACCGGCGCCACAGCTCTGGGGCCCACCACTGCCACACGATGTGCGAGGGGTAGTCGTAGCAGTCGCCGCACAGGGGCTGCCCGAGCATCGGGTCGCCGTCGGTGTGGGTGGCGTGGCAGACCGTCGACCGGCCATGCGCGCACCGGTCGGGTTGCTCCTTGCTGCGGTAGGGGCGGCAGCGGCGGCCGTTGCGGGTGCCGTGGACCGGGCCGAACGAGGGCGCGGTGAGGGTCGCGAAGACCAACGGGTTCTCGCCCACCTGCTCGGGGACGCCTTTGCCGCCGACGACCCCAGCCCGGATCAGGTGGAACGTGTCGGCGGCGTAGACGCGGGAGCAGGCCGGGCAGTCCGCAGCGCGGCGGTTGCCACACCGCACGTGCAGCACCCCGAGCGGGCTGTCGACCGAGGAGAAGGTCGAGAGCACCTCACCGGTGGCCGCGTCGACGGTCTGCGAAGACCCGTGCAGCCGGATCGGCTTGGCGCAGTGTCCGACCCGGGAGGCGGCCTCGGACCAGGCGTCGAAGTCCCGCGACAGCAACCGGGCCACGACCTGGGTCTCGGTCGCCGGGTCGAGGTGACTCAGGTCGAGGGGGTGGCCCTCACGGTCCGGAGGCTCACCGGTGTCCGTGGCGGGGTGCAGGGGGACGGCGTCCCAGACGCGGTCTCGAGTTTCCCGGGACATGACGGCCACCCCCTTCCCTAGCGGTCCGGGTGGGTGTGCCGTGCAGATACTGCGGCTCCCGCTGCACGGCACACCCGGTCCGAAAGGGCGGCCCAGAAACGATCAAGAAGAAGATGCCGGCGCCGCGGGGAGCCGCGCACACGCCAGGTCACGTCAAGAGATGACGTCCAAAGGTCACGAAGAAGATGGCGGACCAGAAGATGCGTGTCGTGTGTGTGACGGCTATTCGTGTGGATGGCCTCTGGCCGGGGTGGGGAGCCGACCCCCAGGGCATCAAGCCCGCAGTGTTTGTCAGTTCAGGTCTTTTGTGTGGGTGTGTCCGCACTCCCCACCATCCACGCCCGACGCGGCGAACCACGAAGAAACACGCCGCGTGTCGCGCGGTCGAAGTTTCACCCACACGTCGATGAGCGCTCGTCCTCGAAGGCACGATCTGCTGCGGCGCTATCGAGCCCCATCCGTCGTGTTTTGGGGAGGCTGGAAGACCGCCGCTCGTAGCATGTGGCGTGCCTTCACGCAGACCGCAGGCCCCACCCCGCCCAATCGCTCCGGGGGACGTCGTGGCGACGTACTGCCCAGAGCTCGGCGAATGGTCGGCCGCGCAGATCATCTCGGTGAACGACCGGTCCCAGCAGGTCGACGTGCTGGACCTGGACTGGTCCGGTCCGGAGCCTCACACCGTCGCGGACCTGGGGCGGCTCGCCCCCTTGCGCCTGACGCACCACGGGTACCGCAACGAGTTGGAGCAGTCGCACCGCGAGTGGGTGCTGCCCCGCAGCTACAAGAACCTCGGCGCCGCGCCGCTGGTGCGGACACAGGAGTCACTGACCTGGTCGATGGGATGGGACGTCGGTACTCAGCTGCACTGGCAGCGACGCTGGGACGCTGGCGAGCGAGAGGACCTCGAGGACGAGCCAGGCTTCCGGCAGTACGAGGACGGGCAAGAGCTCCCACCTGTCACGACCGCCCCCGAGATCCGCGCCTTGTCGGTCTACGACATCCAGTCAGTCGACTGCGCGATCATCGCCTCGGCCTTCCCAAACCTGACACGGCTGGTCCTCTGGGGCGAGATGGGACGCTTGGTCAACGCCTCGGAGCTAAATCGCCTTCAGCGGCTGCGACGCATCGACGTCCACGAGATGTTCGGCATGACCC
Organism: Terrabacter sp. P2_E3; assembly: GCF_056403915.1. Lineage (NCBI taxonomy): Bacteria > Bacillati > Actinomycetota > Actinomycetes > Micrococcales > Intrasporangiaceae > Terrabacter > Terrabacter sp. P2_E3. Next base: position 143,389 of record NZ_JBFUEN010000012.1, read on the forward strand.
ACTACGACCTGCTCGAACCGGCGCAGCTGAACGAGATGGAGTACATCTCCCTGGACTGCGTTCCCGCCGACTACGCCGCCGCCATGAGGCGCGCGTGGACCCCTGAGGCCGGCAAGGGCGTCTACCTGTCGATCAGCAAGGCACGGACACCGGAGTGGGTGCGGGAGAACGTCGACAACCCCCTTCGCGCCTGGGACGGTCGAGAGGGCATCTCGAGCCGCAGCTACAAGAAGGCCTTAAGCGCTTGGAAAGACAGCACTCGCCCCATTCGCGCGGCCCTGCAGGCTGACATGGTCGAAGCCGAGCGCCGCGAACAGCTCACTGCCCTCGGCGCAGCGTTCGCCGAGGCGTTCAACGACGTAGCCGGGCCAGCGCATCTGCTGATGACCGAGGAGCGCGACGAGCTACTGGAGGCGCTGCACCGGCTCGTCACGGACGCCGTGGCCGAGGCTGAGCCTGGTATTGACGCCGAGGAAGCTGCGCAAGCCGTCCTGCACGCCGTGAACACGCATCGCGACTGGTAGCTCCACGGTAGGCCCGCGGCGCCCGGGCATCAGCGTGAGGCGTTTACCGGATATGCAGCGCCTAGCGATGGTGGCGAGGTCCGGACGTTGAAGGCTGCATAGCGCTGGCGCTTCTACGCGGTGAAGGACCTACTCGTCCAGAAGGTAACGAAGAGCGTGGATCGACAGGGTGTCCCCACCCTCGATGGCTGCCCGATAGTGCCGCTCTGCCCCGTTAGCGTCGCCGTTCTCCTCGAGCAGGACGGCAAGGTTGTGATGTGAATGCGCGTCTCCCAGAGCGGCGCCGGCCCGGTAGGCAGCCTCGGCGGCTTCGTCGTCGTCAAGCAGGTCTGAGTACAGGTTGCCGAGCGGAAGCATGCTCTCGACTTCACCCAGCTTCATTCCACGCTCCAGGACATCCCGGGCCTCCTCAATGCGTCCTGTCGCGACCAGCAGGTGCCCCAGGTCTGCCCGGGCAGACGCGAAGTGATCAGCGCCCGCCCGCAGGGCAGCCTCAAGGCCGGGGTCGAGGGATATGCACCACTGCCAGCAAGCGACCACGGCAGCTGCGGTGTCATTACCGGCCGCAGCGGAGCGCTGCGCGGCCTCCATGGCTGCTTCTCTGTCCCCTTGCTCGCGAAAGGCGAAGGCCAGTCCGAGAGGGCCGCCGCTGTCCCCGGCCGCTTCGGCGCCCTGGTACGCCCGGATCTCGCCAGCGAGGTCGCCGAGTTCGTGAAGGACCAAGCCCAAGTTCAGCCACGCGTCGCTCTCGCCGCGGTCGAGGGCGATCTCGTAGATGGTCACGGCTTCTACCCACCGCTCCTGCTCGGCTAAGCAGTTGCCTAGGTTGAAGGACGCGCGTGCGGAGCCGAGGTCAGACGCCCGACGAAAGCAGTCCTCGGCCTCGCTCAACAGGCCAGCCTCCGCCAGGTCGCATCCGAGGTCGACGAGGTCCTCAAGGCCAAGGCCCTCAGCAGCCTGTATCCGCTTCTCCAGATCTGAACTCACGAAGGCCACTGTGCCCCATCGCGCACGATTCCCGAGCGACGCTCAGGCGTTAACGGACATGCCGCTGCCAGTGCGCGCCGGTCGGGAGCTAGCTGTACTGACCCGACAGGTTGGTTAAGCGGGTGATGGGTGGCTTGTTCCCGCAGGCGGTGTGGGGTCGGTGGTGGTTGTACTCGTGGAGCCATGCTGGCAGGGCCGCCCGTCGCTCGTCCTCTGAGGTGTAGCAGTGGGCGTATCCCCAGCCGTCGGCGAGGGTGCGGTGGAAGCGTTCGATCTTGCCGTTGGTCTGGGGC